>CAYMSD010000001.1:0-12273 GCA_964393015.1 uncultured Klebsiella sp.
CGCCCTATGGGCACGCACTCGTTCCAGGCTCCGAAGGGCACCCGCGACTTCTACCCCGCCGATCTCGCTGTGCGACGCCACATCGAAGCCGCGTGGCGCTCCGCCTCGGTCGACTGCGGCTTCGACGAGGTCGACGGCCCGACCTTCGAGCACCTCGAGCTCTACACCGCGAAGTCGGGCGAAGGCATCGTCAACGAGCTCTTCTCGTTCCGCCGCGCGGGCGGCGAGAGCGACTACGCGCTGCGGCCCGAGTTCACGCCGACGCTCGCGCGCATGATCGCGGCGCACGCGGGGTCGCTGCCGATTCCCGTGAAGTGGTTCGCGATTCCCTCGATGTTCCGCGCCGAGCGTCCGCAGCGCGGCCGCCTGCGCGAGTTCTTCCAGTGGAACATCGACACCGTCGGCGCCGAAGGCGCGCCACACGATCTTGACGTGATCGCCTGCGGCATCCTCGCCCTCGAGCGCCTCGGCCTCACGCCGCGCGATGTCCAGGTGCGCGTCTCGCACCGCGCCGCGATCGCGCGCATGCTGGCGGCGCTCGGCGTGCCCGCCGACAAGACCGCCGACGCGATGACGCTCCTCGACCGCCGTGACAAGCTGAAGCCCGAGGAGTTCGCCCAGCGTGCGGGCGCTCTCGGGCTTTCGGCAGAGGGAATCGCTCGCTTCGACATCGCGGCGCGCACCACGCAGCCCTTGTCGGCGCCGCTTGCGGATCTCGCCGCGAAGATCGGCGTTTCCGCCGACGAATTCGCGGCGCTCGACGAACTCCGCGCGCACGCGTCGCGCATGGGCATCCTCGAGTGGTGCACCGTCGACATCGGCATCGTGCGCGGCCTCGCGTACTACACGGGCACCGTGTTCGAGTTCCACGAGATCTCGGGCGCCGAGCGCGCGCTTGCGGGCGGCGGCCGCTACGACGGACTCGTCGAGCTCTTCGGCGGCCCGAAGATGCCCGCCTGCGGCCTCGGCATGGGCGATGTCGTCCTCGCGAACGCGCTCCGCGACCGCAAGCTCCTGCCCGACGACGGCGCGACGCTCCTTCCGCGCCCCGATGTCTTCGTGATCTCCGCGGGCGGCGAAGCGGCCGAGGTCGAGCTGCCGCGGCTCGTCATGGCGCTCCGCCGCGCGGGGCTCCATGTGCGCACGAGTTCGAAGACGACGCGCAATGTCGGCAAGCTCCTCGGCGACGCCGGCAAGGCCCGCGCGCGCCGAGCCGTGATCCTGGGCGCGGAACTGGCGGACGGCAACATCGCGCTCAAGGACCTCGACGCGGGCAGCCAGCGCATCGAGCCGCTGGCCGCGCTGCTTGCAGATCCCCGCGCGCTGCTCGGGGCCTGAGGCCTCGCGGCGCCAAGGGAGCGCCGCGCCCCCTGCGCGCCTCCTTTCTCGGACGCACGCATTCCGCCTGCGATCACGCGTACCTGCCGCTTCTCGGCCTTGCCCCTCAATTCGGCCCCGCGTCCTGCCGATCCAAGGCGGGTCAGGAGGCGATCGGCGCCTCCGCGCAGCGCATGAGGGAGGCTTCTGGTGGGCTTCAGTCTGTTCCGTTCCCAGCATTCGCCCGTGCTCGCCGACTTCGGCTCGAGCGGCGTCAAGCTGCTGCAGGTCTCGCTCGGCGAGCGCCCGCAGGCCGTCGCCGCGGGCTGGATCGCCTTCACGGATGAACTCCGCGCGAAGCCGGCCGAGGCGCGGCTCGATCATGTCGCGAGCGAGCTTCCGCACATCCTCAAGGCGAATGGATTCCGCGGAAACCGCGTCGTCCTCGCGCCGTTCTCCCAGCACATCCTCGTCAAGCACCTGAGCCTCGCGCCCGCGGACGGCGACCAGGCCGAGAGCGTGGCCGCCACGCAGCTCGCGCTCGGACTCGGGTGCGACCCGTCGGCGCTCGTCGTGCGCGTGAGCAAGGTATGCGAGGCCATGCGTGACGGCGCGCCGAAGCTCGAGACGATCGCGCTGGCGATGTCGCGCGAGGATGTGATGCGCTATGTCGCGCTGTTCCGGCGCGTGCGCCTCGGCGTCGTCGGCGTCCACTCCGAGATCCAGGCGCTTGTGCACGCCTTCGACCACCTGCACGCGGCGGACTCGAGCGCGCGCACGGGAACGATGTACGCCGACCTCGGCTACGGCGGCACGAAGATCGCCATCTGCCACCAGGGGAAGCTTGTCTTCGCGAAGTCCGTTCCGCTCTCGGGCCGCGCGTTCGACGCGCGCATCGCGGAGGCGCGCCGCGCTCCGATCGCGGAAGTGCGCCGCACGCGCCTCGAGCATGGCGTGCTCGCCGCAGGAAAGCACGCGCCCGACGCCGATGGCGACACGATCGCGCTCTGCACGAGCGCGGAGACCGTCGCGCGCGAGGTCGTCGAGATGCTCGCCGACGAGTTCTGCATGTGTCTCCGCTATCACGCCGCGCTCTTCCCCGACTGGACCGTCGGCCGCGTGGTGTTCCTCGGAGGCGAGGCCCGCGACGTCGGGCTCTGCCAGGCCCTCGCCGCAGCGCTGCGGCTCCCTGCGAAGGCGGGCGACCCGCTCTCGCGGATGCTCCCGATCGGCTCGTCGCCGCCCGGGCTTCCCGAACCGGAGCGTGCGCACCCCGACTGGGCCGTCGCCTGCGGGCTTGCGAGCGCGCCCACGGATCTCTGAACGGAAGTCGCCATGCCGAACGAGCAAAGCTTCCTCCCCGACGACTTCGTCCTCGAGACGCGCGAGCGCCGCACGGGCCTCATCGCGGCAGTGCTCTTTCCCGTGATGATCATCGCGATCTTCGCCGCGTTCCTCGTCACGAACAGCCAGTGGAGCGATGTGCGCACCCTGCAGGAGGCAGTCGGGCAACGCACGGAGAAGGCCGCGAAGGAGATCGCGGAGATGAAGAACCTCGAGCGGATCCGCGCGCAGATGAACGAGAAGGCGGCGCTTGCCCGCGGGCTCATCGAGCCCGTGCCGCGCTCCGCTCTGCTGGCGCTCTTCGTCAACACCATGCCCGAGGGCGTGACGCTGCTCGAGCTCGACCTCCGCAGCGAGATCGTGAAGCCGCCGAAGCCGACCGCCGAGGAGCAGGCGAAGGCCGCGAAGGAGAAGGCGGCGCAGGCGAAGGCCACGAAGGGCAAGGCCGCGGCGGCCGCGCCCGAGCGCCCCGCGCCGGTCGTCCGTCGCGTGAACATCGTCGTCGTCGGCGCTGCGCCGAGCCTCCTCGAGGTCGGACGGTGGATGACGGCGCTCGAGCGCGTTCCGATCCTGTCGGGCGTCAGGCTCGAGCTGATGGAGGAGAAGGACCTCGACGGGCTCGACGCGAGCCAGTTCCGCATGTCGATGTCGATCGAGCCGCAGGCCGACCTCCGGCGCTGGCTCACGCCCGAGATCTTCAAGGAACTCACGCAGGAGACGCGCACGGCCTCTGCGGACGGTGAGAAGGGCCGCGGCCCCGCCGCCGCGCTCGAGTCGTTCACGAGGCTCTTCGGGGGCGCGCGTTCGCAGGCATCCGCAGGGGGAGACGCGCCATGAGCACACGCAGCCAGCTTCTCGGGACGCTCCTGCTCGGGGCGCTCGTCGCGATGCCCGTCGCGGCGTATGTCTTCGTGTTCGCGCCGCGCAACGAGGAGATCGCCAACGCGCGCGCCGAGATCCGCAACAAGGAGGCGCGCCTCGCGAGCCTTCGCCAGCTGAACTCGCAGATCGGCGACCTCGGTCGCGAGATCGAGGACCGCCAGGTCGAGCTTGCGCGTCTCAATGAGCGCCTGCCCGACCAGGAGGGCCTCGACAGCCTGCTGAAGGAGATGACGCGCATCGCCCAGCGGACGGGCGTCGCGGTGCGCACGGTCAAGGGCGACAGGCCCGTCAGTGCGGGCGCGGCGATGGAGATCCCGCTCAACCTCAGCATCGAGGGCGACTTCGGCGGCTTCTACGAGTTCCTGCTCGCGGTCGAGGCGCTGCCACGCATCACGCGCCTGCACAGCATGCGCATCACGCGGCTCGGGTCCGACCCGCACCGCAAGTCGAAGCCGACGCACGCCGCGCCCGGCGAGATCCGCGCGGAGCTCACGCTCGCGATCTACTTCAATGCGCCGCTCGCCGCAGCGCAACCTGCGTCAGGGGGCAAGAAGTGAACACGCGCGACGAACTCGGACTCGTCGATGCAGGCGCGGCCGATGGCGGCGCCGCGCATCACCATGACGCCCATGGCGACTTCACCGTCAGCGCGGGTTCGACGCGCCGCCGCTTCGGCTTCGGCGCGCTCGTCCTGATGGCGGTGGTCGTCGCCGCCGTCGCGAGCCTCTGGTCGATGCGAGCGATCGGCCTCGCCGCCGCCGACACCCTCACGCAGTCCGAGGCCGGGCAGCTCGTCGAGGCGTTCCTCAAGGAGCGCACGCCGAAGGCCGCCGCGGGCGAGAAGGCGACGGTGGAGGCGCCGGCGTCCATCGCCATCGACGCGCCGCGCGAGCTCCGCATCCCGCGGAAGCTGCTCGTGCGCAATCCGTTCGAGGTTCGTCTCGGGGGCCTCGCGCAGGCGGACGCCACGCAGGCCGCGGCCCCGAAGGCTTCGGCCGATGCAGCCGCAGAGGCCGCGGCCGCCGCGGCCACGGAGCGCGAGTTCCGCATCTCGGAGTGGGAGGCGCTCGTCGACGACGGCGCGCGCGACTTCCTCATCCAGTCGACGCTGGTCGCTGCGAATCCCGCCGCATCGCTCGTCAACATGAACGGCGGCGTCTACCGCGTGGGCGAGGTCGTGATGTTCCCCGACCATCCCGTGCGCTACGAGATCGTGTCGGTCGCGCTCGATGCGATCACGCTCCGGGCGGTGAACGAGCAGCTGAACGCGGAGCGGACGCTGCGACTCGAGCTCGCGGCGGAGTAGTGGCGCGAGGGCCGTGCGTCGGCGCATGCGCCGGCGCATGCGTCGTCACGAGGGAGACCGTAGTCGACTGCAGACGAACGAGGAGCACGCCGTGGGACGATTCGATCTCGAGGACATCATTCGCAAGGCGACGGGAAAGCCCGCTGCCGCCGAGGGCGATGCGGCCGCCACGGAGTCGTCGATGACCGCAGCGACTCCCGCGCCGACTCCCGCGCCGACTCCCGCAGCGGCTCCCGGCCCGGTTCCCACGCCTCCGCCACCCGTCGCTGCATCCGTCCCGACGGCGGCATCTCCCTCGCCCGCTCCGAAGCCGCGCCCGAGCGGAACGGAGGCCATGCGCGACCTCTATGTGCCCGATGCGGCGCACAAGACCGAGGGCGCCACGCTCGAGGCGATCCTCGCAGAGCGCGGCATCGCCTCCGCCGAGCAGCTGCTCGCCGCCAGCCGTCTCCTCAAGCAGTCGCCCGGACGCAGGCTCGTCGACATCCTGAAGGAGCAGGGCGTCTCCGAGCGCGCGATGCAGGCGGTCGTCGCCGAGCTCGCGCGCATGCCTTTCGAGGCGCTCGAGCCGAAGTCGCCGTCCTCGTTCGACGCGCACGCCGTCGCCAAGCTTGGGCTCGAGTACTGCCGCAGCCACCTCGTGCTGCCGCTTCGCGCCGAGTCGGGACGCATGCTCGTCGCGACCGCGAACCCGGCCGATGTCTTCCTGCTCGACGAGATCCGCAGGCGGATCGGGGCCGGCCCCGTGCGCCATGTCCTTGCCGCGGCTTCGGACATCGCGGCGGTGCTGCAGGGCATCTCCGACGCGGAGGCGCGCCATCAGTCCGAGGAGGTCAACCTCGAGGAGATCCTCTCGGGCGTCGACGAGGAGGATGTCAGCGTCGAGAAGGAGGATGTGAACGAGCGCGACCTCGAGGGCGAGGCCGAGAGCTCGCCGATCGTCCGCTATGTGAACCACATCATCCAGACCGCGCTGAAGGAAGGCGCGTCCGACATCCACATCGAGCCCGACGAGAAGGTCCTCAAGGTTCGCTTCCGCATCGACGGCGTCCTCTTCGAGATGATGACGCCGCCGCGCAAGATGCACGCGGCGCTCACGAGCCGCATCAAGATCATGGCGAACCTCGACATCGCCGAGCGCCGCCTTCCGCAGGACGGCCGCATCCGCGCCACCGTGCTCGGCCGCAAGCTCGACCTGCGCGTCTCGACCGTCCCCACGCCGAAGGGCGAGAAGACGGTCATGCGAATCCTCGACAGCCGCTCGATCAGCGTGTCGCTCGACGACCTCGGCTTCAGCCCCGAGGCGCTCAAGATCTGGAAGCACGAGATCGACAAGCCGCACGGCGTGCTGCTCGTGACCGGCCCGACGGGAAGCGGCAAGACGACGACCCTCTACGCGTCGATCCGCCAGATGGACACGCGGCGCATGAATGTGTCGACCGTGGAAGATCCGATCGAATACAACCTGCAGGGGATCACGCAGATCCAGACGCACGACAGGATCGGCATGACCTTTGCGGCCGCGCTGAAGGCGCTGCTCCGCCAGGACCCCGATGTCGTCATGCTCGGCGAGATCCGCGACGCGGAGACGGCGACGACCGCCGTGCAGGCCGCGCTCACGGGCCACCTCGTGCTCTCGACCCTGCACACGAACGACGCGCCGAGCTCGATCACGCGACTCATCAACATCGGCATCGAGCCGTTCCTCGTGGGTGCCGCGCTCAACGGCGTGCTCGCGCAGCGCCTCGTGCGCCGCATCTGCTCGAAGTGCGCCGCCGAGCGCCCGATCGAGCCCGAGATGCACGACTTCCTCGTGGAGCACGGGATCGACGCGTCGACGCTGCGCCTCGGGCGCGGCTGCCCCGCGTGCCGCCAGACGGGCTACTCGGGCCGGCTCGGCATCTACGAGATGCTCGTCCTCGACGACTATCTGCGCGACAAGATCGCCGCGAACCCGAATGTCGTCGAGTTCCGCAAGCTCTGCGTCGACCGCGGCATGACCACGCTCCGCCAGGACGGCTTCGCCAAGGTCCGCCTCGGCAAGACCACCGTCGAGGAAGTGATGAGCGTGACGGAGGAGGCGGGCTGAGCGCGGCGCGCGCAGCCGGCCTTCAGCGAACACGCAGCGTGAGCGTCCGGTCGATCGGCCACGGGCCCAGCGAACCTGCGGGAAGCAGGGGCTTTCCATCGGCATCGGGACCGCCGATGGCAGTCGTGGGCATCGCGACGGGCAGGATGGCGAACCACCCGCGCACGACCATCGACCTGTCGCCTGCCGTGCCCGTGTCGGCAAGGCCGAAGCGCGGCGCCGTCGCGTCGGCGCCTGCCGAGGAGCTCCACGCGATCACGCCGTCGACCTCGACGCTCGAGACGAGCACGGCACCGCTTCCATCTCGAAGGACCGAGCGCGTTCGACCGCCGATCGCAAGCGCGATCGTTGGTCGCGCTCCCATGGCGATCTCCACGGTGCTCTCCGCGGGGCCAAGCGAGCGGCCGTCGACCGTGACATCGACGAACGCGATCGCCTGCGCGAGTCGGGGGTAGTTCGCGGCGGGCAGCGCCCCGTTCGCGAGGCACGCGAGGATGTGACGCGCATGGCGGCTTCGGTCGATGGTGCCGCCGCCGCGCGCCCATTCCGCGATGAACGGAAGCATGGCGTCGCACAGGCGCTGCTGGTCCTGCGCGGAGAGCGGGCGAGACGCGAGGACATCGAAGGTGTCTTCGGTGGCCTGCGGCAGCTTCTCGCCGATCGCGAACAGCATCTCCGTCGGCAGGTTCCGGCCGATGACGGGGGCGATGGTCGTCGGCGCGACCGTGGCCAGGAAGAGGCACACGCCGCTCAGCACCTCGTACGGTGCGGCCCCGCGCTCGCCGCGTGCGCGCAGGCTGCGCGCGCGGGCGATCGCGCGGGAGCCGATCAGGAAGAACCCCGCGCACCACACGAAGATGACCGCGTAGATGCCAGCGATGGGCCATGCGACCGCGCCCACCGCCGCGATGACCGCGACATGCGCAAGGACGCGTCGCCACAGCGGCTGGCTGAAGCCGAACCAGCGCTCCCACGCGCGTGTCAACAGATGGACGAGCCCGCCGAAGTCGAGCCGCGACGCCTTGCCGCGCGCGCGGGCGCGCTCGCGCAACGCGGCGAGTTCGGCCTTGATGGCTCCTTGACGACTCATCTCGAAGTTCGCCGTCGCGATGGTCTCGAGGTAGCGGAGGACGAACGGCTGGTCTTCGACGATGAAGCCATGTCCGCAGTTGTCGCGGTCGTCCGCGTACGGCGTGAGCGGCGCGAGGCAGATGGGGCAGACGCAGCCGCGCTCGTCCCAGAGCGCCTGCGCGCGCGTCGACCATCGTCGCGCGGAGCGGAACATCGTGGCGAACACCGCGAGGACGGCAAGACCGAGGGTCGCGGAACTCCCGATCAGCACGAGACTCAGTCCAAGCGGCATCGCGGCGAGGACCGCGAGCATGAGCGGAAGCACGACGGAGACGCCGATCACGAGCGCTCCGAGCATGCCGTAGGCGAGGAGCGTCCTGCGCGGCGAAAGCCACGGGCTTCCGACGAACGCATCCCACTCCTCCTTCGAGATCGACCACGGCGCAAGGCCCCCCGGCGAGGGCACGCGCTGCTGGGTCGAGTCGGTTCGGATCTGATCGTGCATGGCGATCCCATGCACAATTTAGCTGCGGAACGCGGCGACGGCGAGCAGCACCCAGACGCCGATGGCGACGGGCAGCTTCGACAGCGTGCCGAGCACGCGGCCGAGCACGGCGCCGAACGCGGGCTTGGCGGAATCGCGCAGCGTCGTGCGTCCATCCCACATCTCTCCGATCACCGCGCCCGCGGCCGTGCCGCAGACGGCGCCGATCAGCGTCCCGACGATGGGGATCCAGATCAGCACGGTGCCGAAGATCGCACCGAGGACGCCGCCGACCACGGAGCCGAGCATGCCGCGGTTCGACGCGCCGAACTTCCTGGCGCCCGCCGCGGAAAGCAGGAACTCGAGCAGTTCGCCCACGAGCCCGAGCAGGATCGCGGCGACGATCGTGAGCGGGTGGAAGGTGAGCGGCGCGTCGGGCTGGAGCCAGAGCCAGTCGAGGAGATCGATGAGGACGGCCGTCGCGATCAGGATCCAGGTCCCCGGCAGCCCGACGACGACGAGGACGATGCACAGCACGCCGAAGGCGGAGAACAGGGCGCCGATTCCGATGGGTAGTTGCTCGAGGTAGGGCACGGGACTCGTCTCCGATCGTTCGCTCGCTCGCCTTCGCCGTCGGCGCTCACGCAAGGCCGACCGTGATCGTCCACCGCGCGTCTCGATCGCGCACGCCGCGGAGTTCGAGCGGCGGGGCGATCTCCTCGAGCCGCAGCACGAAGCGGTCCTCCGCGATCTCGCCGTACGCCAGCGAGGTGAAGACGGGCTCCACGCGCCCACGCCCTCCCGAGAGTTCGCGGCCGGACGCGAGGGCGAGGTATTCCGCGCGGTGCGGCTCGAGTTCCACGGCTGCGTGGTTCCCCGGCCTCAGTGCGCGCGCCTCGCGCGCGTCCAGCGGCAGACGATAGGTGCGTGCGACGCGCGCATCGGCGTCCGCGCAGGCGGCGTCGCCGATGAAGAGATCGAGGTGGTCGGCGACGCCCGTGGCCTGCGTGTGAAGAGCCAGCGCCGCCCGAAGGGGGGCGTTCGGCGCCATCCCCGCGCCCTCGGGCGGAAGCGCGGCCGACGCAGGGGGTTGCGGCGCGCACGCTCGGCCCCGCGGGGCCGTCTGGCCTGGCTGCTGCTTGGCTTCCACGGGGTGCGAGTCTCCCCGATTTTCTCCCCGCGTGCGCGGCCCGCCCACGCCCGCCGCGAGGCCGTATCATCCGAGCCATGTCTTCCCTGAAGTCTCGACTGGGCGTGGGTTTTTCCATCGCCGCGCTGTGCTCCCTCCTCGCGCTCCCCGGCTGCTCGACGGGCCGCCCCATGGTCGCCGCCCGCGCGGAGGCCGACCACGCGTTCCGCTATGCGCAGTGGGACAAGGCCGCGCCCGCCTATCTCGAGATCCTCGAGAAGGCGCCCGGCGACTGGGAGGTCGAGTACCGCTACGGCGTCTGCCTCGCGAAGCTCGGCAACCTGCGCGATGCGCGCACGCATGTCGAGACCGCGCACGCCGCGAACCCGACCAGCGAGGAGGTCGCCGCAGGTCTCGCCGAGGTCTACTTCGAGCTCGGCGAGAAGCAGAAGCTCGTGCAGCTCCTCCAGGACCGCGGCAACCTGCAGCGCTCGATCCCGAGCTTCCTTCTTCTCGCCGACTACGGGCTGCGCATGGACGACCCCGACACGGCGAACACCGCCGTGCGCGGCGCGATCCTGCTGTCGGACGGCACCAGCGTCGAGCCCTACCTGAAGGCGGTGGAGGTCGCGGAGCGCCTCGGCGACACGAAGACCGCCGCGCGCCGGCTGCGCCAGGCGTACACCGTCGATCCCGAGTCGCCTGCGGTCGCCGCAAAGCTCGCCGAGTACGGGCTGGCCGCGGAAGGCACGACTGGGCTTCCCCCCGGGCCGTGAGCCCATCGCGAACGGCCGACCCACGGTGCCGAGCGATCCCCAACCAGTCATCCCGATCTTCCATGCGCTTGCCGACGCGCAGCGAGCCCGCATGCTCCGGCTCCTCGCGCGCGAGGAACTCGCTGTCGGCGAGATCGCGGCGGCGCTGCAGCTGCCGCAGTCGACGATGAGCCGCCAGCTGAAGGCGCTGTTCGAGGCGGGCCTCGTCTCGAAGCGCGCGGAGGGAACGGCGACCTACTACAGGCTCGTGCGCGAGGCGCTCTCCGCGGAGGCGCGCGCGGCGTGGGACCTGCTGCGCGGCGCGCTCGGCGACGACGCGGCGTTCGCGGACGACGACAGGCGCCTGACCGAGGTGCTCGCCGCGCGCGGCGGCGACGCGAAGGGCTTCTTCGGCCGCGTGGGTGGCGAGTGGAGCGGCCTTCGCCGCGGCCTCTTCGGCGAGCGCTTCGCCTCCGAGGCGCTGCTGGCGCTCGTGCCCGCGTCCTGGACGGTCGCGGACCTCGGATGCGGCACGGGGGAGATCGCCGCGGAACTCGCGCCATTCGTGAAGCGCGTGATCGCCGTCGACCGCGAGCCCGCCATGCTCGACGCGGCCCGCAGGCGACTGCGCGAGCTTTCCAATGTCGAGGTGCGGCGCGGCGACCTCGTCGATCTCCCTGCGAAGGCGGGCGAGTTCAACGCATGCGTGCTTTCGCTCGTCCTGCACCATGTGCCTTCCCCCGCGGAGGTGCTCGCAGCCGCGCGCAAGGCGCTGGCGAAGGATGGCGTCGTCCTCGTGATCGACATGGTGGCGCACGCGCGCAGCGAGTACCGCACCACGATGGGACACGAGCACCTCGGCTTCGGCGAGGACGACATGCGCAGCCTCGCGTCGACGGCGAAGCTCACGCTCTCGCTCTATCGCCCGCTGCGGCCCGCGATCGAGTCGAAGGGCCCTGGGCTCTTCGTGGCGCGGCTCGCGAAGTAGCGCCTCTTTCGGGGCATTCAAATGAAACGGCCCCGCGCGAGGCGGGGCCGTGTCGTGGTCGTGTCCTCGCGCGTCGCGCGCTCACTTCGCGGCATCGATCTTGGCGAACGCGGCCGCGGGGTCGGCCTTGACGGCGCCGACGCATCCGGGGCAGCAGACGCGCACGAGCCGGTCCTTCAGCACCATGTCGACCGCGCCGTCGCCAAGCGGCTTCCCGCTCACGGGGCAGGTGGTCGCCTTGTAGGCCGCCTTCTGGGCGGCGATCACGCGCGCCTCGAACTCCTGGACATACTTCGACGGGTCGCGCTCGAAGCGCGTGACGCACTTCTTGCAGCAGAGGCGGTAGACGCGATTGTGGTGGACCACGATCTTGGCGTCCGAGTCGATCACCTCGTCCGTCATCACGATGCAGGCCTTGATCGGGTACTCGCCCGCGGCCTTCACGATGGCCTCGTTCATCTTGCCCGTGTACTTCGCGGGGTCGGCCTTGAAGCCCTCCACGCACTTCGGGCAGCAGAACTTGACCTGCGTCCCGTTCAGCTTGGCGTCCTTCATGCCCTCGAGGACGACGGTGACGGCGTCCTTGCCGAGCTTCTCCCCGCTGACGGGGCAGGTCTCGAGCGGGTAGGGGTCGCCCGAATAGTCGGACCCCGCCGCAGGGGCCGGGGTGCGGGGGGCGAGCGGGGCGAGGGCGGCGGAAAGGGCGGCGACGGCCACGAAGGCGCAGGCGAAGAGGGTTCTGTTGAGCATGCGCGAAAGATAGCGCGGCGGGGGTCGCCCGGCGCCCGCGAGGCGGTGGGAAAGAGGTCGGTTGGTCGCTTGATCGCGGCGCGGGGGAAGGCTATCCTGCCGTTCATCCGCATATAAGGATGAAAGAGAGGCCCCGCCGATCGTCGGCGCCCTCTTCC
>CAYMSD010000001.1:12373-66381 GCA_964393015.1 uncultured Klebsiella sp.
TCATCCGCATATAAGGATGAAAGAGAGGCCCCGCCGATCGTCGGCGCCCTCTTCCCGAGACCGCGTCCGAGACCGCGTCACATCCCGCGTCACATCCCGCTTCACATCCCGCTTCACGAGCCCCACGATGCCAAGCCCCACTCCGACCATGAAGAAGCCAACCGCGTCCAAGTCCAAGTCCAAGTCCCCCAGCACCGAAGCCTCGGGCAAGACCTTCATGGACACGGGTCTCGTCCTCCTGTCGAACCCGCCCTACAAGGTCGCGTCGACCGACGCAGAGACCGTGCGCTTCGGCCGCAAGGAGATCGAGCTCGCAGAGCACGAGATGCCCGGCCTGATGGCGCTCCGCGCCGAGTACAAGGGCCGCAAGCCGCTCAAGGGCGCGCGCATCTCCGGCTCGCTCCACATGACGATCCAGACGGCCGTCCTCATCGAGACGCTCGTCGAGCTCGGCGCAGAGGTGCGCTGGGCGTCGTGCAACATCTTCTCGACGCAGGACCACGCGGCCGCGGCCGTCGCGATCGGCAAGGGCGGAACCCCTGAGAACCCGAAGGGCATCCCCGTCTTCGCGTGGAAGGGCGAGACGCTGCCCGAGTACTGGTGGTGCACCTACCAGTGCATGAACTGGCCGGATGGCCAGGGCCCGAACCTGATCCTCGACGACGGCGGCGACCTCACGCTCCTCGTCCACAAGGGCCTCGCGTTCGAGAAGGCGGGCAAGGTTCCCGCGGCGAAGCCGAGCGATGTCGAGGAGTACAAGGTCATCCTCAACCTGCTGTCGGACCTCATCCGCGACAACAACGGCCTGTTCGCGCGCATCGTGCCGAACATCAAGGGCGTCAGCGAGGAGACGACGACGGGCGTCCACCGCCTCTACCAGATGCAGGAGCTCGGCCAGCTCCTCTTCCCCGCGATCAATGTCAACGACGCCGTCACGAAGTCGAAGTTCGACAACCTCTACGGTTGCCGCCACTCGCTCGTCGACGGCATCATGCGCGCGACCGATGTCATGCTCGCGGGCAAGACCGCGCTTGTCCTCGGCTACGGCGACGTCGGCAAGGGCTCGGCGCAGAGCCTGCGCAGCCAGGGCTGCCGCGTGAAGATCGCGGAAGTCGACCCGATCTGCGCGCTGCAGGCGTGCATGGAAGGCTACGAGGTCGTCACGCTCGAGGATGTGCTCGAGACCTGCGACATGTTCATCACCGCCACGGGCAACTGCGACATCATCACCGCAGAGCACATGAAGAAGATGAAGGACAAGGCGATCGTCGGCAACATCGGCCACTTCGACAACGAGATCGACATGCTCGGCCTCTCGAAGGTCAAGGGCGTGCGCCGCGTCAACATCAAGCCGCAGGTCGACGAGTGGGTCTTTGCGGACGGCAAGTCGATCATCATCCTCGCGGAGGGTCGCCTCCTGAACCTCGGCTGCGCGACGGGTCACCCGAGCTTCGTGATGAGCGCGAGCTTCACCAACCAGGTGATGGCGCAGATCGAGCTCTTCAAGAACTCGAAGCACTACGGGAAGACCGTCACCACGCTGCCGAAGCACCTCGACGAGAAGGTCGCGCGCCTCCACCTCGAGAAGCTCGGGGCGCGCCTCACGAAGCTGACCAAGAAGCAGGCGGAGTACATCGGCGTGCCTGCGGAAGGTCCGTACAAGCCCGACCACTACCGCTACTGAGTTTCACGCATCCGAAGTTTCACGCATCCGAAGAAGGACTCTTCGGATGCTGAGGGGCGATCTTCACGCATCCGAAGAAGGACTCTTCGGATGCTGAGGGGCGTTCTTCCCGCATCCGAAGAAGGACTCTTCGGAGGCTGGAGAATGAAGTCATTCCGCACCCGGCGAGTTTCTCGCCGGGTGCTTTCTTTTTGGGAATCTGCGCGTGAGCGCGCGCGTCGAGGCGGCTTCCCCGGAACCCCGAGACACCCATGCGCCTCAACAGACTCATCCACGCGTCCCTTCCGTCCGTCGCAGCATGCGTCGCTCTCCTCGGCGGCTGCGCGTCGCACTATGTGACTCCTGGCGGCCCCGCGCCGCTCATGCAGTTGGCGGGCGAGTCCGCGGCCGTCGCGGAGCGCATGCAGGCGGTGCCGGCCGCGCAGTGGCCTGCAGGGATCGCCTTCGCGCGGGTTCAGGCGCAGGGCTACAGGTCCCATCGGTCCGCGGGCGTCGACCGCGGTTCGCTCGCGCTCGTCGGGGCAGGCGAACTCGAGCGCGAGACCGACGCGGCCGCGATCGCGGGCTGGCCCTCCGTGCGAGGGGTCGCACGGCTCACGCCGATCCTCGTTCCGCCCTCCGACAGCGCGCTCGGCGCGCTGCGCGAGGGTGCCGCCACCCTCCGCGCCGACATCCTCGCGCTCTACACGATCGACACCGACTTCCGCGTCGACGACCGCGACATCGGCCCGCTGGCGCTCCTCACCCTCGGACTCGCGCCGACCCGCGAGGCCGTCGTCAGCTCGACCGCGAGCATCGCCTTCTTCGATGTGCGCACGGGCTTCTGCTACGGCGCGGCCGAGGGAAGCGCCACGGACGACCAGATCGCAAGCGAATGGACGAAGGACCAGGCCGTCGACGACGCGCGGCTCCGCGCGGAGCGCCTTGCGTTCGAGCTGATGCTTGTCGAGGCGGCGAAGGCGTGGGCTGGGATCGCCGTGGAAGCCGCGCGGCAGCCGCAGGGGTCCGCCGCCGCGACCACGCTCGAGTGACTTTCGCGGAATGAGCCTGGGGGAGCGGCTTTCGCGCCCGCACGACCTGCTGTACCGTGACCGCACCAAACGGAGGTTCCAATGCTCTCGCTCGCCGCGCTCGCTCTCTCGTCGCTCCCGCTTTCGCCGATCGCATTCTCGCCGACCCTGCTCCAGGCGGAGCCTGCGGCTGCGGCCACGGCGGCTCCGCCGAGCGCCGAGGAACTGCAGCAGCGCGTCGCAAGGCTCTTCGAGACGCTCGGCGAGAAGTACGCGAATGTCTCCAACCCGTCGCCCGAGGAGATGAAGGCGATCCAGGCCGATGTCGCCGCGCAGGCAGACGCCGCGCTCGCCGATCTCGACCTCGCGACGCTCAGCGAGGAGCAGCTCGCGGCGATCGACCCGCTGGTCGGCATGTCGCCCAAGGCGCGCGCGACGATGATGGCGATCCGCTCGAAGCAGGCCGCGGAACCGACCGCCGCCGGCTTCCGCGCTGCGGTGCAGTCGGCCGCGCTCGCGATGGGCGATTCACCCGACCTCGGCGCGATGGCGGACCTCATCCTCGCGCATCCCGCGCTCGCCGAGGGAATCCGCGGCGCGGACGGAGCCATGGCGCTCGAGGTGCTCTCGATGTGCTCGGACGAAGTGCTCAGGAAGCACGGCGAGGCGATCGCCGCGATCGGCACCGTCTTCTCGGCGAACGCGCCCGTCGAGCTGCTTGTCTCTGCGGAGAGCTACATCGGCGTCGCCGCGAAGGCGCTTCCCAAGGAAGAGGTCGACGCGCTGCGCGGCGCCGTCCTCAGCGCCATCGACGCGCGCGTGGCGACCGCGGAGGGCCGCGAGCAGAAGATGCTCGAGCGCGCGCAGAAGTACATGAACGGCGCGGCGGGCCGGGGTGAACTTCTCGGCTTCGCGTGCCCGCCCCTCGAGTTCGACTGGGTGCGCCGCGCGGACGGCAGCACGCCGTGGGCCTCGCTCGCCGACCTGAAGGGCAAGGTCGTCGTGCTCGACTTCTGGGCGACCTGGTGCGGCCCGTGCGTCGCCAGCTTCCCCGAGGTCGCGACGATGCGGAAGGACTACCCCGAGGACAAGGTCGAGATCGTCGGCCTCACCAGCCTGCAGGGCATGGTCGCGCACCGCAAGCGCCCGCAGGCCGATTGCGAAGGCGACCCCGAGAAGGAGAAGACAGAGCTCCTCGCCTACATGACCGACATGGAGGTCAACTGGACGATGGCGATCACGAAGCAGGATGTCTTCAACCCCGACTTCGGCATCCGCGGCATTCCCTTCGTCGCCATCCTCGACCAGGACGGCAAGGTCGCGAAGGCGGGCCTGCACCCGTCGGACAAGGACGCGATCCGCGCAGCGGTCGACGAACTGCTGGCAAAGGGCGCGAAGTAAGGCCGCGCCCGAATGCATGGGTAACCAGCGGCGCGCAGAGGCCCTGCCTCAGCGCGCCGCTTTCGTTTGCTTTGGCGCGGATGACACCCGCCGGCGTCGATGGCGGAAACCAACCGCTGCGCAGCACGATCGCGCTCGACGGGAAGGTCCAGGCCCTCACCAAGATCTCAGGGACGGTGTACGCCCGAACCACGAGCAAGGTCGTCGCGCGCAAGCTCGAGGTTCGCTTCGAAGAGGGCTGTGTCGAGTGCGAGCCGATCGGCGGCGAGCCTGGGCTCGAGCAGCAGGGCGGGTCGACGGGTGCGGGCTGATCGCTGAACCGCCCGATCGCGGTAGAATCTCACGCAGAGGAGAGATCATGACGATTCTCGCACTTGTGTTTGCGCTTCTTGCGCAGAGCGGCGCCGCGGTGGGTGATCCAGGGCAGGCACAGACGCAGCTGCAGCGCGGGTCGACGGAGAGGCTTCTGCCGTTCCGCGCGCTCCGGTCGGCAGACGCGCTCATCGCCGAGGGCGCGCTGGAGGTCGATATCGAGCGCGATGTCGAGGTCGAGGTCGATGTCGAGGTCGATGTCGAGGTCGAGGACGAACTGCAGGCCGAAAGGGAGGTCGGAACTGAGACTGAAGCTGGGTCCGTCCACAGCGCTCCGACCACGAAGGTGCTGCGCTTCTGCAGCGCGCTTGATGCGGCCGCTCTCGACGGATCCGATGCCTCGCGAGACTCCGCCAGGCTTGGGCTCGGAGTCCTGCGCGCGCGGTTCGGCGCGCCGATCGACGGAGCGAAGACGCTCGAGCTCGATGTCGGACCGCTTCTGGTCGAGCCTGCGGAACCATCGCGCGACGCGTCGTTCTCGCCGTCGATCTGGTGGCCAAGCGGCGCAGGCCTGCGCGTTGCCCTGCGCGAGGCCACGCCCGCCGTCAGCACGCGGACATCGGGTGAAGTCTGCCTCGAGCCGTTTGCACGGCTTGCGTCGGTGATCCCGCGGAGTCCCGATGATCTCGAGAGGGCCGCGCATCGTCACAGGCAGGCCCTGGATGCGCTGCGGAAGATGAAGGAGGACCCTGAAGGCGCCCGTGTGGGCGTGGCGATCGGGTCGGACGACGCTCCCGCGTTGGCGACCGACCTCTTCGAACTGGTGACCTGGCTCGAGCTTTCCGATGCCGCGCAGGCCTCGCTCCGCATCGGAGGCAAGGTGAAGGCGGCGGATGCCGTGGTTGCCGACATGCGGGCCTTGCTCAAGGCGATCCGGGCGACGGGCCTTGACGCGCTGCTCGCGGAGCGCGTGCCAGCTGCGAGCGAGGGATTCGCCTCGCTGGTGCTGCACGAGTCCTGGCCTCACGACGCGTGGCAGCTGGTCGAGCCTGCGCTGCGGCTCTCCGCCAGCCTCGATCGGACGCGCCGCGAGTTTCTCGCACTCGCAGAGCGGATCGGCCGCGAGAGCGGCCTGGCGAAGGAGGGCGTCGAGCGGTTGAAGTCGAGGCTGGCGACGGTCGCGGAGAACATGCCGCCCGGCTTCGAATGGACCCAGCGCTTCGGGGACGACTGTGCGGACCACATGCGCGCGGCATTCCAACCCGACGCCGAGTTCGGCGGCGCGAGGCGCGCGCCGCCCTTCGATCCGAGCGATCCCATCGTCTCCGCCATCTACGCGCAGACCGTCGCCTTCGAGATCTTCGGCTACGCGTGGTCGCAACCCGGGGCGATGCCCCCGTCTCTCGAGGCCAAGCGGCAGGCGATGCTCTCGAAGGTGGCGGAGCCGATTCGCGCTGCGCTCTCCGACGGGAGTCTCGTCGGACCCTCGGGCGTCGACCACGGGCGGGAGGCCCTCGACCTCATGGAGCGCTTCCTCGCAAGCGAGGATACGCGCTGGAAGCCGTGGATCGTCTTCCCCACCACGCCTGAGGTCGCCGCTTACGCAGCAACGAGGTTGCGGGAGAGCCTCGACCTCACGGTGCGCGAGTTCTACGAGTCTTTCGAGCCGGGCGTGCCCAACTCGGACCGCGTGGAGTGGCAGTGGGTGATCTGGGACATCGACGCAGCGCTGGCGGTCGAGGGTGGGATGCGGGCGGCTCGGTCGGGGCGCAGGCCGTGGATCTTCTCCGACACCGTCCCGTTGATGATCAACGGCTATGTCCCGATTCGAAAGTGGTGATCGCCGCGACCTGCGACGCGAAGGGCGGGGGGTGTCGTCAGGCGTTTGTCGCAGTGGCAGTCGCAATCTGCGAGCGCCAGTCGGCGCAGAAGGCGCCAGAGGGAGCCACAGCGGCGACCGCCGCACGCGTTGAAGGCACCAGAGGGAGCCGCCGCAGCGGCGACCGCCGCACGCGTTGAAAGCACCAGAGGGAGCCGCCGCAGCGGCGACCGCTCAGACATCGAGGTTCTTCACCTCAAGCGCGTGCTTCTCGATGTACGCGCGTCTGCGGTCGACATCTTCGCCCATCAGGATCGAGAAGAGGGCGTCGGCTTCGCTTGCGCTCTCGAGCGTCACGCGCAGGAGCGTGCGGCGCGCGGGATCCATGGTGGTCTCCCACAGCTGCTCGGCTTCCATTTCGCCGAGGCCCTTGAAGCGCTTGACCTCGATGCCGCGGCGGCCGACCTCGAGCAGCGCGCGCACGATCGACGGCACATTCGCGGCCTCGACGATCCCCGAGTCGCGCGCGCCTTCCTTCGCCTTCTTGGCGGTGGCGGGCGTCTCTGCGTCGTCGTCGGCTTCGGCCGCCGCAGGCGTCTTGCCCGAATCGACCAGCCACGCATACCGCGTCGGCATCTTCTCGCCCGTCACGCCCTCGACCTGCACGCGGTCGTAGTCCTCGATCGAGATGTGCCAGGTCGCGAGCGCCCCGAAGATGCGCTCGAGCTCGCGGTTTTCATGGAGTTCCCGCAGGCTCGCGATGCGGCGGCGGTCGATCTTCATCTCGTGCGTCACGAGGTCGTCGAGCACGAGGTCGTGCTTGGCGACGGCCGCGCGCGCGCTTGCTTCGTCGAAGAAGAGCTCGTCGCCCTCGGCCCACGCGAGGTGCCACGACGGGAGGCGGCCCTTGCCGCCCGGGTCCTTCGCGCGCGACGCGAGGAGCTTCGTGAACGGAATGCCGCGGCGCTGCGACACCGTGACGAGTTCGTCGAGGCGGTCGAGCGTGCGGACCATGCGGCGGATCTCGTCGCCCGACACGCGGTGGACGACGGCGCCCGCCTCGTCGCGCACGGCGAAGGTCGCGTGCGAGAGCGCGAGGTCGACGAGCGCGTCGGTCATGCGCCGGTCGTTGAGCACATAGGTCGCCTTCTTCGCGCGCAGCACCTGGTAGAGCGGCGGCTGCGCGATGAACACGCGGCCCTGACGCACGAGCTCGGGCATCTGGCGGAAGAGGAAGGTGAGGAGCAGCGTGCGGATGTGCGAGCCGTCGACATCGGCGTCGGTCATGATGATGAGCCGGCCGTAGCGCATCTTCGCGATGTCGAAGTCCTCGCCAATTCCGCACTGGAGCGCCTGGATGAGGATGCGGATCTCCTCGAAGCCGAGCACCTTGTCGAGACGCGCCTTCTCGACATTCAGCAGCTTTCCGCGCAGCGGCAGGATCGCCTGGTGCACATGGTCGCGGCCGCCCTTGGCGCTTCCGCCTGCGGAATTGCCCTCGACGATGAAGAGCTCGGTCTTCTCGACATCGTCGGACGAGCAGTCGGCGAGCTTGTGCGGCATGCCGCCCGAATCGAGCGAGCCCTTGCGCTTGATGAGCTCGCGCGCCTTGCGCGCCGCCTCGCGCGCCTGCGCCGCAAGCACCGCGCGCATGCAGATCTCGCGCGCTTCCTTCGGATGCTCCTCGAGCCACGCGCCGAGCTTCTCGCCGATGGCGTTCGAGACGAAGCCCTCGACCTCGGGGTTGAGGAGCTTCTCCTTGGTCTGGTTGTTGAACTGCGGGTTCGGCAACTTCACGCTGACCACGGTCACGAGGCCTTCGCGCAGGTCGTCGCCCGACGGCACGAGGTCCTTGAGCAGGTTGTTCTTGCGCGCGTAGCCGTTCACGACGCGCGTGAGCGCCGCCTTGAAGCCGGCGACATGCGTGCCGCCGTCGCGGTTCGGGATGTTGTTGCCGAACGCAAGCGTGAGTTCCGCGTTCGAGTCGACATACTGCATCGCGAAGTCGAGGCGCAGCGACTGCGCGGCGTCCTCTGCGGTGAGCGCGATCACGGGGCTCTGGATCGTCTTCTGCTCGTTGCGCCACGCGACATAGCCGCCGATGCCGTCCGGGCTGTGGAAGGTGATGTCGCGGCGCTGGCCGCTCGCGTCGACGCGCTCGTCGACCAGGCGGATGACGACGCCGGGGTTCAGGTACGACAGCTCGCGCAGGCGATTTTCCAGCGTTTCGTAGCGGAATTCGGTGTCGGGGAAGATCTGCGGGTCGGGCAGGAACGAGATGCGCGTGCCGTTGCGCTTCTCGGTGGCGGCCGACTTCGGCAGCGTCTCGACGAGCTCGAGCGGCTTCACGACCTCGCCGCGCGAGAAGCCGATGTGATAGGTCTTCTCGTTCTTGTAGACCTCGACCTCCGTCCACTCGCTGAGCGCGTTGACGCACTTCACGCCGACGCCGTGGAGGCCGCCCGAGACCTTGTATGCGTTGTCGCCGAACTTGCCGCCCGCGTGCACCTCGGTGAGGATGACCTCGACGGCGGGGCGCCCGTTGATCGTCGGGTTCTCGTGCTTCATCGGGTCGACGGGCATGCCGCGCCCGTCGTCGATGACCGTGCAGGAGCCGTCGACGCCGATGCGGACGGTCACGGTCGTGGCGTAGCCCGCCATGACCTCGTCGATCGCGTTGTCGACGCACTCGTAGACGAGGTGGTGCAGCGCGTTCAGCCCCGTTCCGCCGACATACATGCCGGGCCGCTTGCGGATCGCCTCGAGGCCCTCGAGCACCTGGATCGACTCCGAGGTGTAGTTCGCGGCGTCCGCTGGTTCGTTGGGCAGGGTCGGGGTCGATTCGCTCATGAATGAACCGGAAGCGTGGCTGGCGAGACGGCTGGCGAGACGCCTCGTGGAAGACCCGCGGAGAGCCCCGCGGGGAACCTCGGATTCTAGCAAAAACCGCAGGTTTCCGTCGCCCCGCGCGCGCCTGCGACCCGTTCGGAAATCGGCCAAAATCCGCAGGAAAACGCGAGATCGGAGGGTGTCGTCGCCGCGCCCCTCCGATCGGTCGCCTCGACTCGAATTCCTCGCGGCAGGGGGCGCGTTTCGCAAGCGTTCCTCCTACAATCGCGCCATCGTCTTGGGGGCCCCCGTTTCGCGTGCAAGGACGCAGCCGACGATGGAACCGCTCGATCCCTGCCCAGAACCCCGCCGAGCGTGCGATGGCATGCCCCCGGGCGGAGTCGCCCCCGAGGTGCTTCTGGCGCGGGCCATCGAGCGGGGAGACTTCCGTGGCGCATCCCGCAGGGGCTTTCTCATCGCCGCCGGTTTCGCGCTGCCTGCGCTGGCCTTCCTCGGATGCGCGCCTGCGCGCTCGACGACCCTGCCAGGCGCCGCGTGGGCCAGGGCCGAAGACCTCGGACCGACTCCGCGCCCGTCGGGACCGCCCGTTGCGGCAGCCCAGCCGCGCGCGGTGCCCGAGCAGAACCCGATCGCTCCCGCAGCCTTGCCCTACGCGCGGCCCCGCGCGTTGTGGGCGCGGGGGGAGCCGGACTACGCCGAGCTGAACCCGATGCTTCCCGTGACGGCGATCACGGTGCACCATGACGGCCTCGATTCCCTTGTGACGGGGACATCGCCGCGCGAGATGACCGATCGGCTCGAGCTCTACCGAGTGGGCCATCGCGCGCAGGGTTGGGCCGACATCGGCTACCACCTCGTCGTCGACCGCGCGGGCACGCTGTGGCAGGGGCGCTCGATCCGCTGGCAGGGCGCCCATGTCAAGTTCCGCAACGAGGGCAACATCGGCGTGCTCGTGATGGGGAACTTCGACCGTCAGCAGCCGACCGCCGCGCAGCGGGCGACCCTGGAGCGGGTTCTCGTCGACCTGATGCGGACCTACGGCGTCGCACAGTCGCGGGTGTACACCCACCGCGAGTGGCCAGACGCGAAGACGGCCTGCCCCGGGCGCAGCCTGCAGTCGCACATGGTCGGTCTGCGCGCGTCGAAGCGGCTCGCGCGTGGCGCGGCGGGATTTCCCGCTGAAACTGCGGTCTAGCGTCGCGATCGTCCGATGATCCCGCGGTCAAAGTGGTCGAGATCTCGGGAGCGCGCGGCTATGTCGATGGATTTCGAGCGACACGATTCTGAGGG
Organism: uncultured Klebsiella sp.; assembly: GCA_964393015.1. GTDB lineage: Bacteria > Planctomycetota > Phycisphaerae > Phycisphaerales > SM1A02 > QWPT01. The sequence continues at coordinate 22,740 of CAYMSD010000001.1, forward strand.
ACTTTCTCCGCGCGAGGAACTCCTCCCAGCACTTGTTCACGCGCGGCGCGGCTTCGTCCTCGCGGGCCTCGGCTTCCTCGCGGCCTGCGCGACGAAGCCGTCGACCCCTCCGCGGGCGGCGAATGCGGGCGCATCCGAGATGCCGGGCGGCCTCTGGACGAGCGGCGACGAACTGCCTCCGCCGCGATACGCACGGCCCGTCTCGCCGATTCCGAAGCAACCGCCGCAGGCGGCGCCAGAGCCTCCGCGCGCCGTCCAGCGTCCGCAGACCGTCGGCCCCGAGGCGCGCCCGCTCGACCGCTCCTCGCGCGGCATTCCCGCGACCTACGCGGGCAGCGTGATTCCGCGCACGGCGTGGACCTCGTGGCTGCCCGACCGTTCCGAGATGGATGCGCTCGGGAAGATCCGCCGCATCACCGTGCATCACGAGGGAAACGGCGCCTTCACCGAGACATCCGTCGCCGAGTGCAGGGCGCGCATCGTGAATGTGCTGAATGGCGAGCGTGGCGTCGGCCACCGCGACATCGCCTACCACTATGTCATCGACCCCGCGGGCCGCGTCTGGGAGGCGCGCGACCTGCGCTGGCAGGGGCGGCATGTCCGCAACAACCATGTCGGGAACATCGGGGTCTGCTGCCTCGGCAACTTCGAGGTGCAGCGCATCCCCGACGCGCAGCTCAAGGCGCTCGAGCGCTTCCTCCGGGATCTCCAGAAGAAGCACAAGGTCGCGCGCAAGCAGATCTTCACGCATCAGGAGCTGTCGCCCACGCTCTGCCCGGGCAAGGACCTTCAGTCGAAGATGAAGTCGCTGCGCGCACGGCTCGCGTGACGCGCGACGGCGTGACGCCACGCCTCAGATCTTCGGCGGTGGGCCGAAGCGCCCCTTTGCGGCACGCGCGTCGTCTTCGTCGAGCTTCTTCTGGAACGCCGAGTCCTTCGCCTCCTGGCGGTTGACGACCTTCCACACGATCCACGCGACGGCGGCCATGCCTGCGATCGCGAAGACATACCTGAGGATGACGAGAAGGATCTCCATGCGAGGCTCTGCGGGGCCCGGGGCCCGTGATTCAGCGCTCGACGCGCAGCGCGACCTTCGCGGCGGCCGCCGCGCGCGCCTTGACCCGAGTGTACGCGGCGACGCGCGCGGCGTCGGGGGCGACCTCGCCCTGCGTGCGCACGGCGGCGGCGCAGGCTGCGTCGACCGAGGCATGGACGCCGGCGCCGACCGATGCGAGCAGCGCGACGCCGAGCGCGCCGCTCGCGTCGGACGCGAGGAGCGTGACCGACGCGTCGAACATGTCGGCGCACATCGCGCGCCAGAACGGACTCTTTGCGCCGCCGCCAGAGAGCCGCACCTCGGAGACGCGCACGCCGATCGCGCGCATCAGGTCGATGTTGCCCGCGAGGCCCGCGGTGATCCCCTCGAACGCGGCGCGCGCGAGGTGGTCGCGGCCATGCGAGACATCGACTCCCGCGAAGCCGCCGCGGATGGCGGGGTCGGGGATCGGGCAGCGCTCGCCCGTGAGATACGGAAGGAACACAAGCCCGTCGCAGCCGATCGCGACGCGCTGCGCGCGCTCGGCGAGGATGTCGTAGGCGTCGACGCCGCGCGCCTTCGCCTCGGCCACCGCGTCCTGCGCGAGCGTGTCGCGGAACCAGCGCAGGCTTCCGCCCGCCGAGAGCATCACGCCCATCAGGTGCCAGCGGTCGGGCACGGCGTGGCAGAACGCGTGCAGCTCGCCGTTCGGCGTGGCGCGCCACGCGTTGCTCGCGGCGAAGACGACGCCCGAGGTGCCGATCGTGCACGACACCGTGCCCTCGGCGACGACGCCCGAACCAACGGCGGCGGCCGCCTGGTCGCCCGCGCCGCCGGCGATGCCGAGCCCTTCGCGCAGGCCGAGCTCGCGCGCTGCGGCGGCGTTCAGCCTCGTCGAGAGGACAGGCGACTCCGCGACATCGGGGAAGAGCGCGCGCGGGAGCCGCATCATCTCGAGCGTCTCGCGCGACCAATCGCGCTTCGCGCAGTCGAAGACGGCCGTGCCCGACGCGTCGCTCGGCTCGGCCATGTACGCGCCCGACAGCCGGAAGCGCAGCCAGTCCTTCGGCAGCAGCGCCTTCGCGGTGCGCGCGAACGCGGCGGGCTCGTGCTCGCGCATCCACAGGAGTTTCGGCGCCTGGAAGCCGGGAAACACGCGGTTTCCCGTCGTACGCAGCAGCGTCGCAAGCCCCGGCTCGCGCTCGTGGAGCGCCTCGCAGATCGCGGCGCTGCGCGAGTCGTTCCACAGGATCGCGGGCCGCACGACCGCGCCCGACGCATCGAGCGCGACGAGCCCGTGCATCTGTCCCGAGAGGCCGATGCCGTCGATGCGCGCGGCCGCGTCGGGCGACTTCGCCGCGGCCTTCGCAAGCGCCGCGCGCGTCGCCGCCACCGACGAACGCCACCAGTCCTCGGGGTCCTGCTCGGCCCAGCCCGGCTTCGGGTACGAGACGGGATGCTCGGCGATCGCCTCCGCGATCGGCGCGCCGCGCGCGTCGACGACCACGCACTTGGTGCCCGTGGTGCCGACATCGAGGCCGAGGAAGAGGGGTCCAGCCGCGCTCATGCGGGCACTGTACAGCGCTACTTCTTCGCGGGCTTCTCGACGAAGACCTTCGTCGCGCTGACGGTGAAGTTCCCCTTGTCATCGACCTCCGCGACGGTTCCCTCGAAGACGATGAGCGCCAGCGGCTCGAGGCCGTTCACGCCGTCTGCGCCGACCTTGAGCGGCTTTCCGTCCTTGTCGACGAACTGCACGGTCATCATGTTCGCCTTCTTCGACTCCGCGGGTTCGCAGCAGTAGTCCCACGGCTTCGGGCAGTTGTCGCCGGGGATCTCGTCGCAGCTCTTGAGCTTTCGGTCGGCGACCATGAAGACCGCGCGGTTCCTGACGAAGGGCTCGCCGCGGCCGCCGATCTTCGCCTCGATCACCACGGTGTCGCCCTTCTTCGCCGCCTTCTTGGCCTCGCCGACGGGCTTCGCGTCCTTCGGCTTCTCGTCGACGAAGATCTCGCTGGGGATGGACGGCGAAGGAGCGGCCGGCGGAGGCGCCGGGGGATTGGGAGCGGGCGGGTTGACCGAGAGGGCGACGGATGCGAGGAGGACGAGAAGCAAGGTGTGCATGGTGATTTCCCGAGTGGATGAGGTGCGAGAGTCTACGAGCGGAGGGCCAGCGGAATCGGCAGCGACAGGCAGCGGAGGATGGCGGGGAGCGCCCCGAGAAGACCGAGGAGCGTGCCTGCGGACAGGCCTGCGAGCACGGCCACGGGATCGACCGAGAGGCCGAACGAACCCATCGAGAACCGGATGGCGAGGCCGTCGAGGAGCAGGAGCGCCGCCGCGCATGCGAGGAGCGCGCCGGCGACGCATGCCACGGTCGACTCGATGACGAGCGAGACCGCGATCGCCATGCGGGGGAATCCGATCGCCTGGAGCGTGGCGGCCTCGCGCACGCGCGAGGCGAACGCGGAGTACATCGCGTGGACGCCGCCGAGCACGCCGCCCATCGAGATGAAGAGCGCTGTGATGAGGACGAGCGCGCGGATCGGCGCGAAGAAACCGGTCACCTTCGCGTAGTAGTCGCTCTCGCGCATGGCGATCGTCTCGAGGTCGAGCCGCATGGCCGTGAACGCGTCGATGTCGTCGAAGTCGGCGTCGCCGAGCGCGGCGATCACGCACGAATGCGTCGTGCGCTGCGTGAGCACCGCGAGCCGGTCGACGCGCATCCAGAACTCCCCGTGCATCGCGGTGCCCGGCGCCTCGAAGAGGCCGACGATCGTGAACGGTTCGCCCGCGATGAACACCGTCGAGCCGAGCGCAGCGCCCGGGACCTTCGCGAGCGCCTGCGGAGCGGCCGCGATCTCGTCGGCCCCGCGCGCCGGCCAGCGCCCCTCCGTCAGCCGCACCTGCGGGTGGACGATGAACGCCATCGTGTCGAACCCGCGCACGAGGACCGGCGGCGCGCCCGGGTCGCCGGCATCTTCAGGCGGCGCAGCGGGCAGCGCGAGATGGATCTCGCTCGACACGGCGGGCTCGCCCGCGATCGTCGCCAGCCCGTCGATTTCGGCCGCGAGCGCCGCCGCGGTCGACGGCGAGATCTCGCTGCGCTCGACGCTCTCCTCGCTGCCCGCGCCGAGGATGAGCGCGTTGGTCTCGAGGCCCGTGGCCGCGAACGCGCCCTCCATGCCGCGCGCGAACGCGACGGCGCCGAGGATGAGGAACGACACGAGCGCGCTTCCCGCGACGACGAGCGCGAGGCGCTTCGGCGAGCGCGCGAGGTTCCGGATGGCGTAGTCGAAGGGGAGGAGCTTCATGCCGACCTCAGTCCTTCGACGATCGTCCTGCGCGCGGCCGAGATCGCCGGCACGAGCCCCGCGGCGACGCCGACCACGAGCGCGAGCGCGACGGAGGCGAGCGCGATGGTCGCCGACGGGCGGAACTCGACGAGCACGCCCTCCGCGCCGAGGCTGAAGCGGCCGAGCGCGAGGACGAGCGTCGCCGCGCCCGCGCCGATCACGCCACCGACGAGCGCGAGCGCCGAGCTTTCGACGACGACGCCCCACGCCAGCACCCGGCCCGTGAATCCGATCGACTGCAGCATCGCGAGTTCGCGCGCGCGATGCTCGAGCGACAGCACGATGGCGTTCGCGACGAGCGCGAAGATCGCGAGGAGCGCACCGATCCCGAGGAACCCCGCGAAGTCGGCGATCGCCACGAGATCGGCCGCCGCGCGCGCGACGAACGCCTTCTCGGGCCGCGTGGTGGTCGGCGCGCGGTCGGTGGCGAAGTACGCGTCGATCGCCGAGGCGACCTCGCGCAGCTTCGCGGGGTCGTCGACCTCGACCTCGAGCTGCGTGACGGTGCCGCCCTGCACGCCGCCCGACGCGGCCTGCAGGAACGGAAGGTGCACGAGGCACGAATTGCGGTCCTGCGGCCCGTCGGCGTCGACGATTGCCGCGATCGTGACGGTGATGCCCGCCGCCTGCAGGCGGTCGCCGACCGAGAGCCCGCGCCGCGCCGCGAGGCCGCTGCCGACGAGCGCAGCGTCGTCGCGCGCGAGGAAGTCGGCGAGCGAACCATCGACGAAGCGCAGGCGCGACGCGATCGTGCGCTCGGCGTCGGCCAGCGGCACGCCGCGGAAAACGACCACGTCGAGGCTCGCGTAGCAGCTGGAGACCACGATCTGCATCGGAACCGCGCTCTTCACGCCGGGAATCGACGCGACTTCGTCGGCGTAGCGCTCGGGCAGGCGGCTCGTGAACGGGCAGAAGCGGTTGGCGCGGTAGACGACGAGCCGCGTGTCGCGCTCGTTGGCCGCCGTGGCCTCGGTGACGCCGCCGTGCACCGCGCGCTCGGCGCAGAGGATGAACACGGCGACCGCGATGCCCGCGACCGCGAGCGACGCGCGCACGCGGCTCCGCAGGAGCATGCGCAGCGAGAGCAGTGCGGAGCGGGCGAGGATCATGGCCGCGCTGCGCCTCCCGCGAGGGCCTCGATGAGCGTGCCCTTGTCGAGATGGAGCTGGAGCCGCGCGCGCGACGACGCGAGCGGGTCGTGCGTCACCATCACGACGGTGCGGCCCTGCTCGCGGTGCAGTCTGTCGAGAAGGTCGAGCACCATGTCGGCGCTTGCGCGGTCGAGGTCGCCCGTCGGCTCGTCCGCGAGGAGGAGCGGCGGATTGGCCACGATCGCGCGGGCGATGGCGACGCGCTGCTCCTGCCCGCCCGAGAGCTGCCGCGGGAAGTGCGAGGCGCGGTCGGCGAGCGAGACCGTCTCGAGCGCGGCCATCGTGCGTTCATGGCGCTCGCGCCGCGAGAAATCGTGCAGGAGCAGCGGAAGCTCGACATTCTCGTAGGCCGTGAGCACGGGCACGAGGTTGTACGACTGGAAGATGATGCCGACCGACTTCGCGCGCCACGCCGCGAGGCCGTCGCGCGAGAGCCGCGCGAGGTCCTGGCCGTCGATCCAGAGCTCGCCGCTCGTCGCATGGTCGATCCCGGCGAGGAGGTTGAGGAGCGTCGTCTTGCCAGAGCCCGACGGCCCCATGAGCGACACGAACGCGCCGCGCGGGATCGAGAGGTCGAGCGCGCGCAGCGGCACGATCTCGCTGTCGCCGCGGCGATAGACCTTCGTGAGCGCCTTGCAGCGGATGAAGTCGTCGTGCGCGTCGGTCACGGCGCGTCTCCCTTCAGGCTCTCGACCGGCTCGATGCGCGCGTCCGCCTCGACCGCCGCGTCGAGCACGACGCGGTCGCCCGCGGCGAGGCCGTCGATCACCTCGACCCATCCGCCATCGCGCGGCACACCGAGCGCGACTCGCCGCAGTTCGGTGCGCGCGAGCGCGCCTTCGCGAATCGCGACCAGCACCTCGGCCTCGCGCCGGTCGGCGCTTGCGGCGCGGAGCGCATCTCGCGGCACCGCCACGGCCTCCGCGGTGCGCGTGGCCTCGTCGGCGGCGGTCACGATCCGAACGCGCACGAGCATGTCCGGCCGCAGCGCGGGGTCGGGGTTCTCGATCAGCACCTTGCACTGCACGGTGTTCTTCTCGAGGTCGCCGAGCGGCACGATGCGCACTACGGTTCCCCTGAAGCGCGCGTCGGGCAGCGCGTCGCTGCGCACCTCGGCGACGAGGCCGACGGCGAGGCGCGCGGCCTCCTTGAGCGGAACATCGCAGCGGACCTGGAGCTGCGACGGGTCGTAGAGCGTGAAGAGCGCGCCTTCCTCGCCACCTGCGCGCGCCCCCGGGACGGCCGCGCGCATGAGCACGACGCCCGCGCGCGGTGCGCGGATCTCGCTGCGTGCGAGCGCAAGCTTGGCCGAATCGACGGCGGTCACCGCGAGATCGCGCTCTGCCTCCGCGTGCGCGAGCTCGGCCACGGCTTCGTCGCGCGCGCCGCGCTCGGCGACGAGCGTGGCGTGCGCTTCGCGCGCCGCCGCGAGTTCGGCCCCGGCTGCGGTGCGGCGTGCCGCGCGCACATGGCGCTCCTCCTCGAGCGCGCGCGCCTTCGCATCGAGCGCGTCGGCGCGCAGTCCGAGTCTCCGCGCCTCACCCGTGCTGAACGCCCCGGCTTCGGCAAGCGCAGACCTCCGCTCGAACTCGTCCCGCGCCTCGCGCGCGGCGAAGCGGGCTTCCTCGATCTGCGCCTCGAGCTGCGCGACAAGCGCGATCGACTCCTCCAACGCGGATTCCGCGACGCGAAGCCGGCGCGTGGGCTCGATGGCGCGCGCCAAGGCCTCTTCGGCGGCCGACGCGACCACCTTGCGGGCGCGCTCATCGGCCGTCGCGATGCGGAGCTGTGCGTTCGCCTGCTCGACCGCGAGCTCCTGCTCGGCGCTGTCGAGCGTGGCGAGCAGCTGGCCCTTCTCGACGCGCGAGCCCTCGAGCGCGAGGACCTCGGCGACGACGCCCTCGCGCATCGCGCGGACCTCGACGGCGAATGGCGCGGGCTCGATCCAGCCCGCGGCCTGGATGCCTCCCGACGCGGGCGGCTCTGCGGTGCGGGAGGCGATCACGGCGACGGGCGTCACGCGCACCTTCGGAGCGCGCTCGAACGCATCGACCGCCGTGATTCCGATGATGGCCGCCGCGAAGGCGAGGATCGAGACGGGGACGACGACGCGCGCGATGAAACGCGACAGGTTCGCGTTGCGGAGCGGTGGCTTGGGCATGGCTCGTTCTGGCTCGGGGCGTTGATCGGACGACAGGGGGCGAACGCGATGATTCGCCCGTGTCAGATCCGCAGCCGACGGGAGACGAGAAGGAGACGCCATGGCGGAGGTCTCCCCACATCGTCGTCGAACCGAGTTGCTCCGAACACGAGACCAGCGGGGCGAGTCCCGCCTGCGGGATGGGTGTCGGCGAGCGGCACGCCGATGCGGTCGCAGGCGAGTTCGAAGGCAGGTGCGGCGAAGCCGGCCTTGGTGCAGCAGGAGCTCCTGCATCCGTCGTGCGCGGGCCTCGGGTCTTGCTCCGTATCCTCGCGCGGGGCCTCGAGGCCTCCGTCGCCCGCGGCAGTCCGCGCGCCGCAGTCTCCGCAGCACGCGCCCGCGGCGGGCTCCGCAGCGCTCGTCCACCATGCGGCCAGCGCCTGGTCGCGGCAGCAGCAGGCGAAGCCGCACACGATGAGCACGGTCACGATGGCTCGGTGCAGCAGGGGATGGAGCGGTCGAACGATGGACATGACGACGACGCGACGGTCGTGACAGGGTACCGCCTGCGCAGGCGGTTCGATGCGGGAAAGGGCTTCGAGCAGCGTTGTGCGCGCCTCCTCGGCCTGTCGGCGGCGATTCCGCGAATCCCCGCGCGGCGACGCGCGAAGCCGCCCGCCCATGGAATCCGAGTATCGGTCTCAGCTGCGGCATCTCGGTCTCCAGGCGACGGCGGCGTCGGCCGAGGAGCGGGCGAGGGCGCTTCCCCCTTTCCGCGGCGTGCCGGCGGGGGCGTTCATCCTCTACTGGGCGCACCACGCGCTGCGCACCGAGGACAACCCCGCGCTCGAGCTCGCCTGCGCGCTCGCCGACGCCCGCGGACTCCCTGTGCTCGTCTACGGACAGCTCGCGGGGTCGCACCCGTTCATGTCGGACCGCCACGCTGCCTTCATGCTCGAGGGGTTCCGCGACTTCGCCGCCCAGCTCGCGGAGCTTGGCGTTCCCTTCGCCTTCGACCTCGCGTGGCCCGAGGATCGGGATGCGAACCTGCTGCGGCTGGCGAAGGACGCGGCCTTGGTCGTGACCGAGGACCTGCCGACGGAGCCCTTCGCGTCGTGGACGGCGCAGTTGGCATCGCGCGTGGCGTGCCCGGTCCTCGTCGTCGACACGGCGTGCGTGGTGCCGATGAACACGGTCCATGGCCGGCACGACCGTGCGTTCTCCTTCGCGGCCGCGACGAAGGCCGAGCGCCTGAAGAGGATCGACGCGCCGAGAACGGCTCCGCGGATCGCGCCACGCGCGTGGCCCCGCGTCGATCACTGGTTGCCTGAGATCGACTGGTCCTCCCTCGACATCGCGCGCGCGGTCTCCGCGCTCGAGATCGACCACTCCGTCGCGCCGGTCGCAGACACCGAGGGTGGAACCGCTGCAGGCCTCGCGCGTTGGAACGCGTTCCGCGCCGCGCGGCTCGCGGACTATGCGCGCGATCGCAACGATGCGGCGATCGAAGGCGTCTCGCGCATGTCGGCCTACCTGCACTACGGCATGGTGTCGCCGATGCGCATCGCGCGCGAGGCGCATGCGGCCGGTGCGGAGAAGTTCATCGAGGAGCTCTGCGTCTGGCGCGAGCTCGCCTACCACTGGTGCCGCCACGCGCCGCTGCATGCGACGCCGGAAGGCGCGCTTGCGTCCCTCCCCGCGTGGGCGCAGGCGACCCTGCGCGCGCATGCGGGCGACCCGCGCGCCGCGCGTTCGTGGGAGCGGCTCGCCTCGGCGCAGACCGGAGACGCGCTGTGGGACCTCGCGCAGCGATCGCTCGTGATGCACGGCGAGCTCCACAACAACCTGCGCATGACCTGGGGCAAGGCCCTCGTCGGCTGGACACGCTCGCCCGAGGACGCCATCTCGATGCTCTTCGACCTCAACAACCGCTTCGCGCTCGATGGGGCGGACCCCGCGAGCTACGGCGGGCTCCTCTGGTGCGTCGGGCTCTTCGATCGGCCCTTCTCTCCCGAGATCCCCGTGTTCGGCACGGTGAGGCCGCGCTCGACGGAGGCGCACGCCGCGCGGCTCGATCTCGACGCCTACGCGCGCATCGCGCTGCGTCGCACGCGGCCGTGGCGCGTCGCCGTGATCGGTGCGGGAATCGCGGGCGCAGCGTGCGCGCGCACGCTCGCCGAGCACGGCGTCGAGGTCGTCGTCTTCGAGAAGTCGCGCGGGCCGGGCGGCCGCATGAGCACGCGGCGCGGGGAAGCGGGCGAGTTCGACCACGGCGCGCAGTACTTCACGGCGCGCGACGAGCGCTTCGCGCGGCGCGTCGAGAGCTGGTGCCATGACGGCGTGGCCGCGGAGTGGCGCGCGCGGTTCGCGCGTGTCGGTGTGGATGGCATGGAGCCGCTTTCCCCTCCACCGCGCTTCGTGGCGACGCCGCGCATGAACGCGGCGTGCGCGTCCTTGCTCGCCTATCCCGGGATCACGCTCCGCACCGAGGCCGCGGTCGCGGAGATCGCGCGCGCGGGGCGCGGCTGGGCGTTGTCCGTCGGCACATCGGGATCGCCCGTCGAGACCCACGCATTCGATCTCGTGCTCTCGACCGCGCCCGCGGCGCAGACGGCCACGCTGTTCGGCGCCGTCGCACCCATGCTCTCCGAGGGCGCCGCACGCGCGTCGATGCGGCCGGTCTGGGCGCTGATGTGGGCATCGCACGCACGGGTCGAGCTGCCGTTCGACCATGCGGAGATCGACGGGTTGTTCGGCGAGGGTGCGCTGGCATGGGTGTCGCGCATCTCCTCGAAGCCGGGCCGCTCCGCGGAGACGGATCGCTGGGCGATCCTCGCGCAGCCCGAGTGGAGCGCGGTGCATCTGGAGCGGTCGGCCGACGAGATCGCGGAGCGGCTGTCGTGCGCGTTCGCGCAACTCTGCGACGCGCTTCGCGTCGCATCGCCTCGCCCGTTTCATGCGGTCGCGCACCGTTGGCGCTTCGCGCTCGCTCCCGATGGGCGGGGCGCGGGCGCCGCGTTCGATGCGCGGCTCGGGCTCGGCCTCGCGGGCGACTGGACGCGCGGCTCGCGCGTCGAGGACGCATACCTTGCGGGAGTGGCGCTCGCAGGGCGCGCGCTCGGCGAGGGGGCCTACGCCTCCGCCCGCGCGTGAAGCGTGGCGCGGCGGGCGCGGAGGAACCGGTAGGCGGGCACGCTCACGCAGGCGATGGAGAGCGTCCACGCGATCGCGGTGGCGGGCGCGAGCGGCATGATCGGGAAGAGCCACGCGGCAAGCAGTGCGAACGCGCTGACGCTCAGCGTGCCGAGCGCCATCGGGCCCACGGATCCCGTCGGAACCTGCGCGCCCTGGGCGAGCCATGTCGCGATCATGATCGTGGTGAAGATCACGGGAAACACGGACGCGATTCCGCTCGCGACGGGAAGCCCCGAGCGCTTCAGCAGGATGGCGCCGCCGATCACCGCCGCGGCCGCGATTCCGCGCAGGACGAGCACGCCCGCGCCGACGCGATGCGTGCCCCGCGGCGCGGGATGCGGCGTGCGGTTCGCCGCGATTCCCAGCGTGATTCCCGCGAGAAACGCGAGGAATCCCGCCGCAAGCGCCTGCGGCAGCGTCGGCTGCGTGAGTTCATGGAGCGCCATCACGCCGACGGCCGCGATGGTCCAGGCGGACAGCGCCCCGACCGTCGTCGCGGCGAGCAGATGGCTGCGGTGCCGGAGGCCGAGTCTCGCCGGAATCACGCGCCAAAGGACGAGATAGCCCGCGTTCAGCAGGATTCCCACGGGAACGAACGCCATCGCGCGTCGGAAGTCGTCCACATCCTCCGTCGCCATCGAGGCGCCGAGACTGCCGCCCGAGAGGCCGATCGCAGCCGGCACGATGGTGGTCGGAATGCTCGAGAGGACTCCGCCGAGCGTTCCACCGAGGCGTTCGACCGCAACGGTGGCAAGCACCGCGACGATGCCTGCGAAGGCGGAGGGAAGCGCGATGTCGGCGAGCGCCGCGAGGATCTGGTCCACCGGCGCACTGTAGCGGTCGCGCGCGCGTCGCTTGAACTACGCGCGCGCCGCGTCGCCCGTGGTTGGGTCGCTCTCGAGGATCGAGCCGATCGCGACGCGCACGCTGCGCCACCGCGCCCGAAGGAACCCTTCGCGCTCCGCTGCGCCGAACCGTGCCGCGAGCGCGGCGGCCGCGCGGTTGTAGCGGGGTGGGAACGAGAGGACCGCACGGCCCGCGGGCGTGTCGGAGAGCGTCGACCAGAGCGCGCCGCGGACGAGCACGGGATCGGGGGAGGCGATCACGATCGAGCGCGCGGGGAGGATGAAGAGCGGCCTGTAGGTGAAGCGGATGCCCGACTCGGTCGGCTCGGCGCGCCCCATCGTGCGGATCGGCGCACCGAGGCCGCGTCGTGCGAGGAAGCTGCGGGCGGGTGCCTGCGGGTCGCCTGCACGGCGGCCGAGGAGATCGGCTGCCGTCACAAGCGCGAAGAGGTCGAGGCGCACGCACCAGCCCGCGACGAGGAACGAGAACACGATCAGCGGGATCGCGACGACCAGCGCGAGGAACGGGCTGACGAGAAGCGCCACGCCCAGGAGGCCGAGGATCGCGCTTCGGAGCGCCACCAGCACCGCGTCGAGAATCGCGAAGGGGCTCAGGACGATCAGCGCGTCGACCGCGTGGAAGGTGATCCAGACGCAGAGGAAGATCGCGACTGCACCGACCCCGAGCAGGACAGAGAGCAGCGGGCCGCCGCCGAGCGCGGCGCTCACGGTGGGGTCTGCGAGCGCGCCGTCCGTCGCGGTGGCGCTTCCGACCGCGGCCATCGCGCCGACGATCGTCGGAAGCAGCAGCCCCGCGGCGACCAGCGCCGAGAACTTCGCCTCGAAGTACTCCGCGGCGTCGAGCACCTTGCGCAGTGGAAGCGGGATCGCCGGCGAGGTGAACTTCTTGAGCGCGACGCAGACGAGGATCGTCGTGAATGGAAGAAGGATCCACGGATTCGCATGGAGCGGAAGCGCGCCCGTCTCCGCCGAGAATCCGCCCACGCGCAGGAAGTCGTACCAGCCGAGGCCGACGAGGACGAGGAGCGGCGAGATCGCGAGGCCCGTCACCTGCGCGACGCCGGCGGCGAGCACCGCCGCGTCGCTCTCCCGCGCCGTCGTGCCAGGGGCCGCGGCCATGAGCGCAGGAGCGTCGGCGAGCGCCGTCGAGGTCGCCGACAGCAAGGTCGCTGCGAGTGCGATCAGGCCGAGGAGAAGAGGCGCGCGGGCATGCGTCATGTTGGATCTTCGGCTTGGCCGCGCCCGATGGCGGAGACGACGATGCGGATCACGCGGCGAACCCGATTGTTGCCTCTCCGCGCACGCCTGATTTCGTGGATTCCGCCGAACGGGAGAAAATTCCTTGCGAGGTAGGATGCCTCCGTGCTCCCCAACCTCCAATACGCCGCGATCCGTTACGAGAACTTCCACTCCGAGGTGCTGCTCCCGCAGGTGTTCCCGCTCCGCGCGCCGCTGTCGGCCTCGATGTGGCAGGCGGCGGGCTCGGGGCTCGAGGGCGGGCACCCGACCCTCGCCGAGGCGAAGCGGGCGTCCTACAAGCCTGTGAAGGTCGGTCTGCGCTGGGGGCCCGTGTGGTCGACGGCGTGGTTCCGCCTCGCGGGGCGCGTGCCCGCCGAGATGCGCGGGCACACGGTCGCGCTGCGGTTCAGCTCGGGCACCGAGGCGACGCTCTGGAAGGACGGCGTCCCGTTCCAGGGCTTCGATCCCTACCGCGATCTCGCGTTCATCCTGCCGCGCGCGAAGGGCGGCGAGAAGCTCGACCTTCACATCGAGGCCGCGTGCAACCTCCCGCTCGGCATCTCGACCTTCTGGTGGGATCACCCCGAGCTTCAGACGCGCTGGCGCGAGCCGAAGCCAGGGCGCCTCGAGAGCGCGGAGCTCGTGGTCGTCGACGAAGCCGCGTGGCGCTACGCGCAGGCGTGGGAGTTCCTGCGCAAGCTGATGCTCGCGCTGCCGGCCGACAGCCCGCGTGCGACCGAGATCGCGAACACGCTGCGCGACATCCACGCGTCGATCGACGCGCACGACCCCGTGCCCGGCATGGAGGACACGGCCTCCGCGCTCGATGAACTCCTGAAGGGCGGCGTCCACGAGCCCGCGACCGCGTGCGTGGCGGTCGGCCACGCGCACATCGACACCGCGTGGCTCTGGCCGTTGCGCGAGACGCGCCGCAAGTGCCTGCGCAGCTTCGCGAACGCGCTGCGGCTCCAGGAGCGCTTTCCGAACTTCCACTTCCTCTGCTCGCAGGCGCAGCAGTACGAGTATGTGAAGGAGGACGCGCCCGAGCTCTACGCGCAGATCAAGAAGCGCGTGGCGGACGGGCGCTGGGAGCCGGGCGGCGCGATGTGGATCGAGCCCGACTGCACCTGTCCGTCGGGCGAGAGCTTCGTGCGGCAGATCATCCACGGCACGGGGTTCTGGACGAAGGAGTTCGGCGCGCGCGGCAAGCAGCGCTTCCTCTATCTCCCGGACACCTTCGGCTTCCCGCCGTGCCTGCCGCAGATCGCGCGGCTCGCGGGCCTCGACACCTTCATCACCAACAAGATGAGCTGGTGCGAGACGAACAGGTTCCCGCATGTCACCTTCGACTGGCGCGGGCTCGACGGCACCGAGATCCTCACGCACCTGACGCCGGGCCACAACTACAACTCGTCGATCGAGCCGGCCGACATGCTGTACGGCGAGAAGAACCTCGTCGTGCAGGACGGGCAGAGCTTCTTCTCGAGCGCGATCCCCGTGTGGCTGCAGCCGTTCGGCTTCGGCGATGGCGGCGGCGGCCCGACCGACTGGCAGATCGCGCGCGCCGAGATGGCGGCCGATTGCGCGGGACTGCCACGCTTCGAGCAGCACCGCGTCGATGTCTTCTGCGGGCGGCTGCACGCGGGGCGCGACGCGCTGCGCACGGCGGGGCGCCCGCTCGCCGCGTGGGACGGCGAGCTCTACCTCGAGCTCCACCGCGGCACCTACACGAGCCAGGCGTGGCTCAAGCGGCAGAACCGCCTGGCCGAAAGCGCGCTCCGCGATGTCGAGGCGCTCGCGTGCTCGCTGCCCGCGATGAAGGCGAAGGACCTCGCCGCGTTCCGCGCGCGCACCGACCGCGCGTGGAAGACGCTTCTTCTCAACCAGTTCCACGACATCCTGCCGGGCTCGTCGATCGAGGCCGTCTACAAGGATGCGCGCGAGGACCACGCCGCGATCAGCGAGGCCGCGCACGCCGAACGCGACGCGCTCGAGGACGGATTCGCGCGCCTCGCCGACACGCGCGGCATGAAGCGGCCCGTGCTCGTGCGCAACACGGCGTCGACCGCGCGCTGCGGCGTCGTGAAGGTGGGCGACGCGCTCATCGAGGCGCGCGAGGTGCCCGCGCTCGGCGTCAAGGTGATCGACGCCGCGGAGATCGGGCCGTTGCCGCACGCGGTCGAGGTGAAGGCCTCGAGGCGCGGCGTCACGATGTCGAACGGCATCGTGCGCGTCGCGATCGATCTCGCGGGCCGCATCGCGGAGCTCGAGCATCTCGGCGCTCGGCGCGTGGCGAACATGCGCGACGCCGCGGGCCGCGCGCTGCCCTTGAACCAGCTTGCGCTCTACGAGGACCGCCCGCGCCGCTGGGAAGCGTGGGACACCGACCGCGACTACCTCGACAAGTGCGAGCTCATCGACGGCGACTGCGAGATCGCGGTCGTCGAGTCGCATCCGCTGCGCGGCGAAGTGCGCGTCGAGCGCGCGATCGGCGCGAAGAGCCGTCTCTGGCAGACCTACCGGCTCGATGCAGCGAGCGGCCGCGTCGAGGTCTTCACAGAGGTCGAGTGGCACGAGACGCAGCGCCTGCTGCGCGCGCTGTTTCCCGTCGATATCCGCGCGCGGCACGCGTGGTTCGGCACGCAGTTCGGCGCGATCGAGCGGCCGATCCACCGCAACACGAGCTGGGAGGAGGCACGCTTCGAGCTTCCGGGCCACGCGTGGATGGACGCGTCGGAGCCGGGCTTCGGCGTCGCGGTGCTCGACGACGGCCGCTACGGCCGCAGCGCGATCTCGACCGCGGAAGGCGCGACGCTCGGCCTTTCGCTCCTCAAGAGCCCGCTGTTCCCCGACCCGAACTGCGATCGCGGGGCACACGCGTTCACCTATGCGCTCATGCCGCACGCGGGCGACTGGCGCGCCGCGGGCGTCGACCACGCGGCCGACTGCCTGCGCGAGCCGATGCGCGCGCGTGCGCTCAAGACGGGAAGGAAGGGTTCGTTGCGCGGCGCATGGGCGCCGTTCGAAGTGCTCGCGGCGGCGCCGATGCGCGTCGAAGTCGCTGCGTGGAAGCCCGCGGAGGACGGCCGCGGCCGCATCCTGCGGCTCGTCGAGACGCGCGGCGCGCGCGGCGATGTCCAGGTCTTCTGGAACGTGGGAGCCGAACGGGTGGGTGCGGTCGACCTCCTCGAGCGACCGATGGCGCGCGACGGGCTCGTCCACGCGGCGGGCGCCGCCACGCTCCTCCGCATGCGGCCCTTCGAGATCGTGACGCTCCGCGTCGAGTGACCCGTTATCCTGCGCGGAATGCGCATGACGCTCATCGACTGGCTGATTCCCGCGGCACTTCTCGTGACGCTGGTCGCCTTCGCGCTGCGCACCAACCGTCATGCGAGGTCGGTCGCGGGTTTCCTCGCGGGGAACCGCTGCGCGGGCCGCTATCTCGTGTGCGTCGCCTACAACATGGCGCAGGTCGGGATCATCTCGCTCGTCTGGTTCTTCCAGCAGTACTACGACGCGGGGTTCACCTCGGTCTGGTGGGGGCTCGTCGAGAACCCGCTCATGATCGTGATCGCGCTCACGGGCTGGGTCGCGTACCGCTACCGCGAGACGCGCGCGCTCACCCTCGCGCAGTTCCTCGAGAAGCGCTATTCGCGCGGATTCCGCGTGTTCTGCGGGCTCGTGGCCTTCGTCTCGGGCGTGCTCAACTACGCGATCTTCCCCGCGGTCAGCGCGCGCTTCCTCATCTGGATCTGCGGCCTGCCCGAGCAGTTCACGCTGCTTGGCTCGGAGGTCCCGACCTTCCCCGCGGTGATGGCGGTGCTTCTCGCGACCGCGATCTTCTTCGTCTTCATCGGCGGGCAGATCTCGGTGATGGTCACGGACTTCCTGCAGGGAATCTTCTGCAACATCACCTTCCTCGTCGTGATCCTCTATCTCCTCACGCACTTCGGCTGGGACAGGATCGGCGAGACGCTTCTTGCACAGCCCGCGGGGCGCTCCATGCTCGACCCGCTCGGAATCGGCGAGGAGTCGCAGTTCAACCTGTGGTACTGGCTGATCAGCGCGTTCATCCTCTTCTACACCATGCGTGCGTGGCAGGGCGACCAGGGCTACAACGCGGCCGCGATCACGCCGCACGAGGCGAAGATGGCGACCGTGCTCGCGGGCTGGCGATGGCGGGTCCTGATGCTCGTCGCGCTCATCGTCCCGATCACGATGAAGGTGTTCCTCTCGCACCCCGACTTCGCCGTCGAGGCCGCACCCGTCCTCGGCGAGATGGCGCTGCTCGAGACCGACGCGCTGCGCGCCGAGGCGCGCGTGCCGCTCGCCCTCGGACTCGTGCTCCCGGCCGGGCTTCTCGGCATGTTCGTCGCGGCGATGATCGGCGCCTATCTCTCGACCGACGACACCTACCTTCACTCGTGGGCCACGATCTTCGTGCAGGACGTGCTCCTTCCGGTGCGCGGCCTCTTCACCGACGCCACGCTGTCGCCGCGCGCCCACATCCTGCTCGTGAAGGCGATGGTGCTCGCGATCGCGGTGTTCGCGTTCCTCTGGGGCGTGTACTACAAGCCCAACCAGTACGTGGCCATGTGGTCGGCGCTCACGGGAAGCGTGTTCGTCGCGGGCGCGGGGAGCGCCATCATCGGCGGCCTCTACTGGTCGCGCGGCACGGCGCGCGCCGCGTGGGCGTCGATGCTCGTCGGGATCGGCATCAGCGTCTTCGGGATCATGGCGAAGGACGGCTACGGCGTGTTCGAGTCCGTGTTCGGCGCGGACGGCGTGCCGGCATGGATCGCCGAGGTGCACCGCAACACCTGGATCTCGGGGCAGGTCCTCACCTTCATCGCCATGGCGAGCGCGATCGCGGCGTATGTCGGCGTCTCGCTCCTGTTCCCGGAGCCGCGCTTCGATCTCGACCGACTGCTTCACCGCGGCCCGTATCGCGCGCTTCTGCCCGAGAGCGAGCGCGACCATCGCGTGGAGCACGACACGCGCTTGCCGCGGTGGATGCGCGCGATCGGTTTCTCGCGCGAGTTCTCGCGCAGCGACACCTGGATCACGAGCATCACGGTGCTGTGGCCGCTTCTCTTCACGCTTGTCTTCGTCGGCGGAACGGCATGGGCGGTGTGGTCGAAGGCGGCCGATGCGCCGATCGCGGAGGAGTCGTGGCTCTCCTTCTGGGAGGGGTGGACCTGGCTCGTCTTCGCCACGGGTTGCGTGATCGTGGTGTGGTTCACGATCGGCGGGTTCCGCGACCTCAGGCGCATGTACGCGCATCTCGGGAAGTACGCCGCCGACGCGCGCGACGATGGCACCGTTCGCGAGAGCAGGGAGGAGAGGCCGCGCGATGGCTGATCTCCGTCGACTCCCGCTTCCGCTCGATGGCTGGCGCGTGCGCGTGCGCGGTGGCGAGGGGTCGCCGCTCGTCGGCCAGCGCGAGATCATCGCCGGCGCATACATGCAGGCGTCGATCCATGCGGTGCTCGCGGACGCCGGCATCCTGCAGCCGTGGCAGGGGGAGCGCGCGGAACTCGACAGCGAGTGGGTCGGCCGCACCGAGTGGACCTTCTCGCGCGAGGTCGAGGTTCCGGCGCCCCACGACGGCGCACACTGCGCGCTCCTCATCGATGTCGTCGACGGGCCGTGCGAGGTCGCGCTCGACGGCGTCGTGCTCGGCGAGCAGCTGAGCGAGCACTTTCCGTTCGAGGCGCGCATTCCCGATGCGCTGCGCGGGCGCCGCGCGCTGCTCGAACTGCGCTTCAAGGCGCCCGTCTCCGAGCTTCTCCGCTGGCAGGAACGGCTCGGCGCACGCCCGGTCAACGGCGACTGGCTGCCGTTCCCGTTCGCACGCAGCGCCGCGTGCGGCTTCGGATGGGACTGGGGCCCGCGCGTCGCGGGCGTGGGCTTCTACGGCGCGCGCTTCGACTGCTGGGATTCGATCCGCATCACGGGCGTCGCCGTCGCGCAGCGCTGGAACGACGATGGGAGCATGACCGTGCGCGTGACGCCGCAGGGCGAGTTCGGCGGCGCGCCGCTCGTCTGCGTCGTGCGCGAGCGGACCGGCACGCAGCGCGTCGAGTGCGATGCGCGCGGCGAGGCGACGATCCGGCCGACGCGCCTCTGGTCGACCTGGGACCGCGGCGCGAACGACGGCTGCTGGTGGAACGCGATGGTCGGCCTGCGTGACGGCGGCGGCGCGTTCAAGCCCATCGCCACCGCGCGCTTCGCGCCGCGGCGCATCGAGCTCGACACGGCACGCGACGCGGTTGGCACGCGCTTCCGCTTCGTCCTGAACGGCGCGCCGCTCTTTGCACGCGGCGCGAACCTCGTCCCGCCGCTCCTCGGCGCGCGACACGAGCACGACTGGCTCGCCGAGATGCGCCGCTATCGCGAGACGGGCTTCAACATGGTGCGCGTCTGGGGGGGCGGCAACTACCTGCCCGACGCGTTCCACGAGGCCTGCGACGAACTCGGCATCCTCGTCTGGCAGGACTTCATGTTCGCGTGCGCGACCTATCCCGAGGACGAGCCGTTCGCGACGCTCGTCGCGCGCGAGGCCGCGCATCAGGTCGCGCGGCTCTCGTGCCATCCGTCGCTTGCGCTCTGGTGCGGCGGCAACGAGGACATCCTCGCATGGTGGAGCTGGGGCTGGAAGGAGCGCCTTGCGCCCGGGCAGTCGTGGGGGCGCAGGTACTGGCTCGAGATGCTGCCCGCCGCGGTCGCCGCATGCGACCCCGGCGCGCCCTACTGGGCCGAGAGCCCGTACTCGGGTTCGATGGAGATCCATCCGAACGATCCCGACCATGGCGATCGCCACACATGGGACCAGGAGGCGAAGATCGAGGGCTGCCGCCTCGTCCTGCCGCGCTTCTCGAGCGAGTTCGGCCACCAGTCGCCGCCATGCTGGCCGACGGTGGTCGCGGAGTGCCTCGACGAGACGCGCGACGCCGACAGGATGTCGGCTGCGGAGCTCGTCGATGCGTTGAAGTTGCGGCAGAAGGCCTGGGGCGGCGACGACGCGCAGTACAAGCCGTATCTCGACGCCCGCTTCGCGCCCGCGCGCGATGCGCGCGAGTATGTCGCGCAGGCGCAGCACCTGCAGGCGCGCGCGATGGATGTGGCCATGCGGTGGCTGCGCGCGGGCGCGCCGCGGTCGATGGGCGCCTTGATCTGGCAGTGGAACGACGTGTGGGCGGGCCACTCGTGGTCGCTCGTCGATGTGGCGGGGCGCGCCAAGCCCGCGTGGCACGCCGTGCGCCGCGCGTGCGCGCAAAGGCTTCTCTCGATCGAGCCGATCGGCGGATTCGAGCAGTGGAAGGGCGGCGCGCTCGAGGTCGTGCTCGCCGACGATGCGGCGTTCGCGGGCGAGACGGATCGGCTGCGCGGCACCGTCGTCGTCGAGCGCGTCGATTTCCGTGGGAATGTGCGGGCTCGCGCGGACGCCACGCTTTCCCCGCACGACGAGGCGGGCCTTGGCCCCGCGAGCGCGCGCGCGCGCGTCCCCGAGGAGGTCCTCGTGGGCGCGCAGCCCGCGCATGAGATGCTCGTGGCCCGCCTCGCGCACGATCCGTCTCTCGCGGAGGCGGTGTGGTTCCTCACGGACGATGCGGATCTGCGGCTTCCCGAGGCATCCCTTGTCCATCTCGGCGGCGGTGTGCATCGTGCGGCGGCCGTCGTGCGCGAGTTCTGGATCGAGGAGCCCGCGGCCGACACGGTCGACAGCTGGCGCACGCTGCTCGTCGGAGACGAGGTGGTGGTGCCGTCGGGTGCGCGCTGGTGGAGCGCGAATCACTTCGCCAAGTCGCAGGGCTGAGCGCGACGCGCGACCGGCGCCAGGAATCTTCCTGCAAAACATACAAGGATCGGAGGACGGCTTCTCCGGCGCGGTAGTCTCGCGCCGTCGCCGATGCCCGCGCGCTCCGTGCGCTCGGGGCGATGCTCGTCGGCCGGCACGCATGATCGGTGCCGAAGGCCGACGGTGAAGTTCGATGCTCACGCAAGGGAAGAGAGGTCCGCGATGATCGCGTGTCTGGACGGCATTGGATCGGAAGGCGGCGCAGGCGCGTCGCGAGGGTCGGGTTCCGCATCGGGCGGCAAGCGGGGGTCGGGAAAGGCCGCCAGGCCTCCCAGGCCTCCCAGGCCTCCCAGGTCCGCGGGCCGTGCGAACGGCACGAAGGAGTCGAAAGGCCGCGGGAACTCCGCGAAGTCCACCGTCGCGGACACGGCCTCTTGGCCTGCGTTCCTCGAGGTCGCGGGCGCTCCGCGGCTCGCCGACCATCATCCCGCGATGGATGCCTCTGCGATGCAGGCGCATTTCGACGCCAAGCGTCGGGCGCGCGAGGCGAGGATCGCGGAGCTCGTCGCCGAGGCGGAGCGGAACGGGCGCCCGTCCGAACGGATCATCGCGGCCATCATGCATGACTCCGAGCATGCGCCGCATTCGACCAACCGTCGGCAACTCGCCGAGATCGGGGTCGCGTGTCCGCCGCCCGGCGCCGTCGAGCTCGGCGCCACGGAGACGCACGAGGCGCTCTGGCGGGTCATCTACGGCCTTGCGTTCCTCGGCATCTTCCTGTCGAGCACCGACCATCTCGACGACCGGTCGCTGCTTCGCATCCTGGCAAGCAGGATCCTCGACGAATCGATCCGCGATGTGCCGCCAAGCGCGGACATGTCGGAATTCATCGATCTCGGGCCGTGCAGGCCCGTGCACGCGTGTCTTGACCACGAGGGAACCCCGGCGCCGGCGCCGGCGGGCATGGAGGGGGATCCCGACGACCTCGAGGGACCTTACGAGCAGGCGGAGGAGGTCGAGGATGACGACGACGGCATTCTCTGCGGCGAAGAAGACCCCAAGAAGCCTCGTCGTCGAGCTCGACACCGATCCGAGGTCGTCGACCGCGACCGCCTTCTCCCGCGACCAAGGCGCCCCACCGAAGGGGAGGCGCCCTGAGGGCGAACGGGGTCACTGGGTCGTCGTCGAGTGGGCGTTCGCGCGCGTCGCCTTGCCGAATGTGCGAAGCCACGAGACGGGCGCGCGCGGCCGCGGGCCCTTCCGGGCCTTCGCCTGCTTGTACCAGCGGTACCCGATGACGAAGGCGACCGTCAGGGCCAGCCCCGCGAGACCGAAGGTGAGCCATCCGCCGAGGTCCTTGGCCTTGTCGTAGCCCGCCTTGCCAAGCCAGCCGATGGCGATCTGGGCAGGCGCCGTCACCGCCACGGTCGTGAGCTCCACCGCAAGGAACTTCCACCAAGGCATGTGGAGAAGGCCGGACATCGTCAGGACCGGCGTGCGCGTTCCCGGAATGAAGCGCGCGAGGATCAGCACGATCACGCCGCGCGTCTCCATGGCGTGCTTCGCCTCGAGAAGGCGCCTCGGCCCCATCGATCGAAGGAAGCGCTTGCTGTGGATCAACCGGGTTCCGTAGTTGCGGCATACCCAGATCCACAGCGTGTCCCCGATCACGAGGCCGAAGTACGCGGCCAAGATCGTCTCCGACCAGGTCATGTGGCCCTCGTAGATGGCCACGCCTGCGGGAATCAGCAGGAAGTCCTCGGAGATGTGCAGACCCACGCCGCACACGATGAAGGCCACGAAGATGAAGAGCGCGCCATACTCGGAGATCCACGCAAGCCACGGGCTGACGGCCCCCGGCTCGGGCAGGCCTGCCGCTGGCCCTGCGCCGATCGACTCGGCGGCCTGTCCGGCTTGCGCGAGGATCGGAACGATCATGTCGAGGCAGTCGAGCATGGGAGCGCGGCACTTTATCAGCGTGGAAGGGTCGGGGCGCGCGTCGAGGCTCGCATCCTCCCGCCCGTGCGCGTCACAGGATCGATGCCACGGACTCGATCCCCAGCAGCTCGCGGCACCAGAATGGCTCCGCAGCCTCGACCCCGAGCCGCGAGCCGACGAACCGGTCGCGGAGATCGACATCCTCGGGAAGCCGGCGGTTCGGCTCATGGTCGACGACCTGCGAACGGTAGGCGAGGATCGCGGCACGCTTCGTCTCCCGGTGTCGCGAGATGTCGAGCGCGAAACTGGGCGCGGGGATGCTCCTGAGGTGGGTGCAGAAGTAGTGGATGAGGCGGCGGGGGTGCACGGGCTCGCCCGGAATCGCGGACCTGGTCAGCTTCGCGTCGAAGCGCGCGTCCTCCGCGATCCTCGTGGCGGCGATGTGGTCGGGGTGCGCGTCCTCGGGGTGAGGTGCGAAGAGGAAGTCGCAGCGCTGCGTTCGAAGCACCGCGGCAAGCGCGTGTCGTGCCTCGATCGTGTGCATCAGGGCACGGTTCGTCAGTCCGAGGTTGGTGCGCGTCGTTCCGAGGACGCGGTCCGCCTCCGCGGCTTCGGCGGCACGACGCTCGGGAGTGCCGCGAGGCGTCGGCTCGCCGTTCGTGAGGTCGACGATGTGGACGGCGTGGCCCTCGGAGACGAGACGCGCGATCGTGCCGCCCATTCCGAGTTCCGCGTCGTCAGGGTGGGGCGCGACCACCACGATTCGCAGCGGGCGCGAGAGGCTGTTCAAGGGGGTCGCATCCGGCATGCGGCGCATGGTACGGCCCATGGTTCCGCCCATGGTTCCGCCCATGGTTCGGCCCATGGTTCGGCCCATGGTTCGGCCCATGGTACGGCCCATGCGTGTCGACGCGATGGCGCCTCAGCGTCTCCGGGGCGGGGGCGCATTCGAGGGCTTCTTCTCCGATGCCCCGTCCGTGGCAGTCCCGTCGAAACCCGGGACCGTGCCGATGACCACGGGTGCGCCGAACGCTCCCACCTCGATGTCACGGGCGAGATCGGCCATGAACGCCGCGAGTTCATCTCGCACCGGAAGCGCGCCCTTGCGCCGCGCGAACTCCGACTCGAGCAGCGCGCGGTCGAGCATGAGAAGCCGCGGCCACTCGCGCACGAGCGCCGCGTCGCTTCGCGGAGAGTGCACCAGCGGTGCCAACATGGCGGCGGTCGTCGAAGACTCGGACTCCAGAAGCGGCACGACGGTGCGCTCGAGCCGCGACACGAGCCGGACCAGCGGAATCGCGCGTTCGAGCGACGCCAGATCCCTCCTGAACTCGCTTCTGTCGCCCGAGCGCGCCGATGCCACCAGCGAGCGAGCCGCAAGGATCGCGCGCGCATCGAGGTCGACGGCCGCGGGGGCGATGAGCGCCCGTTTCGCCGTCCAGCCACCCCAGAGCGCGAGCCTGTCAGCATCGCCGCGCGTCACGGGCGCCCCGAGCGACGAGAGGTCGCGCATCGCGGCCAGGAAGCGGGCGACTTCGTCGAGCCACACCGCATCGGCTCCGCCGAGATCGCCGCGTCCGACGGCCTCGGCCCATGCGGCCCGCGCCTGCGCCGCCACCTCGAGCACGCGTTCGGGCGCTCCGCCCGTCAGAGCAGTCGCGCGCTCGGTGCGCCGCAGCAAATCGTCCTCGAAGGGAAGAGGGAACGCCGCAGCCGCCAGCCCCTCCACCGTGGCGAACCCGCGCTGCGCATCGGCCCGCTTGATCGGGTCGAGGAGCATCCGCGCGAGGCGCCGTGTCGAGCCCTCGATGCCCTGCGTGGCCTTGGGCCGAACGGCGGCGATTCGGGCGATGAGCCCGTGCAGCGCCACGATCCGCGCGCGATCGGCGTCGAGCGTGAGCACGCGCGTCAACGGGGCCACAGTCCCCGGATCCGACACCTGCGCGGGGTCGCCCGCCAGCGTCCTGAAGGCATCGGGGAGGGCACGCACCGCGATGCGGGCGTCGCGGTCGAGCGCGCGAACCACCTCGCGGAACTCGCGGGGCGAATCGCCTGCCGCGCCTGTCTCGAGCCTCTCGGCGGCGCTGCACGCCTCCGAGATCCGCATGGCCGCGCGCATGGCGTTCCTCGAGGACCCAACCCCCGGCTCGTTCGCGAGGACGAGCGCCGTGATCGCCTCCGAGATCGCGCGGCGCGCGAGGTCGCTCGAGCCCTGCGACCTGCGGACCGCAAGCATTCCGTCGCAGGCATCGACCATGGCCTCGAGCCGTGCAAGCTCCTCGGCCGCACGGGTGCTCTCGGCGACGGTGCCCGACGCAGACTCGCCGTCGGGCGAGCCGTCTTCCGCAGGATCCGAACCCACCTGCGCAACGCGCAGGAGCAAGTCAACTTCCCGCGACACCTGTGCCTCGACCCGATCGACGACCGAGGCCTCGATCGGCCGCGGGAGCGGCAGCGACCGAACCGACGCCAACCACTCCGATACGCGCGTCGCGGACGCGACTCCGCGCAGCGCGGCTCGGTCGGGCAGAGGCGCTGTGGCAATCCTGTCGAGCGCGGACTCGAGCTCGCCCAGAAACTCCGCGCGGACCAGGCCGCCGTCTGTCCCCGAGGCACCTGTCCTCAAGGCCGCCATCCGTGCACGGAGCGACTCGACGGAATCGTCGGAGGTCGACGGCGCAGCCGATTCCCTCGCACCCGCCGCAAGCACGGGCCACGGATCCAGTGGCTCGGACTCCTCGACGAGCCGAATGACCGTGGCAAGGGGCGCAAGCACCTGCGCCAGCGAGTCGATGATGCGCGCGGGGTTCCCCGCCTCGCGCCGCATCGCGCCCCGCAGGCGGTCGAGCCGCACGGCGCCGAGGGATCGGAGCGCGTCCACCGCAAGCCGGGCGTCGTCGGGGGGCAGCGGTCGACCATCGGAGAGGCGTCGGCTTGCGGCCGCCGCCTCGATGGCGGCGTCGGCTCCTCGCAGAAGGTTGGCGACCCGCAGACCGAGCACGACGGGCCCGCTTTCCGACCAAGGTCTGTTCGCTCCCGACTGGAGAAGCGCGATCGCGGTCTCCCTGAGACGCATGCGAGCCTGCGCCGAGGCAAGCGCTTCGCCGCGAAGGGCGCGGCTCGCGACCTCAAGCGCCACCCGCTCTGCCTCGAGCGCCGCCGCGAGGTCGCGCGCGCCATTCTCCGCGGGAATCGGCGGGCCCTGCCGCACACCATCGAGGTCGAGAGTCTGCGCGTCCGCCCGCGACGGCACGGCCAGTGGCAAGGTCAGCCCCAGCCCGAGCAACAGCCCAAGCCCCGGGCTCAGGGCCACGACGGCGCCTCTCCTCAGCAGCCGCGCGATCGATCTCGGCGCACCGCCGATGTCGAGGTTCGAGGGTCGTCTCACTCTGCGCACGACGGAGCCTCCGCAGGTGATGTACGCGGCGCGCCGTACCATATCCATCGCAGGCAGAGCCCTTGTGGAGGAAGGGTCGGGCCCGCCCGCCGGCGGTCCTTCGCGGCCGCGATCTCGGGGATCGCGTCGGGGTCGATCCGCCCGCGGCCGACCTCGAGGAGGGTTCCCGCCACGATGCGAACCATGTTGTAGAGGAAGCCGCTCGCCGCGATCTCGATTTCGACCCGCCGCGGGGCGGGCGTGCGAACGGTGCAGTCGAAGACGGACCGCACCGTGGTGGCGCGTCCGTGGTCGATCTGCGCGAAGCTCACGCAGTCGTAGGTCCCGACGAATCCCGCAGCGGCCCGCTGCATGCGCGCCGTGTCGAGCGCGTAGGGCGTCGCGAACACCATGTTGCGGTCGAACAGCGGCCGCGGATGGTGCGGGTGGCTCGAGTGCTCGATCGTGTAGCGGTAGCACTTGCTGCGCGCGTCGCCGATCGGGTTGAACGAGTCGTGCACGCGCTCCGCAGAGAGCACCACCACATCGCGCGGAAGCCGCGCGGTGATCGCCGTCGCGAGCCGCTCGATCGGAACCCGCACATCGGCTGTGAAGGCAGCGACCTGTCCGACCGCATGGACCCCCGAATCGGTGCGGCTCGCGCCGACGACATCGACCTTCGCGCCGATCAGGTCGGCCACGGCGCCCTGCACGACGCCCTGCACGGTCCGTAGCGGCGGCGCGTCCGCGGGCTCCTGCCGCTGCCAGCCGTGGAAGTCGGTGCCGTCGTAGGCGATCCTGAGCCTGAATCGCGGCATCGCGCCTTCCCGTCGTTCAGTGGGCGAAGAGGTTGCCGGGGTGGAACATCCCCTTCGACTCGAAGTGGGCGAGCGCCTCGTCGACCGAGCGGAAGATCTTGGTCGCCGTCTCCGTGATGAACGGGCTCGGGGCCTTGCGCGGCTTCCACACGACATACACCTCCTTGGTGTGCTCCCACGCATGCTGGAGCTCGCGCTCCACGCCGCTCGAGAGGCCGGGTGTCCCGTTCGGAAGCCCGGGCACGAGCGACACGATCATGTCGCTCTGGTCGATCAGCTTGAAGTCGCGCATGTAGATCTGGCCGTCGATGTCGCCCGCGATGTCGAGCACCTCTCGCACCGACACGCGCAGGTTGCGCCCCGCGCGGCCGCCGAAGCTGTGCGCCTCGGTCTCGATCCAGTCCTTGCCCTCGCGCGCCGCCGCCAGCGCGCGGTCGAGCAGCAGCTTCTCGTCGACGTCGCCCGGGTCGAAGGTGATGAAGTGCTTCGCGAGCTCGGCGCGGAAGTGGTCGATCTCCGCGAGGACATCGGGCATGTCCACGACATGGCTCATCGGGAAGCTCGGGTAGACCTTGCGCATCTCGGGGCGCGTGACGAGCCGCGTCGCGGTCTCGACCGTGTCCTGCAGGCGCCCCCGCGAGAGGATGTAGAAGTCGTTCGAGCATCCCATCGCCTGCGCGAGGAGCTCGGTCGCGAGGATCTCCTCCTCGCGCCACACCATGCAGTCCTTCAGCGTCGCGTCGATGTCGTGCTCCGCGTGCAGGCGGTGGTGGACGACCTCCACGTTGTCGACGAGGCAGATGAACATGTTCGGCTCGAACTTCGCGACCTGGTCGAAGTCGAACGCGGAGAAGAGGCCGTGCCGCCAGCGGAAGGTCGCGTGCGTGTTCAGGACGACATTGCGGTGCTCGCGCGCAGGAAGCGTGGCCGCGATCACATCCTTGAACGCGGCGCGGCGGAGCGTCGCGAGGCGCGAGATCGGCAGGTCGAGGATCCGCCCCGGGCGGACATCCGGCGCCTCGCGGTACATCATGTCCCCGAGGTTGAAGAGCGACAGCGGCTCGCCGCGCAGTTCGGCGGCGTCCTTGACGGCCTTGAGGTAGGGCTTCTTGTCGACGCCGATCTGGCCTGTCACGATGGCTCGCATGCGTTCTCCTGTGCTGGGGGCTGCCCGCATGGCGAGGGCACCCGGGCACCCAAGGTAGCAGGATGGGCGGTTCGATCGGAAGCTACGAGGCATGCGCCGCGCAAGCGACGAGCACGACCACATGCACCTCGACCGCGCGGCCCTCTCCGACGGCGTCGACCTTCTCGTGCGTCTTCCCCTTGAGGTTCACCCGCGATGGGTCGAGCCCGAGTTCGCGCGCGATGTTGGCGATCATCTCGCCCTTCCGTGGCGACAGCTTCGGTCGTTCGCACACGACCGTGATGTCGAGGTTCACGATCCCGTGGCCCCCGCGCGCGAGGTCGGCACGGAGTGCGGCCAGGAAACGGGCCGAGTCCTGCCCGTCGAAGGCCGGATCCGTGTCGGGAAACGCCTGTCCGATATCCGGAAGACCAAGCGCACCCGTCACCGCGTCGTAGATGGCGTGGTAGACCGCGTCGCCATCGGAGTGTCCGACCGGGCCAACGGGGTGCTCGAACCGCACTCCCGCGAGTATGAACGGTCGACCCCGCCCCTCGGGAGCCAGCGGCTCGAGCCTATGAAGGTCGTATCCGTGTCCGATGCGGAGTGAACTGGGGCCTGGCTCGGGCATCGGGCGGCATTCTGCCCGAAAGCGCCTCGCTCCGTTCGCGGCAAAATCCCGAAGGGCGGGCGAACCGTCGACCGATATCACGCGTGGTCGGGGTGCGCCCGTCGGTCGCACGCCCCCAACGGACTCCACGACAGGATCGCCATGACAAGACTTGCCCCGTTCGCCCTCGTCGCCGCCACGCTTGCCCTTGCAGGTTGCTACGGCCCCCGCGGCGCGATCTATCCCTACAGCGGCAGCGGCTACACCTATGTCTCGAGCGAGATGCAGCCTGTCACGGTGACGCTCGTCGACACCCGCACGGAGGAGCCGTTCTTCAAGATGGAGATCCCCGTCGGAAAGCAGCTGACGCTGAACTTCCTCGAGGGGAAGGGCGACGACCCCGTCGAGCGCCCCGATCGGATGGTCTACGCCATCATGGACGCGGGCACCTCGACAGGCCGACTCACGAACCAGCTGACCTGCCCGCCTCGGGGCTCGCGCCGCATCGACTACGCGCTGCGCTCCGCGCCCGAGGCGCGCGAGATGCCCGTCGACTACGAACAGCGCATCGACGCCGTGCAGGGGCGCCCCGCGTGGTGGACGCCGGCAGGCGGAGAGATTCCGCGGGAGAAGCGCTTCTACGAGTGAGCGCCGCGCGCAAGCCGCGCGAAGGCCTCGCCGCGCGCCTCGTAGTTCGTGAACTGGTCCCAGCTGGCGCAGCCGGGTGAGAGCAGCACGATGTCGCCCGCCTTCGCGGCGGCGATGGCGTCGCGCACCGCCGCCTCGATCGTGCCGCTCAGCGTCGCGCGTGCGCCGCCGAGGAGTCGCGGCCCCGTCGTCCCCACGGCATAGAGGCCCGCGAGCTCGTCTCCGAGCCTCTGGATCGGCGTCAGGTCGGCGCCCTTGTCGTAGCCCCCCGCGATCAGGTGGATGCGCCCACGCTCCTCGAACGCGCCGATGGCGCGCAGGGTGGCTTCCGCGGTCGTCGACTTCGAGTCGTTGTAGAACCGCACGCCCTTCGCCTCGCACACGAACGACAGCCTGTGCGGAAGCCCCGCGAACGACTCGATGCGCGTGCGCAGCCCGCCGAGCGCCGCCGCGGGCGAGAAGCCGGCCTTCGCGACGACCGCTGCGGCGCCCGCAAGCGCGAGCCGCGCGTTCTCCTTGTTGTGGGCGCCGGGAATCGCAGGCCGAAGCTCCGCGGCCGGCGGCAGGGCGCACGGTGCCGGCGTCGCCCCGCACCACCAGGGTGTCGCGCCGAGGCGGATCGCCTCGGTCGCGGCGACTGAACCCTCGAAGTCGCTGACGAAGGCGGCTCCTGCGGGGGCGAACCGGCGGATGGCGGCCTTCGAGCCCGCGTAGTGCGCGAAGTCGCCGTGCCAATCGATGTGGTTCTCGAGGAGGTTCGTGAAGATGGCCACGGGCGGCGACCAGCGGCGCGTCTCGGAGAGCCACCACAGCATCGCGCTCGAGAGCTCGAGCACCGCGAAGTCGCCCGCCGCGATCGCATCGAGCGAGCCGAGCAGCGACCCGCCGATGTTTCCGCCGAGGTGCGCGCGTCGGCCTCCGAACTCCGCGGGTGCGTCGAGCGCGGCATGGAGCATCGCGCTCGTCGTGCTCTTCCCCGCACTCCCGGTGACGCCCACGATGTCGGTCACGCCGCGCGCGGCGAGTTCGGCGACCGTCAGGCCGATCTCCGTCTCGAGCGACACGCCCGCGTCCCGCGCTGAGGCCAGCAGCGGGTTCGCCCACGGCTTCGGTACGGCCGGGTTCACGACGACCAGGTCGGTGTCTGTGAAGTCGCGCTCGCGATGACCGCCGAGCGCAAGCTCCACGAAGCCGTTCGCGACGAGATCCTCGATCGACCTGATGGACGCGGCGAGCTTCTCCGCGCCATCGCGGTCCGTCACGGTCACGCGGGCGCCGCGTCTCGCGAGATAGCGCGCGACGCCCGCGCCGCCGCCGAACTGGCCGAGGCCCATCACGGTGACCCTGCGTCCTGCGAGTTCGGGAACCCTCGACTGGTTCATCTCGTTCACGGCGTGGCGCCCTCCGGCCCTTCGGACTGCTCCTCGGCGGACCCGGGCTCGGTCGACGGCGCGTCGGTCGCCACGGCCGAGCCAAGCGTCAGCGCCGTTCCATCGGTCTGCTGGAGCGTCACCGATCGGATCCGCACGATCGGAATGAAGCGCCCGGTCGTCGGAGACATCTCCGAGACGACCGATCCCGTGACCCGCTCACGCTCGAACTCGAACGCGACCGCGAGCGTGAGCGTGTGAACGCCCGTGAGGCTCGGATCAGGTACTTCCGAGAGCACATCGAAGTCGAGGAACTGGCCGAACCGCTCGCGGGACTCGCGCGCAAACCGCTCGAGCGCGCCCTCCTCGAGCGTTCGCCGAGCCGTTGGAGTCCAGCGCTCCTCCGCTGCGTCGGCGCCCGCGGCGTCCACCGCGGCGAAGGTCGCACGGAGCGCCGAGTCGATGTCGTCGTTCCACTGCCGCTGGACCGTCGAGTACAGGAACTGCGCGGCGAGCGACAGCGCGAAGGACGCGAGCCCGAGGCCGATGCCCGTCCAGGCGGATGCACGCCCCGAAAGCGACCCGGCGGACGCACGGATCCGCTCGAGCGCGATCGTCCCGAGCATGACGGCGGTCATGCCGAAGAGGAGCGAGATCGCCGCGCCGAGCCCGATGGTGCAGCAGAACATCCCGAGCGAGACGCCGCCGAGGATCAGGGACGCACGCGCGAGCGCGCTGCGCCTCGGAGCAGCCGTAGGCGGGGTGACGCTCGGCGTGGAGTTCAGGCCATCATCCATCGCCACGCGTTATAGCGCGGATCGGCCAAGCCGTCCGCCGCGAGAGAGGCCGCGCCTCAGGGGCACGGTCCCCACGCGCCGAGCACGATCGCAAGATCAGTTCCATCCGTCTGGCCGTCCTCGTTGAGGTCGCCGCCCGCGGTGCCCCATGCGCCGAGCACGACCGCGAGGTCGGAGCCATCGACCGATCCATCGCCGTTCGCGTCGCCGGGGCAGTTCGCCTCGGGCGTGCAGCTCACGCTCAGCGTGCCCGCTCCGCCCGTCGTGTTCGACCCGACGCGGATGTAGTAGATCGTGCCCTCGGCGGCCGCGAACTCCACGGTGGCGCCGCCGTTGGCGCATCCCGCATCGTTGTTGCAGCCGACGAGGAAGCCCGCCGTCGGGCACGCGAGGTTGTAGACCGCCAGGCGGGTGTCCGACCCCGTCGTCCCGCAGGTGCTCACGGACACCGTGCCCGTGCACGGCACGGTCAGCCGGTACCAGAGGTCCTTGGCCATCGTGGTGCCGACCGAGCCCGCGCAGCTGGCGGGAAGCGCGGTGGCGCTGTTGGTGGCGTTCGTGTTGTCGAAGGCCGTGTTGCCCGCACCGATGTCGATCGCCGCGTTGCACTCGTCGTTCGAGGGCAGCGTCACCGAGACGACGCTCACGTCGTCGATGAACCAGTCGTCGTTCGCCTCGTCGACCGCGGCGCGGAAACGGACGCGGAAGCGGTCGTGCAGCGCCGCGGTGGGAAGCTGATGCGAGAACTCGACGAACTGGGTCTGGGCCGAGCCGTCCGAGGTGATCGTGTTGAGCAGCGTCCATCGCCGCGACACGTTCAGGTACTCCACGATCAGCTGCTCGCCCGCCTCGACGCCCGAGTGCTGCACGAAGTAGCGCAGGGTGGCGCTTGGAAGGCCGCCGAGGAGCATGAAGTTCGAGCGGATCTCGTCGTCTCCGTAGAGATTCGCGCTCGAGGCGTCGAGATTGAGCGAGCGCGTGGGGCTCGGCTCGTTGCTTGCCGCCGTGGTCGTGATGCCGCCCTTGTTGTAGATCCAGCGGGAGGAGTTGATGACGCTCGATGCATCGAACCCGTCGAGGAACGGCAGCGCGATGGGAGCTGGCAGCGCCACATCGCAGGTCACCGCGTTGCGGAACGCGATGATCTGGTTCTGCTCGGTCGGCGAGAACTTGAGGTTCCCGCCCGTCGTTCCCTGGCAGGAGTTGATCGCCGAGCACATGATGTTGCACGGGTTCACCGAGTCGCAGTGCTGGGCCTGCCAGTTGTGGCCGAGCTCGTGCGCGGAAAGAGCCGTGCGGAAGTCGGAGATCGTGGTGAAGCGGCTCTCGACCGACGAGTAGGCGAGGTTGCCGAATCCGCCGCAGTCGTTGCCCGACTGGTTGCACACGACGCCGAGCCACGCGAGGCCGATGACGCTTCCCTGGATGGTCTTGCCCGTGAAGAGCTGCGCGATGCTGCGGCTGATCTCGACCTCGGGAGCGGTGTTCCAGGTGTTCCGGAACTCGCAGAGCAGCGTCTCCATGTTGCTCGAGGTGTACGGATCGCTCGAGGTGGTGCGCACCACGATCGTGGTGTACTCGTAGGTGATGTTGACATCCCGGTCATAGACGAACGAGACGTTGTTCATCACGTTCTCGATGTCGATCACCGTGGAGTTGGCGTTCGAGCCGTTCTTGAGGAAGAACTCGAAATCGGCGTCGAAGGCGATTCGCGTCACGAAGGGCGATGCACCCGCGACGCCACCGTCGCCGTCGCCGTCTCCGCCGCCCATCAGGCCTGAGGTCATGCCGTCGGATCCGCCCGTCGAACCATCGCCCGCGTCGTCATCGGATCCGTCGGCCGAGCCGCTGTCGTCCCCGCCGACCGCGCCATCCCCCGCACCGGCATCCGGCACGAACCCGACGAGTCCCGAGTCCGCAGGGTCGGAGGGCACGCCGAACATCCAGTCCGGGAGCCCGAGCCCCGCATGATCCACGCCGCATGTGAACTGGTCGGCCGCCGCGAGATCCGAGCGTCGGTAGATGACATGCTCGTTGGCGGCGCGGCCGACCGCGAAGTCGCTCATCGGCTGGATCCAGAGGATGTCGCCGTTGTCCTGCGGGATCAGCGCCCACAGTTCGCCGTCCACGATGGAGGCGCTCACGGGCATGCCGTTCGAGAGAAGCGAGCCGCGGTAGGTGCGGTAGGGCGGAAGCTCGGCCTCCACCAGTTCGGCCCCGCCGACATCGAGGAAGAGCTTCGCGTCGGGCGCACGCATCGAGGTGCGGAAGAGCCGCAGCGTGTCGAAGCCGCCTCCCTCGAGCGGGAAGTCGATCTCGACCTCCTCGGGGATCCCCTGCGGAACCGCAAGAAGGGCGGTCCGATAGACGGGCATGAACTCGATCGCGGGCAGCGGCTCCGCGACCTGCTTCGTCCGCGTGCGCTTGTCGCTCGCGACGGGGCGATTCGCCGACGGTCCCTTCGGAGCCGAGGTGGCCGCACGCTGCGCCTGTGCCGATGCGAGCAGCATCGCGCGTGCCGAGGATGGCTCGATCGTGGTCTTCGCCTGCGCGGAATCGGCCGCAAGGGCCAGGGCGGGAGAGGACAGCAGACACGCGGCAAGAGCCGCGGAAAGAACTGCAGAACAACGGGGCGTCTTGGCGTGTGTCGTCATGTCGTGTCTCATCAGGTCGGCCCCCGCCGGGAGGCAAGGTGACGGAAGATTCGCCCCGTCGGAGGTGCGCGTTGCGCGCACCGCCGCGAAAGGAGCGATTCGGTGGCCGCGGCCTCGCCTAGGGCGGGCGTTCAACCGCCGGGAAGGGTCCGCAATCCATCGGCCGACGAGGACTGTGCGTCGAGTCGGAGGTCGGAGAGCGGTTCAGGAAGCGGGGCGAAGACCTTTCGGTCTTCGCCCCGTGTATGGGTTGCAGGGTCTGTGCGGGCCGAGGTCATCGCGCCGCAGCCGCATCGCCGATCAGCCCCAGTTGTTGAGGAGGATGGTGAGGTCCGCGGCGTCGGTCGAGCCGTCGCCGTTGAGGTCGCCCGCTGCCGAGCCCCACGAGCTGAGGAGAATCGAGAGATCCGCCGCGTCGACCGTGCCGTTGCCGTCGAGGTCGCCCGGCTCCGACGGCAGCGTTCCCGGCACATACGCCGTCACGCCGATCGCGGTCTGCGGGCTGCTCGCCGTTGCGGCCTTCCAGAGACCGACGCTGACCTCGGCGGTGTTGCTCGCCGGGGGAACATTGGTCTCGAAGCGGAAGTTGTACAGCGTGGCCCAACGGACGGCGTTCGCGTTCACGTTGCTGCTCGGCTCGCAGGTCCAGGTGAGCATGCCGTTGGCCACGGTCGCGGTCCACGGCGCGCTCGAGTAGGGCTCGCCGTTCATGTAGCGCGGAGCCTTGAACCCGATGTTGGTGATGGTGGCGCCCGCGGGGACGGGAATCGAGAGCGCGCCGCCGCAGCGGTCGGAGGTCAGGTTCTGGAGCGCGTACTCATAGCGCCAGGTGCCGTTCCCGAGGTCGATCACGCGCGAGCCGAGCAGCATGTGGCCGTCGCCGACGATGTCGAACGGCTTGATCACGACGTCGGAGTGCACGGCCTTCCATGCGTAGATCGCGGCCTGCTGCTGCACGGTCGGCCCGGTGAGCGTCAGCGGGTAGCCGAGGCTCGACGACCAGTTGCTGCCCACCGTGAAGAGGCGATACGACGCGTTGTTGCGGGCGTTGTCCGCCGCTGCGTCCTGCGGGTGGATGTACTGCGCCTCGGCGACATAGGTCGCGCCCGGGTTCTGCGCTGGATCGAGATCGGAACGGGCGACCATCACGCGCTCGCGCAGCGAGGTCGGGAGGCCCGTCGGCGCCGTCGGATCCGAATAGGTTCCCGAGAAGATGCCCGTCGCGGGATTGATCGGACCGCGGCTCTTGAGGTCGCTCTGGTTGCCGTTGAGGCTGGCCGAGTACGGATCGGAGCAGCCGATGCCGAGCACGGTCGGGCAGCCGCCGCCGGCGGGCTGGCAGGATCCGCAGAGCGTCTGCTGCAGCGCGCAGAAGCCATGCTTCACCCACGACATGCCGATCTGCTCGATCGCACCGTCCTTGATGCGGAACATGTTCTGCGGGATGACGGGATGGTCGGGATCGGGATTCGGCTGCCAGAGCAGCTGCTGGTTTCCGATGTTGCAGCTGGTCGAGCCGATCGCGTAGGACGCGTACTGAACCCCTTGGAAGGTTCCGGGCGCGTAGCGCGCCACATCGGGGATCCCACCGACGATGACATCGGGGCCGACCGAGGCCGTGCCGCCATCACCTTCACCCGGAAGGGCGGACGCGTTGAACTGTCCGAGGAATACGGCAACGCTGCCGAGAAGCAGACCACCGAGCGTCAGGCTTGTCTTCACGAGGTTCTCCTATTGACTTGGAACGGTTGGCACGGAGCCCTTCGGCCGTGACCGGGGATCCCGAACGCCTGAAGGGCGCCTGCAAAGCAAGATACTCTCAGGAATCCGGGGGGACGAGTTGATTGTCTCGATTTCAGGCATGTCCATCGCAGACGACGCACGGGAGGGCATATCGGGACTTCGGGAATGTCGCAGGGAATCCGCGTGGAGATGCGCCTCGACTTCGACTTCTGATGGAAAAAGGCGCAAAAAGACACCCGCCGCAGGCGATGGCCTGCGGCGGGTGCAACATGGCGTGCGAGATTTCCCGCGAGGGAATCAGCGACGGCGACGGCCAGCGAGGCCGGCGAGACCGAGGAGCGCCACCGCGCCGGGGGCGGGGAGGTTGAAGGTGCCCTCGGCGAACTGGACGGGCGAGCCCGCCACGCCGTCGTTGTAGCCGATCTTGATGTTGAAGGTGCCGGCGTTGAAGTCGCGGGCGATCACGAACTGACCGAGACGCACGGAGTCAGCGGTGTTGCCCGTGTTGCCGACGCGGCCCTGGAGGTTCGGCGGGTTCGAGTTGAACCAGCCGACGTTCTGGCCGTTGGGGATGTCGGCGCGGTTCCACGAGAGCGCGGCGCCCCACGAGGGGTCTGCGTTCGTCGAGTTCGCGAGGACGGGGTTGCCGCCGATCACGAGGTAGGAGTCGAAGGGACGATTCGCGAGCGCAGAGCCCGTTGCCTGGGGAGCCCAGGTGCCGACCGTCTGCGACAGCTGGCCGGGATTGCTCGAGTCGAAGTTGTCCTTGTGGTAGAAGGCGTTCGTCGTCGCGCCGGCGAGACCGTTCAGGTTGAACGCGTTCAGGACGGTGTCGGTCGCGCCGTTGAAGCGCGCGTAGAGGACATAGACATCCAGGTCGACACCCGAGTTCGAGGTCTGGGTCTTCTCGGTGTAGAACTCAACGAACGTCGCGGACGCGGTGCTCGAAACAGCGGCGACGAGGGCCAGGGCCATCAGCTTCATGCGCTCTCTCCTTCAATTGGCAGGGGAACAGGAACAGCGAACAGGGAAAGATCTTCAGGGGATGAAGATCAAGGAACACACTTGAAACCACCCTGTGCCCGGCGCCGGAAACGCGCAGGCAAGGCAGTCCCTGTTTCCCTGTTCAAACTCCTCAGGACTTCGCGCCAATCGGCCTAGGCCGCTGCGCCGCAGTCTCGCGGGGCTCGGGTCGGCGCCCTCCAGCGCCAACTCATCGAACTCACCGAACATGGCGCGACTTTGCGTGGGGGGCAAGTTCCCGAGCCGCCATTTCGCGAACATTCATATTTGTTCGCGCTTCCCTGATGGCCCACCGCGGTTGCAGGCCCGATAGAAGCACCACATGCAGAGCTGAAGCGCATTCGGTGGCGTTTGAATGTGCTTGTTATAGGACTGTGCCGCACAGGGCGCGCGAAGCGCTGGGCAGATCTGCAGCACCTTCTTCAAGCCGTCTGTCGGCCTGCAAGGCGCAAAAGCAACCCCGCCCGCGGCGTTGGCCGCGGGCGGGATGAAGAGTGCATCGATCAGTCGATCGCTGAGGAATCAGCGGCGACGACGGCCGGCGAGGCCAGCGAGACCGAGGAGGGCGACGGCGCCAGGAGCCGGGAGGCTGAAGGTGCCGGTGCCGAACTGCACGGCCGACCCGGGGACGCCGTCGTTGTAGCCGAGCGTCAGGGTGTAGGTGCGGGGAGCCGAGTCACCCGCGGACAGGATGAACTGACCGATCTTGACATCGGTCGCGGTGTTCGGGGCGGTGCCGACGCGGCCCTGCAGGTTCGGGGGGTTCGAGTTGAACCAGCCGATGGTGCCGTTGCTCGGGAGGTCGACGCGGTTCCACGAGAGCGCAGCGCCCCACGAGGGGTCGGCGTTCGTCGAGTTGGCGAGGACCGGGTTGCCACCGATCAGGAGGAACGAGTCGAACGGACGGTTGGCCGAAGCCGAGCCCGTTGCCTGGGGAGCCCAGGTGCCGACCGTCTGCGAGAGCTGGCCGGGGTCGCTCGAGTCAAAGTTGTCCTTGTGCCAGAAGCCGCCGTAGGAGGCAGCGCTGCCACCGACCGCGCCGAAGTTGAAGGCGTTGAGGACGGTGTCGGTCGGGCCGTTGAAGCGGGCGAAGACCTCGTAGCGGACGAGGCTCTGGCCGCTGTTCGACACGGCGGTCGAGACGACTTCGAAGGACACGAAAGCGGCGGAGGCCATGCCAGAAACCGCGAGGCCAGCAACGGCCGCCATGAGACCAGTCTTCATTTGTGAAACTCCCAATTCCAGTGTCTGCGT
Source organism: uncultured Klebsiella sp. (assembly GCA_964393015.1). GTDB lineage: Bacteria > Planctomycetota > Phycisphaerae > Phycisphaerales > SM1A02 > QWPT01. Next base: position 60,881 of record CAYMSD010000001.1, read on the forward strand.
GCTCGTCGAGGTTAAGCACTGCACTCTCCCTCAGGAAGAGCGGCCCTTTACCGCTCACCCGACCCTCGACAGCGAAGATAGATCAGGAACAGACCCTGTCAAGCAAGTTGGGATGAAGATCCTGAAAGGGTCGTAGCGGATCTGTCAGACGGGCCGCGACTCTCTTCAAAGTCGCCCTTCTGACGCGGTCATCGCGGTTTTTACCACGCCGCCCTCGAGAATCAGGGGTGCCGAGCGCAGGATGTCGACCTCGAGAAGGCTGCCCCGATCGGGCGCCGGGGCGCCCCGCTCGAGCGGGATCGACACGATGAGATCGCCGCGCGTGCGGCCGACCGCCTGCCGCGCGGGGCGCATCGAGGTGCCGCGGATGGCCCGGCGCGAGGCGGACCCCGCCGATGCGTCGGTGGAGCGCCCTGCGAGCGGAAGCGACATCGAAGTCGGTTTGCGGGCGGGACTTGCGGTTTCCGCGGAGTGCGGCGGCTGCACATCCTGCGAGGCGGCGGCCACCGATTCATCGGCGTCGTCTCGGATGTCCTCGACCAGAACCTCGACGCGCTTCCCCACCCACGCGGCGTGCACGCGCGCGCTCACCTCGGCCTGGATGTCGAGCAGCAGGTTGTTCCGCAGCCGCTTCACCTCGCTGGGCACATCGTCCTCGAAGCGGTCGATGGCCACCGTCCCGGGCCGCGGCGAGTACTTGAAGATGAAGTTGTTCTTGAACGGGACCGCGCGCACCAGGGACACCGTCTCCTCGAAGTCGGCATCGGTTTCCGACGGGAATCCCACGATGATGTCGCCCGCGACCGTGCAGTCGGGCAGCTTCTCCGTCACGCGGGCGATGAACTCGAGGTATTCGCCGCGGGTGTAGCCGCGGTTCATCAGCTTCAGGATGCGGTCGGAGCCCGACTGGGCGGGGGCGTGGATGTAGCGGCAGATCCTGGGGCAGGCCGCCATGACATCGAGGATGTCGTCGCCGAAGTCGCGGGGATAGCTCGTGACGAAGCGCAGCCTGGCGAGGCCTGGAACCTCGTCGTGGATGCGGCGCAGGAGCTCCGCGAAGGTCGTGACGCGCTCGCCTGCTGGAATCGGCTGCCTGAAGGCCGACAGGCCCGGGCCGACCTGCGGGAGCTCGATGCCGTCTGAACCAACCGCCTTGCCGTGGGTGTAGCGGTAGTGGTTGACCGTCTGCCCGAGCAGGGTGAGCTCGACGACCCCCGCGTCGACGAGCCGCTTGCACTCGTCGACGATCGAGTCGGGGGGGCGGTGGACCTCCGCGCCGCGCGTGTTCGGGACCACGCAGTAGGTGCAGAACTTGTTGCAGCCACGGGTGATGCGCACGTACGCCGAACGCCGTTCCGCCCCGGGCGACGAGGGGTCGAACGCCCGCGAGAGGTCGAGGAGCTCGAGGTGGTCCTCCGCCGCGGCGAGGGTGGTCGAGCGGCGCGACTTGCTGCCCGCGAGGGCGATCCGGTCCTCCCGGCTCGCGCCCTCCGTGCGGCGGACATTGTCGATGAGGGCGGGGAGGCGGTCGAGTTCGCCGGGACCGCACAGGAGGTCGACCTGCGGGAAGCGGCGGAGCATGTCGGCGCCGTCGCGCTCGGCCATGCACCCGAGCACGCCGAGGATGACGCTCTCGCCGGCCTTCTTGCGCAGCCCGACGAGGCCGAGGCGCGAATACGCCTTGTTTTCAGCCTGTTCCCGCACGGAACAGGTGTTGTAGAGCACGATGTCCGCGCGCGCGGCGTCCTCGATAAAGCGGTAGCCGAGGCTTCGCAGATGGCCTCGGACGAGCTCGCTGTCGAGCTCGTTCATCTGGCATCCAAAGGTCTCGAGGTAGACGGTCGGCCCGACGGACATGGGCGGGAAGAGTAGCCGACGAGGCGGTCGGGCAGAGCCTCGTCGGATTCTCCACCACGCTCGCGGAAAATGCCGATCATGACGCCCATGCTCCGCATGTCCCACGGCGTGGCCCTCTGTGCGCTGACCCTCCTCGTGATGGGGGTCGTGATGGTCAATTCCGCGGGGCTCTCGGTGCCGCCCGACCACGCGCTCGTCCTCTCGGGCGCGATGACCGAGGCGCAGTTCGAGCGACTCGAGGCGTCGTATCGACCGATCTCGTTCGAGCAGGTCTTTCTCGGACGCACGACGATCCTCGCGGCGCTTGCGCTCGTCGCCATGTTCGTGGCGTCGCGCGTCGATGTGGAGCGCCTGTTCACGCTTCGCGGGATCGCGTCTCCCGTGCCGTGGATCCTCGCGGTCACGGTGATCACGCTGCTCCTCGTGCATGTGCCCGGGATCGGACGCGAGGTGAACAACAGCTCGCGCTGGATCGGGCCCCCGAGCTACGGCTTCCAGCCGAGCGAGATCGCGAAGTGGGGCATGATCGTCGTCGTGGCGTGGTTCTGCGTGCGCCACGCCGATCGGCTGCGTTCGTTCTCGCGCGGGTTCGTGCCGGCGCTCGCGGTCGTGACGATCGTGTGCGCCCTGATCGGCGTCGAGGACCTCGGCACGGCTGTGCTTGTCTTCGCGAGCTGCACGCTGCTTCTCCTGATCGGCGGCATGCGCTGGTCGCACTTCGCGCTGCTCGTTCCCGTCGGAATCGGCCTCGCCGCCACCGCGGTGATCGCGAGCCCCTACCGCGTGAACCGGCTGCTCGCATGGCGCGACCCGTGGCAGGATCCAGAGGGGATCGGCTACCACATCATCCAGTCGATGGGCGCGATCTCGGGCGGCGGACTCACGGGACGCGGCCTCGGCAACAGCCTGCAGAAGTTCGGCTACCTCCCCGAGGACACCACCGACTTCATCTACGCCATCATCTGCGAGGAGCAGGGGATCGCGGGCGCGGCGCTCGTGACCGCGCTCTACGCGGGCATCCTGCTCTTCGGCCTCGCCATCGTGAACCGCGGCGCGCATCGGCCCGAGGCGGACCGAATCGTGCCTCCGTTCTCGCGGCTCGTCGGGATCGGCGTCCTCCTGACGGTCGGGCTGCAGGCGCTCATCAACCTTCTCGTGGTCACGGGCCTCGCGCCGACGAAGGGCATCGCGCTTCCGCTTCTCTCGAGCGGTGGAACGGGCTGGCTCCTGATCGGCGGGTCGCTCGGCCTGGTGCTTTCGATCGAGCGCTCCGCGCTGCGGCGCGAGCGTGCGCTCGGGATCTCGGAGGAGCACGACGCTGAAGAGTCCGCCAGGACCCCCGAGACCGAGGGACCCGTCGCGCAGGAAGGCATCGCCTCGGCATGAGCGCGGGCGACGCAGGTGCGATCGTGTTCGCGGGCGGCGGCACGGGCGGACACATCTCGCCGGGAATCGCCATCGCCGAGGAAGTCGCTGCGATGGCGCCGCGGTTCCGCTGCGTGTTCGCCTGCTCGACGCGCGCGGTCGACGCGCGCATGCTGACGCATGTCGGCGCGGACTTCGTTCCGATCTCGGCGGAGGGCTTCTCGCTCGAGCCGCGGCGGCTCCTTCGCTGCATGCGCGCCTATGTCGCGGGGCGGCGCGAGGCGCGCGAACTCCTCGAGGAGCGCCGCGCGCGGCTGGTGGTGTCGCTCGGCGGCTTCGTGACGGCGCCCGTGTCCGCGGCCGCGCGCTCGCTCGGCGTGCCGCTTCTCCTCGTGAATCTCGACGCGACGCCCGGAAAGGCGAACCGCATGGTGGCGCGGCACGCCGCGAGGGTCCTCACGGCGTGCGCCACGCCGTCGATGCCGCGCTTCGCGGAGCGGATCGTGGGCATGCCGATCCGCGGCGTGGCGCGCGCGTCGATTTCGCCCGCCGATTCGCGGCGCAGGTTCGGCCTCGAGCCGGGGCTTCGCACGCTGCTGGTGACGGGAGCCTCGCAGGGCGCGACGAGCCTCAACGACCTCGTGCTGCACCTCGTGCGCGAGGCTCGCCCCGCGTTCGGCGGCTGGCAGGTGCTGCATCTCGTGGGGCAGTCGGACCCCGCGCCGATCGAACGCGCCTACCGCGACGCGGGGGTGCGCGCGGCCGTGGTGCCGTTCGTCCATGAGATGGGACTTGCGTGGGGCGCCGCCGATCTCGCGCTGTCGCGCGCGGGCGCGAACTCGGTCGCGGAGGCGATCGTGAACGATGTGCCCACCGTCTTCGCGCCCTATCCCTACCACCGCGACCTGCACCAGCGCCACAACGCGGAGCCCTATGCGCGCGACGGGGTCGCCGTGCTCGCGGACGACCTCATCGATCCGTCGCGGAACATGGCGTCGCTCGGCGCGGCGCTTCTCGAGCTCATGACGGTCGACGCGCGCCGCGAGGCGATGCGCGCCGCGCTTCAGGCGCGGCCGCGCGAGGGTGCCGCACGCGCCGTCGCCGAGGTCGCGGTCGAGATGGCCTCGCGCGCGTGACGCGCCGCGGCGCTCAGGCGATCGAGCCGAGCCACTCCGCGAGGAGATCGATCGTCGCCTCGAGGTCGCCCTTGTCGACCATCTCGGTCGTCGTGTGGATGTAGCGCGTGCCCGTCACGATCGCGATGCATCGCGCACCGACGCCCGCGCGCTGGATCGCGGCGCCGTCCTGGCCGCCTCGCGGCAGGATCGACTTCTGATAGGGGATCTTGTGCTTCTTCGCGACGGCGACGACCTCGTCGACGAGGCCCGCGTCGGAGATCATCGAGCTGTCCTGGATGAGGATGCCGGCGCCGAGTCCCTGCTTCGTGACGCGCTGGCTGTCGGGAACGCCAGGGGTGTCGCAGGCGAGCGTGACATCGAGCCCGACGCCGATGTCGGCCTTCACGGCGTAGGCCGCGGTCTGCGCGCCGCGCAGGCCGACCTCCTCCTGCGTGGTGAACGCAGTGACGATCTCGCACGCGTGGCCACCCTTGCGCTTCGCGAGCTTGCGCACGGCCTCGATGGCGATGAAGCAGGCGAGGCGGTTGTCGAGCGCCTTCGACACGAGCTTCCTCGGCGTCTCGAGGAACGGCTGGTCGAGGACCACGAAGTCGCCGACCTCGACGAGCTTCCGCACCTCGTCCGCGTCGCGGCCGAGATCGATGAAGAACTCCTCGACGCCTGGAACCTTGGTGCGCTCGGCCTCGCTCGAGATGTGGATCGGCTTGCCGCCCGGGTTCATGACGCCCTTGAGGTCGCCCTTCGGCGTGCAGACGAGGACGCGCGACGCGAAGAGGTTGCGCGCATCGAAGCCGCCCGCGGGGTTCACCCAGATGCAGCCCTGCTCGTCGATGTGGCGCACGAAGAAGCCGATCTCGTCCATGTGCGCGGCGAGCATCACGCGCACGGGCTTCGCGCCCTTCGCGGGTTTGCGGGTCGGCTTGCGCGTGGCGATGAGCGAGCCCATCGCATCGGTCGTCGACGCGTCGTAGAGGCCCTTCGTCTCCTTCGCGATCAGCGCGCGCACGCGCTCCTCGCGGCCGGGGATGCCAGGGGTCTCGCAGAGGCGGCGGAAGAGATCGATGTCCATGGTGGCTCCGTGCGGTCTCGGATGGATTGCGTGCGCGGCACGCGGATGGATTGCGTGCGCGGCACGCGGAT
>CAYMSD010000001.1:66481-71681 GCA_964393015.1 uncultured Klebsiella sp.
CGGATGGATTGCGTGCGCGGCACGCGGATGGATTGCGTGCGCGGCACGCGGATCGGGAAGCGGTCGATGGTATAGGATTTCCCCCATGCGATTCGATACGCCGCTCCGAGACTCACATCGCGCCTTCGCGGCGCAGGACGCGGCACGCCGCGCGGAACGCGCCCGCGAGGCGCGAGGCGCGGTCGCGACGCGGCGCGAGGTCGAGATCGAGTACCTGCCCTTCGGCCCCGCCGATGAATCGGGCGCGCCGACCTGCGAGGTGGTGGCCGCGTATGCGGAGGTCGAGCTCGAGTACGCCGCGATCCGCGGCGGCTGTGCGCTCGTCGACTCCTGCGAGCGCGGAACGGTCGTGGTGCGCGGCAAGGACCGCGCCGACTTCGTGAACCGCCTGCTCACGCAGGAGATCAAGAAGCTCGAGGAGGGCTCCGTCGCGCGCGCCTTCCTGACGAACCGCAAGGGGCGGATCGACGCGGACCTCGTGGTCGGCGTCCTGCCCGACGCGCTGGTGATCGACACGCTCGTCCACGATGTCGACGCCGTGCGGGACGCCCTCGAGAAGATGGTGTTCTCCGAGGATGTCGCGATCGAGCCGCGCGCGGCGACGCATGCGCGGCTTGCGATCGCCGGGCCGCGCGCCGCGGCCGCGCTGAAGGCGCTCGGACTCGCTGCGCCGCGCGAGGGCGTCGGGGCCTGGGAGGTTCCGTTCGGTGCGTCGCGCGCGACGATCATGCGCATGGACGACTACGGCGCGGACGGCTACGCGATCTCGGTGGCGCGCGACGACGCCCCCGCGCTCTGGCTCTCGCTCACCACCTTCGGCGCGCGGCCCGCGGGATGGTTCGCCACGAACACCGCGCGCCTCGAGGCGGGCACGCCGTACTTCCGCATCGACTTCGGCCCGACGAACCTGCCGCACGAGTCGGGCGTGCTCGCCTCGCGCGTGAGCTTCACCAAGGGCTGCTACCCCGGCCAGGAGGTCGTCGCGCGCATGGAGCACCTCGGGAAGCCGAAGCGCAGGCTCGTCGGGCTTCGGATCGACGGCGACCTTCTTCCCGTCGCGGATGCGCAGGTCTTCGCCTTCGTCGAGGGCGGCTCGATCGGCGAGCAGGTCGGCGTCGTGACCTCGAGCGGGCTCGCGCCGATGCTCGGCGCGGTGCCCGTCGCGTTCGCCATGATCGATTCGTCGGCGTACGCCGAGGGAACGCGTGTCCTCGTGAACGCGGAGGGCTCGCAGGCCGAGGCCGTGGTCGCGCCACTCGCCTTCCTTGCATCCGCCGATGCCATGGGCGAAGGCGAGGCCGGCTGATGCACCCCGTGCAGGACACCGGCGTGATGGCGATCAAGGCGTCCGAGTGGGCGCTCTTCGCGGGCGGCGTCCTTGCGACGGTCCTCGTGATCGTGCTCGCCGCATGGCTCTTCTCGAAGGCCTCGCGCGAGCATCGCGAGCAGCTCGAGCGCGAGGAGCGCGAGCGGCGCGAAGGCGCGACGCCCGCGCCGCCGTCCAAGGAGACGACGCCGTGAGCGCGGCCTGCCGCATCTCTGAGGTCGGCCCGCGCGACGGTCTGCAGAACGAGCGGGCGATTCTGCCCGCCGGCGACAAGATCCGCTTCGTCGAGCTTCTTCTCGCGGCGGGCCTGCGCGAGATCGAGGTGACGAGCTTCGTGAGCCCGAAGTGGGTGCCGCAGCTTGCGGACGCGGAGGAAGTGCTCCGCGGCGTCGTCGGCGCCGCGCGGGCGAGCGGCGCGCTTCTCTCCGCGCTCGTGCCGAACGAGCGGGGGCTCGAGCGCGCGCTCGCATGCGGCGTGGGGAAGGTCGCCGTGTTCACGGCCGCGAGCGAGGGATTCACGCGGAGGAACATCAACGCTTCCATCGCGGAGTCGATCGCGCGCTTCGAGCCCGTGGTGCGCGGCGCGCACGCGGCGGGCGTCGCCGTGCGCGGCTATGTCAGCTGCATCGTGCGCTGCCCCTACGACGGGCCGGTGTCGCCCGACGCCGTCGCGGACACCGCGGAGCGGCTCCTTGCCGTCGGGGTCGACGAGCTCGACCTCGGCGAGACGCTCGGCGTCGCGACGGCGGACGAGGTCGCGCGGGTCCTCGAGCGGTGCGCGCGCGTGCGGCCGCTCGGCGAGATCGTGCTGCATCTCCACGACACGCAGGGACGCGCGCTGGAGTGCGTGCGGCGGGCGGTCGCGCTCGGGGTCCGCCTGTTCGACGCGTCGGCGGGCGGGATCGGCGGCTGTCCGTACGCTCCGGGTGCGGCGGGCAACATCGCGACCGAGTCGCTCGACCGCGAGCTCACGGCGCTCGGCTACGCCACATCGATCGACCGCGCGGCGCTCGCGGAGGCCGCGGGCTTCATCGCATCGGCGCTTGCGTCGGCGCGCGCGGGCGGCTGAGGCCCGCGCGTCGCGGCGCTCCATCGCGCGATCGGACGCTCCGCGAGCCGGTAGCGGCCGTCGCGCTCCTCGACGCGGTGCACGATCACCTCGCCCGACTCGACGAGGACGGCGAGCGGCGTCCCCGGGAAGCCGTAGGCGCCCGTGTTGACGATGCGGAGGCCTCCGAGCGTGCGCACGAACGGCCTGTGGCTGTGGCCGACGACGACCGTGGCAGCGGTCGGCGCGAAGCGAACGGCCCAGTCGGAGACCAGCGCGGGGTAGCTGCGCCAGTAGGCGACCGCCGCGAGCGCGCGGTGCGGGCGCAGCGCCATGTTCGCGATCGTCGAGACATGCGCGCCGTCGCCGAGGCTCTGCCACTCCGCGATCGCGGCCTCGCGGGCGGCTGCGAAGAGCTGCTCTTCCGTCGGCGCCGACTGCGCCGCGCCCTGCGCCAGCGCGCGCTCGAATGCGGCGCGCATCGTCGCCGCGTGCGGGGACCACGGCGCGATCGCGGGGTGGAGCGCATCGCCGTGCGTCAGGTAGATCGCTCCGTCGAGGAGACGGAGCGAGCGTGTCTCGCTCACGAAGGGATCGTGGTTGCCCGCGATGAGGTCGAGCCGCACGGCGCGCGCGTGGCAGAGGTCGCGCAGGCGCCCGAGCTCGAGCTCCGCCTTCGCATGGAACCGCGCGTGGTGGAGCTCCGCGCTGTCGCCGTTGAGGATCAGGCGCTCGCAGCCATCGACGATCGGCAGGAGCCGCGCCGCCTCCTCCGCGCCGCCCGGGCGGCCGAGATGGAGGTCGCTCAGGATGATGGTGCGCGGGTGGCGGCTCGGATCCATCGGGTGCTCGGGCGGTCGGCAGAGATCGGCAGGACGCGCGGGTGCCTTGAATGGAAGGCGGCGTGGGGTCGCCAGCGTGCGGGGGCGTGCGGGCGCGGCCTCAGCCGCCCGGCGCGCCAGGCCCGAAGGTGATCAGGTTCTTGCCGTTGCGCTTCGACTCGATCGCCCGCTCGTCGGCGCGTCGCATGAGGGCCTCGGCATCGAGCCCCTCCCAGGGGAAGACCGCGACGCCTGCGGACACCGTGAAGGTGCCCGGGCCCTCGCGCCCGAGCTGTGGAAGCCGCAGTTCGTTCACGGCGCGCTGGAAGCGCCGCGCGATCTCCTCGACCGACTCGGGAGCGCCGCCGCCGCCTTGGCGCGGGCCCGAGGCGTCGCAGAAGAGCACCACGAACTCGTCGCCGCCGATGCGGAAGACATGGTCGCCCGCGCGGATGCACGAGCGGAGGAGCTCGACCGTCTCGCGGAGCACATCGTCGCCCACCTGATGGCCGAACTCGTCGTTGTAGCGCTTGAAGTCGTCGATGTCGAGGACCATCAGGCTGAGCGTGCGCCTGTTGACGAGCGCCTCCGCCATGGTGTCGCGGATGACCTCGTCGAAGGCGCGTCGGTTGCCCGCGCCCGTGAGTTCGTCGGTGTAGGCGAGGCGGCGCAGTTCGCGCTGCGCGTCCTCGAGGTCGAGCCAGTGCGCGAACCACGCAGCCCATGGCGCGAGCGCCGCCGCGTCGAGCGACGCGGAGACCAGGCTTCCGTGGACCCGCGCGCCGCCACGCACCTCGGCCTGCTGGAGGCGCTTCCGGTCCGAGCCGACGGCGGCCTCTTCGCCTGCGCGGACGGCTGCGACGAACCGCACATCCTCGCTCTCGAGGTGGTGGCGCAGCACGCGGAGCGCGGCCTCGTCGATGGGCGCGTTCGCGAGCAGCGCGCGGACGAGGGTCGTGTCGCCGGGCGGGCCTTCGTCGCGCGCGGAACGCGCCGCGGGCTGCGCGGGCATCTCGAAAGGACGGGGGACGCGCGGCGCCCTCTCCGGCATCTGCTGAGGAGTCTGCTGCGCGGACTGCTGCGGGTTCTGCCTCGGAGCGGGCGCCGCCGCCGCCGCCGCAGGCCGCGCCCGCTCGGGTGGCTTCCCCTCGCCCGGCTTGGTTCGCGATGCGCCCGCGATCGCATCCTCGATGGCGAGCTCCACGACGCCGCGGACGGGCACCTTGCCGTCCGTCGCGGCGGAAGCCGTGGGCGTGGTCGTCGGTGCGCTCGCCTGGGCGGTCGAACGCGATGCGCGGATCGGTTCCATCGCGCCTACTTCGCGCAGGACGGGGGCAAGTTCGTCCGGATCCAAGGGGAGGAGCAGCGAATGCTCGAATCCTTCGGCGATGGCGCCCGCGATCAGGTCTTCCTGCTCGCGACGCACCGCGAGGATGAGCGGCACAAGCGGGTCGACGCGTCGGAATGCGCCTGCGACGGCCTCGAGGTCGAACCCCTCGCAGTCCGCCGAGACGATGACGGCCACGATCGGCTCGCGCGATGGGCAGTTTCCGACCTCCGCGACCGCGTCGTAGAGGCTCTTGCACTCGCTGACGGCGGGTATGACGCGCCGCACGGCGCCTGCGAGCGACCGCATGAACTCGCCGTGGCCGACGACCAGGATCCTGGCGCGGGATGCTCGCGCGCCCGTCATGGAGGGTCCGAGGGTGCTCACCGCGGCGGCCCTCCGAACGCATGCCCGTCGTTCGCACCCTTCCCGTCGAAGAGATCGAGAAGCATCTCGAGTTCCTCGGGCGTGACGGTGTTTCCGCTCGGGCCGGGAGGATCTTCGTCGCTCTGCTCGAGCACGGCGTCGCGCGCGTCTTCGATCACAGTGGGGGGCGTGGGGGGATGCTCCGGCGACGGTGCGGGCGAGATGCGCAGCGCCGGCGCGGCGCGTGTCTCCTGCTGCGCGGCGCGTGTCTCCTGCTGCGCGGGGCGTGTCTCCTGCTGCGCGGCGCGTGT
>CAYMSD010000001.1:71781-114826 GCA_964393015.1 uncultured Klebsiella sp.
GCGTGTCTCCTGCTGCGCGGCGCGTGTATCGATCTGCCCGCGCTGAATCTCGATCGCGATGTCGCCCTCGAACACCCAGATCGCGAGATGCGGCAGATGGGTACGGACCGCCGCGAAGAGGGGGGCGAGGTCGTCGATCTCGCGGTCGGCCACCACGAGCGTCAGCTGCGAGGGACCGTTCTCGCGCGGCGCACGCTCGAGGTGGACCAGTTCCGCCAACGCCAACAGTGGATGTCCGAGAATCTCGCACCGCGTCCCTGCCGCCTCGATCGTCTGCTCAAGCGCCCGAGAGGCAGCGCCACCGCGGCCCGTGAGGACCACGGCCCGAGAATAGTGACGCAGGGCGTCCACGGGGGTTGGCGCGGGCATCGGCATCGTTCACCCGATGGGAGGTATCTTCCGACCCCCCAAATCTAGCACCAGTTCCACGCGCGGCCGCCGCAAGTCGCCGCGCCGAGCGGAATTCCCGCGGCAACGGACGGTTTGGTTGGCGATCACCGGGCACTTTGGTATCGTTCTCGACCCGTCGCCCACCGCATGTGGTGGGCACACCCTCTGCGGCGGTTGTTCGCAGGGGCATCCAGGACCGAGCCGCGCGCGCGCGGCGAATCGAGCACGAGAAGACCGACCATGACCCAGTTCCAGACCCAGGCTCCCGCGTTCCGCCTCAAGGAAGGTGCCGCCGGCCGCCTGTTCGTCGACTACCGCTCCACCGAAGACCTTCGCCGTCTGATGACGCCGAACGGCAAGATCTATTCGCGCAAGCGCACGGGCCTGTCCGCGCAGCACCAGCTTCAGGTCGCGCAGGCCATCAAGCGCGCGCGCTTCATGGCGCTCCTGCCGTACACATCCGCCACGATGTGATCGCGTCACCATGTGAACGAGCCATGATGTGAACCGAACGACCATGGCCTGCCCGCGCATGCGCGTGCAGGTCGGCGGCGAGTGGATGGCCGCGTCAGAGAGCATGGGAACATGCGCCCGCCGAAAGGCGGGTTTTTCTTTCCGCGGGCATCGCTGCCACACGGTGTCCGCGCGGGCGGTCAGCGCCTGCGCCGCTTCGGGCCACGCAGCAGCGCGAGCACGCGCTCCGTCCAGAGCAGCGTCCGCAGCTTGCGGAAGCCGAGGTCGGAGGCCTCGTCGAGCGGTCCGCTGGTGCGGCCGCGCTCGATCCAGGCGGCCGCGGCGCGGAGGTGACCGCGGCGGATGGCGATGAGCGCGAGGTTGTGGACGGCGACGAGCGAGTGGGGCGCGATGCGCAGCAGGCGCCGAGCGCGCGCGCGGCCCTCGCGGAGGTGGCCTTTCTCGAGCGCGATGCGCGCGCCGAGGCGGAGCACATCCTCGTCCGAGGCGTGGGTGCGGCGGATATCGAGGCCGAAGCGGGCGTTGAAGAGCCGCTCGGCTCGCTCGACGAGGCCCGTCGCCAGCAGCGCCTGCACGGTCTCGAGGAGGTCCACACGGTCGCTCGGCGCAGGCCGCGCGTCGAGTTCCTTCTCGAGGAGCGGCCGTGCGGCGTCCATGCGCCCCTGCGCCACGGCGACGAGCGCCGCCTCGAGCGCGAGGCCCGGGAGATCGGGCGCGAGGCGCGTGGCGATCTCGCCGTGCCTCGCCGCGCGCACGAGGTCCTCCCGCCGGCGCATGGCACGCGCGATCATCAGGTGGAGCCTCGGGTTCGACGGCTCCACGCGCACAAGCTGGTCGAGGAGCTGCGCGGCCTCCGCGGCGCGGCCCGACGCGAGATGGATGCGCACGGCCTCGAGCGCGAGCGGCGGTGGAACGGCGCCCCTGCGGAACTCCTCGGCGAGAAGCGTGCCCGTCTCGCGGCCGCGGTCCGCGAGGAGAAGCGCGCGCGCGAGCTCGATGCGGGCGCCGACGAGCGACGGGCCCTCCGCGATCGCGCGGCGGAAGCAATGCTCCGCGCGCTTGAGGTCGCCGCGCGCAAGGAGGCTGCGCGCGATCTCGAGGTGGGAGGTCGCCGGCCGCTCGATCGCGTGGAGCGCCATGTAGTACGCCGTCTCCGCCTCCTCATGGCGGCCGAGCTGCGCGAGCGCGCGGATCAGCATCGAGACGGCGGTCTCGCACTTCGGATCGATGCGGAGCGTGGCCTCGAACGCGGCCACCGCCTCCTCGTGCCGCGTGAGCTTCGCGAGGATCAGTCCCTCCGCGAGGCGCGGATCTCGCGCGGTCGGAAGCAGCGCCGCGGACTGGCGGTAGAGCTGCAGCGCCTCCTCGAGCCTGCCGATCGCCTCGAGCGTCCACCCGAGGTTGAGCATCCAGTCCCCGCGCGACGGGTCGCTGGCGACCGCAGCGCGAAGCTCGCGCTCGGCATCCGCGAGACGCCCTTGCCTGAGCATCTCGCGGGCCCTGTTCGCGTGGTGTTCGCCTCTACGGGGGTCGGCCATGGTGGTCCTGCTCGCGTGCACGCACAAGATAGGCGCTTCGACCGTGCGGCACCAACGGGTCGCCGCATGGTTCGTGCACGACGAGGCGCGGATCCCGTTCCTCATCGGGTTTCGGGGCGTTCGCTCCGCAATCTGCCGTTCGGCCGTCGGGGAGGGTAGATTTCCCGATTCCCCGCTGCGGGGGATGCGCGGCTGCGCGCCGAACACGCGCACCGGGCACGCACACGACACACGCACGAGAGAGGTCCAACGATGGCGAAGGCACAAGCAGGTTCCGCGACGGCGACGCGCAAGTCTGGTCGGGCGAGGTCCGCGAAGCACACGGAGGCTGCGATCGGCGAGCGCCGCGAGACCGACTCGATGGGCGAGATGTTCGTCCCCGCGGACGCGCTCTATGGCGCGACGACGCAGCGCGCGGTGCTCAACTTCCCCGTGTCGTTCCGCACCGTGCCCCAGGCGCAGATCGAGGCGCACATCCTCCTCAAGAGGTGCTGCGCAGAGGCGAACGCCGAGCTCGGCGAGCTCGCGAAGGACAAGGCGGCCGCCATCGTCGCGGCGTGCACGCAGCTCCTCGACGGCTTCGCCGCGCCCGCGCCGTTCGGCCTTCCGCATCCCTTGATGCGCCACTTCCCGATCGATGTCTTCCAGACGGGCTCGGGCACCTCGACCAACATGAATGTGAACGAGGTGGTTGCGAATGTCGCGAGCCAGCGTGCCGGCAAGGCGATCGGTTCGAAGGACCCCGTCCACCCGAACGACCATGTGAACTACGGCCAGAGCTCGAACGACACCTATCCGTCGTCGATGCAGGTGGCGGGCGCCATGCGCATCGCGTCGCGGCTCGTGCCCGCGCTCGAGCGGCTCGCGCATGGCCTCGAGGAGAAGGCGAAGCGCTGGGACAAGGTCGTCAAGATCGGCCGCACGCACCTGATGGACGCGACGCCGATCCGCGTCGGGCAGGAGTTCAGTGGCTACGCCGCCGCTGCGCGGCTCGCGGTCGTGCGCGCGAAGGCCGCGCGCGACGCGCTCGCCCTGAACATGCCGATCGGCGGCACCGCCGTCGGCACGGGGATCAACGCGCATCCGAAGTTCGGCCGCACCGTGTGCGCGCGCCTCTCGAAGGCGAGCGGCATCCGGTTCGCGGAGGCGAAGAACCACTTCGAGGCGCAGTCGACGCGCGACTGCGTGGTCGAGGCGCACGCGCACCTCAAGACGATCGCCGTGTCGCTCACGAAGATCGCCAACGACATCCGCTGGCTCGGCTCTGGCCCGCGCTGCGGCCTCTTCGAGCTGTCGCTGCCCGCGACGCAGCCCGGGTCGTCGATCATGCCCGGCAAGGTGAACCCCGTCATCTGCGAGAGCCTGATGATGGTCGCGTGCCAGGTCGTGGGCAACGACGCCGCGGTGACGATGGCGGGCCTCGGCGGAGTCGGGTCGCTGCTCGAGCTCAATGTGGCGATGCCCGTCATCGCGGAGCGCCTCATCGAGTCGATCGACCTCCTCGCGAACGGCTGCACGATGTTCAGCGAGCGTCTGCTCGACGGGCTCGTCCTCAACGAGAAGGAGGCGACGGGCACGGTCGAGAAGAGCCTCATGATGTGCACCTCGCTCGCGCCCGTGATCGGCTACGACAACGCCGCCAAGGTCGCGAAGGAGGCCTTCAAGACGGGCGAGACCGTGCGCGAGTATGTGCTGCGCAACAAGCTGGTCGAGCCGAAGCGCCTCGCGCGGCTTCTTGACCCGACCGCGATGACGAAGCCCGGCGGCAAGGGCCCGGGCGGCGGGTGAACTCGCCCGTCCGAGACATGAGTGCCCGCAGACGCGAGCCTGCGGAACCGTTCGTGTCGGAGTCGATGGCTGACGCGACCAGCACCAGAGGCGGCTGCCGCAAGCAGCCGCCGCTCAAATCACGCCGCCGCAGCGGCGACCGCTCCAATTCAGTACACCTCCAGCATGCACCGATGCGTCGGTCGCACGCGGCGCTTGATCTCCTCGCTCGTCCACTCGGCGGGGGGCTTGCCCGCCAGTTCGTCGGAGACCTTCGTGTAGCCGTCGATCCCGTGGCGAGCGAGCAGCTGAAAGACCCCGACCTGCATGCCCGCGAGGCCGCACATGTAGACGAGCGTGCGCGGCGAGCGAAGGAGGTCCATCGCTCCGCCCGGCTCGGAGAGCATGCGCTCGACGGCCTGATGGACATACTCGCCGCGGCCGACACGGCCCGCCGGGTCGATGCGCGGCTCGCGCGAGATCGCGGTGTGGTAGCGGAAGTTCGCGTGCTTCGACGCGAGGTCGCGCAGGAAGTCGTCGTAGAGGAGATCGGTCGTGTACGGCGACCCCATCACGAGCTCGATGCGGCTCTCGCAGCGGCGCCAGGACGCCGCGGCGGGGGAACCGCTCGGCGGGCCCTCGAGCAGTTCCTTGAGGAATCCTCGGAACGGCGCGACGCCCGTGCCCGTCGCGAGGAAGAGATAGTCGTGGAGCGAGGGATCCGCGGGCAGGAGAAAGCGCTTGCCGTTCGGGCCCGAGACATCGACCGCGTCGCCCGCGCGGCGGTCGCACAGCCAGTTCGAGCAGACGCCGAGGAAGAGCGAGTGGTCGGAGGCGTCGTCGCGCTCCGACTGGGGCTCGCGCTCCGCGATCACGCGCTTCGGCGTGGTGGCGATGATGCGGCCGTGGCCGTCCTCGCCCCAGGTCGGGCTCGCGAGCGAGTAGAGCCTGACCTTGTGCGGCTTGCCCGCGGCGTCGACCCCCGCCGGCACCACGCCGAAGCTCTGGCCTGCGCGGAAGGCGCCCTCGAGCGGCGTGCCGGCGAGGTCGATCTCGACATGACGGACGAAGGACGCGCTCTTTCCGCGCATGCACAGCCGCGTCGAGGCGATCCTCGCGGCAACAGGAGCGTTCGGCATGGCCACATGCATCCTTGCCTCGGGAAGCACGGGGCTGGTCGGGTCGTGGACTTCTGCGTCGACGGCGGACATGCGCCGACTGTAGCCGAACCACGCGCGAGGCGGCGGGCGTCGGCGGCGCTCAGTCGAACGCCGTGCTTGCGGTCGGCATGTCGAGCGTCTCGAGCTGCAGGTTGGTGGTCATCTTGAAGTTCGACTGCGTGCGGTGGCGCTCGGCGAAGAAGAAGCTCAGCTCGTAGTCCTGGCCGTCGACGAGCCCGAGGCGCGAGAGGTCGACGAACTGCTCGATCGCGCCGTGGACGCCGCCGAGGTCGATCACGAGCTTGCCGTCGATGAAGACCCAGACGTCGTCGTCGCCGCGGAAGCCGAAGACCTGCCCCGCGCTCGCGTCGTAGGTGAACTTCGTGTGCAGCTCGAAGGTGAAGTGGAAGTTGCGGTTCGGGTTCCCGCCGGGGTTCCCGAAGAGCTGGTTCTCGATCGGGAAGAAGCCGCCGAGGGCCTTGTAGGTCGGGTCGGTCTGCGAATCGAAGACATAGTTGCCGTCCGCACCGCGCGTGAGCGTCAGCGAGAGCGGCTGCGACACGTTGTAGGTCAGGTCGTCGTTGTACCAGCTGCCGAAGCTCGCGGCCGACTGGATGCCGCCCGACGAGGTCACGCCCTTGCTTCCCGCGTAGTCTCCCTTCGACGGGTCGTAGAGGTTCCACGAGATGTTGCGGCCCGCCTTGTCGCGCCATTGCGAGTTCACCTTGAAGCCGCCGCCCTTGAAGACCGGCTTCCTGTTCGCGTCGAGCGTGGGCTGAAGGTTGTTCGAGAAGTGCCCGAAGCCGCCCTGCGGCGCGACCTCGAAGTCGGGGTGGCCTCCCGGCTTCGTGCGTTCCTTGAAGTCGCGGACCGTGCCCGTGAGCACGATCGTCGCGGGCGGGGTCGATGCGCCCGCGGGCCGGGGCGTCGCGTCCGAGATCGAGGCGACAAAGGCGGGCGCCGCGACGGCGCAGAGAAGGCCGTGGAAGAAGATGATGGAGGTGCGTCGTGTCATGTCGTTTCCCCTCTCGTGATGTGCTGTCGTGTCTGCGCGCGTGCGATCCGATCAATCGAACGCGGTGCTCGCCGTCGGCATGTCGAGCGTCTCGAGCTGGAGGTTCGTGGTCATCTTGAAGTTCGACTGCGTGCGATGGCGCTCGGCGAAGAAGAAGCTCAGCTCGTAGGTCTCGCCGTCGACGAGGCCGAGGCGCGAGATGTCGACGAACTGCTCGATGGCGCCGTGGACGCCGCCGAGGTCGATCACGAGCTTGCCGTCGATGAAGACCCAGACGTCGTCGTCGCCGCGGAAGCCGAAGACCTGCCCCGCGCTCGCGTCGTAGGTGAACTTCGTGTGCAGCTCGAAGGTGAAGTGGAAGTTGCGGTTCGGGTTTCCGCCCGGGTTCCCGAAGAGCTGGTTCTCGATCGGGAAGAAGCCGCCGACGGCCTTGTAGACGGGGTCGGTCTGCGAGTCGAACACATAGTTGCCGTCGGGCTGGCGCGTGAGCGTCAGCGAAAGCGGCTGCGAGACGTTGTAGCTGAGGTCGTCGTTGTACCAGCTCTGGAAGCTGTCCTTCGACTTGACGGCGCCGGGGCCCACCATGTTGGTCGTGCCCGCCTTGTCGCCCTTCGACGGGTCGTACAGGCACCAGCAGATGTTGCGGTTCGCGCTGTCGCGCCAGTGCGAGGCGACGCGAAGGGCGTTTCCCTTGTAGACGGGCTTGCGGTCCGGGCCGAGCGTGGTCTCGACCATGTGCGCGAAGTTTCCGTGCGTGGCGGTCGATCCCACCTCGAAGTCGGGATGGCCGCCCGCCTTCGTGCGCTCCTTGAAGTCGCGGACCGTGCCCGTGAGCACGATCGTCGCGGGCGGGGCGGATGCGCCCGCCGGCTTCGGCCTTGCGTCGGAGAGCGACGCGATGAGCGCGGGCGCCGCGATGGCGCCAAGGACCGAGAGGAAGAGGATTCTGGAGCAGGTCTGGGACATTCGTTTCCCCATGATGTGGTGGCGGACTGCGCTGCGGCGATCAGTCGAACGCCGTGTTCGCCGAGGGCAGCGTGATCGTCTCGAGCTGCAGGTTCGTGGTGATCTTGAAGTTCGACTGCGTGCGGTGGCGCTCGGCGAAGAAGAAGCTGAGCTCATAGTCCTCGCCGTCGACGAGGCCGAGCCTGTTCAGCTCGACCGACTGCTCGATGGCGCCGTGGACGCCGCCGAGGTCGATCACGAGCCTGCCGTCGATGAACACCCAGACATCGTCGTCGCCGCGGAAGCCGA
Organism: uncultured Klebsiella sp.; assembly: GCA_964393015.1. GTDB lineage: Bacteria > Planctomycetota > Phycisphaerae > Phycisphaerales > SM1A02 > QWPT01. Next base: position 79,380 of record CAYMSD010000001.1, read on the forward strand.
AGACCTGCCCCGCGCCTGCGTCGTAGGTGAACTTCGTGTGGAGCTCGAAGGTGAAGTGGAAGTTTCGGTTCGGGTGGCCGCCCGGGTTCCCGAAGAGCTGGTTCTCGATCGGAAAGAATCCGCCGAGCGCGGCATAGGTTGGATCGGTCTGCGAATCGAAGACATAGCTGCCGTTCGGCTGGCGCACGAGCGTCAGCCCGAGGGGCTTCGACGCGTTGATGTCGATGTCGTCGTTGAACCAGGACTTGAAGCTCGCGGCCGACTGGATGCCCCCCGACGAGGTCACGCCCTTGGTGCCCGCGTAGTCGCCCTTCGCGGCGTCGAAGAGGCACCAGCAGATGTTTCGGCCCGCGCTGTCGCGCCACTGCGAGCCGACCTTGAACCCGCCGCCCGTGAAGACGGGCTTGCGGTCGGCGTCGAGCGTCGGCGAGATGTTCCCCGAGAAGTGCCCGTGGCCGCCGACGGGCGTGACCTCGAAGTCGGGGTGGCCGCCCGGCTTGGTGCGCTCCTTGAAGTCGCGGACGACGCCGATCAGCTCGAGCGAGGCGGGCGGTTCCGCCGTCGGCGGCGCGGCGCGCGGGCGCCCTTCGGAGAGCGAGGTGATGAAGGCGGGAACGGCGAGCGACGCGAGGAGCGCATGGAAGAGAAGGGCCGATCGTGTTCTTGACATGTCTTGGTTCCCCTGGATGTGCGGTGCAGTGGAGCGGTCGGGGCATCGATGGACCCGGCTCTTCTCCAATGTGCAGTGCGTCGGCCGATCCGCAAGGCCGTCCACGCGATTGACGCGTCGAGGCGGTGAGGCTGGCAGGGGGGTAGGGGACGGAAGGCGGGCGCCGCCCGTGCCGATGGCGCGGGCGGCGCCGCCTGTGCGGAGCGTTCAGTCGAAGGCGGCGCTCGCGAGCGGCATGGCGATCGTCTCGAGCTGAAGGTTCGTCGTCATCTTGAAGTTCGACTGGGTGCGGTGGCGTTCGGCGAAGAAGAAGCTGAGCTCGTAGTCCTGGCCGTCGACGAGGCCGAGCCGGTTCAGGTCGACGAACTGCTCGATGGCGCCGTGGACGCCGCCGAGGTCGATGACGAGCCGGCCATCGATGAAGACCCAGACGTCGTCGTCGCCGCGGAAGCCGAAGACCTGACCGCCCTCTGCGTCGTAGGTGAACTTCGTGTGCAGCTCGAAGGTGAAGTGGAAGTTGCGGTTGGGGCTGCCGCCCGGGTTGCCGAACAGCTGGTTCTCGATGGGGAAGAAGCCGCCGAGGGCCTTGTAGGTCGGGTCGACCTGCGAGTCGAAGACATAGGTCCCGTTCGGCTGGCGCACGAGTTCGAGCGAGAGCGGCTTCGAGACGTTCAGGCTGATGTCGTCGTTGAACCAGCTGGCGAAGCTGGTGGCCGAGGAGATGCCGCCGTTGTCCGTGGCGGCGGCGGACTGGGAGCCGGCGATGTCGCCCTTCGAGGGGTCGTACAGAAGCCAGCAGATGTTCCTGCCCGAGCTGTCCCGCCACTGCGAACCGAGCTTGAAGCCGCCGCCCTTGAAGACGGGCTTCTTGTCCTCGCCGAGGATCGGCTGCAGGTTGTTGCAGTACTGCCCGAAGCCGTTCGCGGGCTGGCGTTCGAAGTCGGGGTGGCCGCCGGGCTTGGTGCGCTCCCTGAAGTCGCGGACGATGCCCGTCAGGGTGATCGTCTCGGGCGGGTCGGCCTCGGGGGCGGCGGGGGTGCCCGACGAGAGCGGTGCGAGTGCGAGCGGTGCGGCGCAGACGACAAGCAAGAGTCTGCCAGGATTCGGGTTGCGGAACAACATGCTCCCCTTTCGTGGTGGATGATGGACTGCGAGAGGGTGGGATGCGCCGCCACGGCATGCAAGGTCGTGCCGCGGTCGAGGCCGCGCGAACGCCGGCTCAGGCGGTTCTGTGCGGGCGGGATCGGTTGGGGGGCGCGCTCCACGCAGCGCCGTGGTCGCGGCGCGCGGGGGTGGAGCGGCTGTGGACATCGCGTCTCTTCCAGTTCACGGCGCCCGAACGCCGATACATTCGCCATAATCCGCGCGTCCGTTCGCGGCCGCGCCTGCGACGACTCTTGACTCCGTTTCTCAGGGCGCTGGGCACGACGCCGGAACCGCCCGCAAAGGATTGCATGCCCATGGACTCGTTCCGCATTCAGGGTGGCCGCCGGCTGGCGGGCCGCATCCAGATCGAAGGCTCCAAGAACGCGACGCTGCCGCTCCTGGCGACCGCGCTCTGCACCGACGGGACGCTGACGCTGCGGAATGTGCCGTGCCTGTCGGACATCTCGAACATGCTCAAGCTCCTGCGCGAGCTTGGCGTCGAGGTGGAGGGCGAGTGCGGCACGGTCAAGACCCGCGTGGTCGACCAGAACAGGATCCACGCGCACTACGACATCGTGAAGACGATGCGGGCGTCGATCTGCGTGCTCGGCCCGATGCTGGCGCGCCGTCGTCGCGCCCGCGTGTCGATGCCTGGCGGCTGCGCCTTCGGCGAGCGCCCGATCGACCTCCATCTCCGCGGGCTCGAGGCGCTCGGCGCCAGGATCGAGCTGACCGAGGGCGACATCATCGCCACCGCGCCGCAGGGGCTGAAGGGCACGACGATCTTCCTCGGCGGGCCGTTCGGCTCGACCGTGCTCGGCACGGCGAACGTGATGACGGCGGCGGTGCTCGCGAAGGGCACCACCGTGATCGAGAGCGCCGCCTGCGAGCCCGAGATCGTCGACCTCGCGAACCTCCTCAACGCGATGGGCGCGCGCATCGAGAACATCGGAAGCCCGCGGCTCGTGATCCACGGCGTCGAGAGCCTCGGCTCCGCGACGCACACGGTCATCCCCGACCGCATCGTGGCGGGCACCTACGCGGTGGCGGCAGCCGTCACGAACGGCGACGTCATCCTCGAGGAGTTCCCGTACGACTGCATGCTCTCGGCGATCGACCGCTTCAACGAGATCGGCGTGCATGTCGAGATGATCGACGGCCACGACGACCCGCTGCACGCGACCGTGCGCGTGACGAGCGATCGCACCCTCAAGCCGACCACGATCACCACGCAGCCGCACCCCGGCTTCCCGACCGACCTGCAGGCGCAGTTCATGACGCTCCTCTGCCTCGCGGAGGGGAACTCGATCATCACCGAGAAGATCTACCCCGAGCGCTTCGGCCATGTGGCGGAGCTTTCGCGCATGGGCGCGAAGATCTACCGCCAGGGCCCGACCTGCGTCGTCTCGGGAGGCCGTCCGTTCACGGGCGCGCCCGTGATGGCGAGCGACCTCCGCGCGAGCGCGAGCCTCGTGCTCGCGGGGCTCGCGGCCGAGGGCGTGACCGAGGTCTCGCGCATCTACCACCTCGACCGCGGCTACACGCGCATGGAGGAGCAGCTGAACGCCCTCGGCGCGCGCATCGAGCGCGTCCGCGAGGAGACGAAGGCGCCTGTGCCGAGCGAGTCCGTGTCGGCGAACGGGTCGATTCCCGTCGCCGCCAAGCTCGAGCGGTGAAGCGCACCTCGTCAGGCGCCGCGCGCAAGCAGCCCGTGCAGCATGACGGCGCTCGCGATCGAGACATTGAGGCTCGGCGGGTCGTCGGCGAGGTCGCGGGCGAGGGCCGTGCCTGCGTGCAGCATCGGGATCTTCACGACCGCGTCGGCGAGGTCGAGCACGGCGCGTGAGACGCCGTCCTGCTCGGCGCCGAACACGACGATCATGCGGCCCGTGCTCGCGTGCGACGACGCAGTGAAGCGCGCGAGCTCGACGGCGTCGGGCGTGTCCTCGGCGGCGATGATGGCGTAGCCGTGCTCGCGGCGCAGCGCGTCAAGGCACACGGGCCATTCCGCCGCGCTCGCGCGACACCACGGGATGTCGAGCGCGCGTCCCATCGAGACGCGCAGCGTCTTCCGCAGGAACGGGTCGCTCGCACGGGGCGACAGGATCGCCGCGCGCGCGCCGAAGCTCGCTGCGTTCCTGAAGATGGCGCCGACATTGTCGGTCTGGGTGATGCCGTCGAGGGCGACGAGCACCTCGCGCGGCTCGTGCGGCGTGCGCGCGAGCCACGCGCCGAGATCGGCGACCGTGCCGTCCTCATGGCGGACCCCGAGGAGAATCGCGCCCGAGTGCATGGTGTAGCCCGTGATCGCGTGGAGCGCGCGCTCGTCGGCGCAGCGATAGACGGCGAGCGCGGGGAAGCGCGCGGTCATGTCCGCGAGGCGCTCGCACGCGTCGGGTGTCACGAGGAGCGCGCAGGGCTCGAGCGCGGGCGGCATCGGGTTCGCAGCGCGGCGCAGCGCGGCCGCGAGGAAGCGGCGCACCACGCGCTCGCTCTCGACGGCGTGGAGGCCCAGCGTTCCGCGCAGCTCGCGGTCGCGAACTCCGCGGAAGCGGTCGAGCCGCGGGTCGTCGACCGCGACATCGATCGGCTGCGCTGTGGCGCCGTGCGCGTCCATGGCGCCTCCGTCAGCCCGCGCCACCGACCATCAGCTCGTTGGTGGCGAAGCGCTGGCACGCGGCGAGGAGCTGCTCGACCTGCGCGAACGGCGGAACGGCGAGAAGCCGGCGCCTGAGCGCGGTGATCGTCTTCAGCTCGCGCTCGCTCAGGAGGAGATGCTCCTTGCGCGTGCCGCTCGCAGCGAGGTTGATCGCGGGGAAGATGCGCTTCTCCGAGATCGAGCGGTCGAGCACGAGCTCCATGTTGCCCGTGCCCTTGAACTCCTCGAAGATCATCTGGTCCGCGCGGGAACCCGTGTCGACGAGGCAGGTGGCGATGATCGTGAGCGATCCGCCCTCCTCGCAGCGCCGCGCCGCGCCAAAGAGCTGCTTCGGCACCTCGAGCGCGCGCGAGTCGAGGCCGCCCGACATCGTCTTGCCCGACGACCCGTAGCGGCGGCTGTTGTTGAACGCACGCCCGAGCCGCGTGAGCGAGTCGAGGAGCACGACGACATCGCGCCCCGCCTCGACGAGGCGCTTGGCGCGCTCGATCGCGAGGATGCCGAGGGACAGGTGCCGCTCGAGGTCCTGGTCGTTCGAGCTCGCGAGCACCTGCGCGGGGACATTCCGCTTGAAGTCGGTGACCTCCTCGGGGCGCTCGTCGATGAGGAGCGCGACGACCTCGACATGCGGGTGGTTGTGCTTGATGCCGTAGGCGATGTTCTGGAGAAGCATCGTCTTGCCGGCCTTCGGCGGGGCCACGATCAGTCCGCGCGTGCCGAAGCCGATCGGGCAGAAGAGGTCGATGAGGCGGCACGCAGGCGGGCAACCGCGATACTCGAGCGTGATGCGCGGCGCGGGATCGAGCGCCGTGTATTCGGCGAACGGCTTGCGTCGCGCGTACTCCTCGACGGGCAGCCCCTCGATCGACATGATCCGCTGCACGATCGGGCGTGGCTGGCGGTTCCCGCCGCCACCGCCGCGCCGCTTCTTCTTCGGCGGCCTGCGCAGCTGCGCCTCGGCGACGACATGCTGCGCGGCGCGCAGCGGATACTGCTCCGCGAGCGCCTGCGGCACATACGGATCGCTCTCCGACTCGACGAGCCCATCGGCGAACTGGCGGATACGGCCGTCGGAGTTGCCGGGCCAGTCGAGGACTCCGTCGCACTCGAACGGCGGCGCGAGCTGTTCCTGCTGCTCCTGCTGCTGCCGACGCGCCTCCTCGCGCTGGGCGTGCTCCTGTCGCCTGCGCTCGGCGTGCTCGCGGCGACGGCGCTCATGCTCCTCGCGACGGGCGGCGCGCTCGGCCTCGCGCTGCGCCTGCTCCTCGGGAGAGAGCGGCGGGCCGCCATGACGGTGATTCTGGCCGTGCGCGGGTCGCTGATCATGACGCTGATCGTGTCGCTGATCATGACGCTGATCATGACGCTGATCATGTCGCTGATCGCGCTGCGAATGCTGCTCGGTCGGCTGCGCTCCCTCGACGGGCGCCGACGGATCGAACGGCTGGCCGCCGCCGCGCCTCCTGCGCCGTCGGCGTCGGCGCTTGCGGCGTCCGCCGCCTTCATCGGGAGGTCCGCCGCCAAAGGCGGCCCCCTCCGAGGGCGGTGACGATGCACGCGAAGCAGCTGCTTCGGCGACATCGAAGCCAGGCTTCGGTTCGACGAACACAGGTGCGGGCGGCGCCTCGACGACCCGAGGCGGTGGTGGCGCAACGGGTGCAGGGGCCTGCACCGCACCCATGGGCGCGTCGGGCACCTGCGTCGGCGCCACCTTCACGGCTCGCTTCACCTTCACGGTGTTCGCGCCTTCGGCCTGCACGGGCGTCGGCGCTGGCGCGGCCTTCACGGTCTTCGCGACCTTCTTGACCGTCACCGCCTTCTTCGTGGTCTTCGTGGCCTTCGCGGTCTTCGTGGCGGTCTTCGTGGCGGTCTTCGCGGACTTCGGAGCGGTCTTGGTGGTGGGCTTCCGAGCGACCGCCTTCGTGGCCGCCGCAGCGCGCTTGGTCGTCGCGTCGGTGGTCTTCGCCACCTTCGCGACCTTTGCGACTTTCGCGGTCTTCGCCGTCTTCTTCGGCGCAACCGGCGCCTTCGCCCGCGCCGTGGGAGCAGTGGCCGGCTTGTCGGTTGAGCCTGTCTTCGACGCTGAGGTCTTCTTTGCTGCCATACGGGATCTCTCTCGGAGGTCTCAACTGGCTCTGCCGCGGGGTCGCTGCGGAGTGGAGGCGAGGCGGCTCATGCCGCGAACTTCCTGCGGCCGCACGCGCGGGGCGTGTCGCAGGATGCACGCACGGGCACCTCGCCCGCGCTTGGTCGAACATCGCCATCGACCGACTTCATCCCCGCAGATCGTCCGACTCGACCGAGTCTCGGTCGCACGGGCCGCGATGATTCGGCCCGATTCCGCGCGCGATGATCCGCGCGCGAAGTGGATCACGGAAGCGTTGTTCCGACGCCCACCTTGCCCGCGTAGTCAAGCAGAGGGGCCTGAGACTGTCAAGTTTCGCGCCGCGCCACCGCGACCCGAGCCGCGATGCGGGCGTTGGCGATGAGGACGGCGAGGTTCGTGTCGAGCGATGCGCCGCCGGTCGCCTCCGCGACGGCGCCGAGGAGGACGGGCGTCACCTCCGGGCCGTGCACGCCGCGCTCCTCGCAGGCGCGCAGCCCCGCCTCGATCGCGCGCTCCATCAAGGCCGCAGGGAGCGCGTGGCGCGCGGGCGGCGGAACGCAGAGAAGCATGCCGCAGCCGGGCCGCATGGCCGCATGCGCGGCGAAGAGCCGCGCGGCGGCGTTCGGGTCCGCCGCCACCGCGTTGACCGCGAGCGGCGCGCTTCCCTCGGAGAGAAATCGGGGAAACCAACGCGTGCCGAGGCCGACGAGCGGGACGCCGAGCGTGTCGAGCGCCTCGACCGTCGCGGCGAGGTCGAGGATCGACTTCGCGCCTGCGGTCACCACGAGCGCGCCCGTCTCGCGGATCGCGCGCAGGTCCGCCGAGACATCGGGCCGCACCGCGAAACCCCTGTGGACGCCGCCGATTCCGCCCGTCGCGAAGATGTCGATCGGCCTCGGCGACGCGAGCGCGCACGCGAGGAGCGTGCCCGCGACGGTCGTTCCGCCGCCGCCGCCGCGCGCCGCGACGAGCGGAATGTCGCGCGCGCTGAGCTTCTCGGCGTCGGAAGAGTCGGCGAGCTCGTCGAGTTCCGCGCGGGTGAGGCCGATCACAAGCTCGCCGCGCAGCATGCCGATCGACGCGGGAACGGCGCCCTCCGCGCGCACCGCGGCGGCCTGTGCGTGCCCGAGCGCGGCATGGACGGGCGCGCCGCCCTCGAAGCACGCTCGCACGGACGCGGGCATGTCGTCGTCGGCGAGGCAGGGAAGCGCACGCGCGAGCGGCGTGCGGGGAAGTCCGTGCGTGACGGCCGCGGTCTCCAGCGCGACCACGGGGCGACCTTCCGCGAGGGCGGCCTCGACCTCGGGCGCTGTGCGGACGAAGGGCGTTCGCGCGGTCGTCACGGTTGATCCCGTTCAGCGGCGCTTCGTGCGCGCGCGGCCGCCGAGGCGCCGGGACGGGAGCGCCGTCGGCACGATGCCGTCTGGGAACATCGAGGCGTCGACCGTCTCGACGACGGGAACTTCCGGGCCCGCCGTGCGGTTGCGCGCATGCTGCGCGTCCTCGCGCCGCTTCGCCTCGTGCTCGCGCATCGCGGCGACCTCCGCGGGGATCGGCCCCGGCTTGAAGTCGTCGTAGCCGAGGCACGGGATCTCCACGTTCGCCAGCATCTCGATGTTGGTGAGGAGCTCGCCCTGGTCGGGCGTCACGAAGCTCCACGCCACGCCCTTGCGGCCCGCGCGCGCCGTGCGGCCGATGCGGTGGATGTACACCTCGGGATCCTCGGGCATGTCGTAGTTCACGACATGCGTGATGTCGTCGACATCGAGCCCTCGTGCGGCGAGGTCGCTGGCCACGAGCACGGAGAGGTTGCCCTCGCGGAGCCTTCCCATGACCTGGTCGCGCTTCTTCTGGTACATGTCGCCGTGCATCGCGTGCGCGTCGATCTTGTTCTTCTCGAGGAAGAGGGTCACCTCGTCGACCGCGCGCTTGGTGCGGCAGAAGACGACGGTCAGGCCGGGGCTCTCCTTCTTGAGCAGATGGAGCAGCAGCCGGCGCTTGTCCCAGCGCTCGACCGTGAAGTAGCTCTGCTTCACCTGCGAGACCGTGAGGCTCTTCTCGAAGGTGACGATCTTCTCGGGCTCCTTCATGTAGCTGCGCGCGAGCTTCTCGATCTCGGGGGAGATCGTCGCCGACACGAACATCGTCTGCGGGGTCTTCCTCAGCTTGCCGAGGATCTTGCGGATGTCGTCGCGGAAGCCGATGTCGAGCATGCGGTCGACTTCATCGAGGATCGCGAAGCGGAAGTCGCGGAAGGGCAGGATCCCGCGCTCCTCGAGGTCCATGACGCGGCCGGGCGTGCCGACGACGATCGGCGGACCCTTGGCGAGGAGCGGCTGCTGCTTGGTGATGGGCTGGCCGCCGTAGACCGCCACGGTCTGCACCTTGGCGAAGCTTCCAAGCTCCTGCAGTTCCTTGGCCACCTGGATGGCCAGCTCGCGCGTGGGAACGAGGACGAGCGCGGAGAACGCCGCGTCGGGGTCGAGCATGTTGAGGAGCGGGAGGCCGAAGGCGGCCGTCTTCCCCGTTCCCGTCTTCGCCTGGCCGAGCACATCCTTCCCGGCGAGCGCGGCGGGGATGAGGGCGGCCTGGATTCGGGTCGGGTGGCGGAAGCCACGCTTGGTCAGGCCCTCGAGGAGGGCGGGCTTCAGTCCGAGGTCGGCGAAGGTGCGGTCTGTGACGAAAGTTTCTGGTGATGCTGTGTCCATTGACGCTTTCTGCAGGGGCGGCCACCCGCCCGGGATTCGTGTGATTCGTCCGCTGATGGTAGAGGCTTTCCCGAGTCGATACAAATACACCCCGCGCCAGACCACCCCCTTGCGAGGCAGGATGCCATGCAGGACACGAGCACGATCGACATCGACCTCTCGGCCATCGACCACAACATGGCCGTCCTGCGCCGCGCGGTCGGCGAGGGATGCGGGCTCTGCCCGATCGTGAAGGCCGACGCCTACGGCCTCGGCGTCGGCCGCGTGGCCCGCCGTCTCGTCTCGGCGGGCGCCGAGATGCTCGCCGTCTACTCGCTTCGCCAGGCGATCGAGACCGCCGCCGCCGTGAACGGCGCCGTTCCCGTCCTTGTCCTGATGCCCGTCGTCGACATCGCGCGCGAGGACGAACTCGTGCGTCTCGTGCTGGCCGGGCAGCTCCACCTCGTGGTGCACGACGAGGTGCAGGCCGCGCGGCTTGCGGAGTGCGCGGAATCGCTTGGCGCGACGCTGCCGGTCCATCTCGAGCTCGATGTCGGCATGAGCAGGGGAGGCGCCGCGCCCGAGGAGGCCGCCCGCATCCTGCGCGCGGTCGCGACGGGCGGAAGGCTCTCGCTTCGCGGGATCTTCACCCACTTCTCGCATTCGCGCTCGAGCAGCGAGATCACGGAACGCGAGCTCGAGGCCTTCGACGCGTTCCTCGCCGCGCATCGCAGGCTTGTTCCCGCCGAGGCGATCGAGCATGTCGCGAGCACCTACGCGCTCGCGCGGGGCCGTCGCTACCACCGGAGCATGGTGCGGTTCGGCCTCGCGTGGCTCGGCTACGGGCTCGAGGAGCTCTGCGCGGATTCGCCGCTCCTCGCGTCGGGCGACCTCCGCCCCGCGGTGCGCTGGGCGAGCCGACTCGTCCAGGTGAAGCGCATCGCGGAGGGCGCCTCTGTCGGCTACGGCGCGCGCTGGACGGCGCCTCGCGCGTCGACCATCGGTCTCATCCCCGTGGGCTACGCAGACGGCTATCCGACCTCCCGCGCCGCGGGCGACGGCGTGGCGACCCATGTCCGCGTCCTCAGGCCCGACGGCACGCCCGCGGAGGCACCTGTGGTCGGCGCGGTCAACATGGACCAGATCACGGTGGACCTCACCGGGCTCGGGGCGTCGCGGATGGAGGATTGGCTCGGGTGCGAGGTCGAGCTGATCTCACGCGACCGCCGCTCCCGCGCGCATCTCCCGACGCTTGCGGCCGCGAGCGGCCTGATCGTCCACGAGTGCCTGACGCGGCTCAACCCGCGGATCCCGCGGTCGGTCTCGAGCGCGATCTCGGTTTCGCTGTCGGGCGGCACGGAGTCGGCGGCTGCGGTTCGCGCAGGCGCATCGGACGGTCCGCGGCTCGGCTCCGCCGCCGGCTGACGGGATCGGGGAAGGGCTCGAGAACCCGCCCGAGCGGGGGAAAATGTTCCCGAATCATCCCCACGCTGCCGAATCGGCGCGGGTTCGCGCGTAGATCCGATACCCACGAAGTAGAGTGTTCTCGCCGTCGAGCGAAAGACACCGATCCATGCCGCGCCGAGCGTCCTACACACTTCCCAGCCTCGGGGTCATTCCCGCGCGGACGGCGTCCGATCCGCAGGAGTCGATCCGTGGCAGGATGCTCGCGGCGGAAGCGCTGATTCCCACGATCGACCCGACGGCCGAATACGCGCTGTCGGAGGCGCTCGCATCCGTCATCGGCGTGGGAGCAGGCACGGGCGTCCTTCCGACGCAGGTCGCCTCAGGCCGCGAGCTCGTCGCCGACCTCACGACGCTGGTGCTCGACCTCTCGGAACGGCTCGAGCTGACGGGCGATGAGCGCGAGGGCGGCGCGGGAACCCTCGAGGAGCTGGCGCAGGAACTCGGCGTCGCCTCGAAGACGCTCCAGCGCTGGCGCCGCAGCGGGCTCTGCGCGCACTGGGTCGTCGAGGACGGGCGGTCCCGCGTGGCGATCTACCGCGAGGCGCTCGCGCGCTACAGGGCGCATCATGGCGCGGAGATCGAGCGCGCCCGCAGCTTCCGCCGCATCGACGGCGACGAGCGCCGCGCACTGGTCGAGGCGGGCCGCGCGCTGATCGCCGCGGGGGCCTCGCTGAACCAGGCCGCGAAGCAGGTCGCGCTCGCCCATGGCCGATCGCACGAAGGGGTGCGGCTGATCTATCTGCGCGAGTTTGGCGCGTCCGCGCGTCGCCGCCAGCGCAGCAGCGAGCGGATCGGGCCCTTCGTCGAGCGCGCATGGCGTCTGGCCATCGAGCCGTCGCGCGTGGCGGAGCGGATCGGGAAGAGCGAGTCGTATGTTCGGGCGCTCGTCGACCGCCGCCGCGCGGAGCGACTGCGCGCCGTCCAGCCCTCGTGGGTCGAGCTTCCCACCTTCGACCTTCCCGGGGCCGACGAGACCATTCCCTTCGCGCCCGCTGCCCGGCGGCTCCAGCCGCTCGGCCTCCGCGACGGCAACCTGCTCGAGGCGATCGAGAGCGCACGCGAGATCCGCAGGCTGCACGCACGAGAGTCGCGCAGTCACGCGGAGCGCGACGAGACCCGCGCAGCCGCGATGCACTTCCTCCTTCGCCGCGCCTCGCGCGCCATCGACGCACTGCAGCGCTGGCCGGAGCGCGCGACCGTCGACCAGATCGAGACGGACCTCCGATTCGCGCTGAGGCTGCGGGCGCTCCTCGTCGAGCGCGCGCTCGTGGTCGCGCTCGGTCGCGCGGATCACTTCTGCGACATCGGCCCTGAGCGGCTTCCGTCCGATGAACTCCGCTCGCTCGCCCGTTCGCTCGTCGAGGCGGTGCATGGCGTGGTGACGGCGTTCGATCCATCCCGTCAGCGATTCGAGCGCGCCGTCTCGCTCGCGTCGGACTACGCGCTTGCCAAGCGGCTTCCCATGCGACGCCCGACCCGCGCCGCAGCACGCCACTCGTCCGGCGTGGCGCAGGCGCTTCTGGGAGAGACGGCGCAGTGGCAGCATCTCGTCGATCCGCTCTCGCACCGTCGGCAGCTGGTCGAACGGCTCGTCCCGGGAACCGGCGAGGCGGCGGTCGCCGCGAGGCTTCTTGCGCGCCGTTACGGTTTCGCGGGCGAGATGCCGCGCACCATCGAGCGCATGGCGCAGGAAGAGCGCACCACCATCGCGCTCATGACGAAGCGTCTTCGCGAGGCGGAAGCGGCGATCAGGCGACTTTGAGCGCGCGAGCTTGAGCGCTCGCAACCTGCTTCGCAGCTTGCTCGCTCTGGTGCTGAAGTGGCCAGAGGGAGCCGCCGCAGCGGCGACCGCTCAAACGACGGCTGACATCACCCGTTCCGCATGCTGAAGCATGCGGGCAAAAGGCCCTGAATAGCACCAAAGGGAGCAGCCGCAGCGGCGACCGCTCCAAGGAAGCCGCCGCAGCGGCGACCGCTCGAGGCTCGTCATCGCTTGCTGAACTGGAAGCGACGGCGGGCGCCGGCCTGGCCGTACTTCTTGCGCTCGACCTTGCGCGAGTCGCGGCTCAGGAAGCCGTGCTCGCGGAGGATCGGCTCGAGCGTCGCGTCGTAGTTGAGGACGGCGCGGCCGAGACCGAGCACGGTGGCGCCGCACTGGCCGGTGCTGCCGCCGCCGACGGCGTTCACCTTGACATCGACCTTGCCCTTGAGGCCGGTCTTGTCGAGGACATTCAGGATGAGCTGCCTGTCGCGCTCCTCGACGAAGAACTCGGGCAGATCCTTGCCGTTGACCTCGACCGCGCCGCTTCCGCCCTTGACGCGCACGCGCGCGACGGCGGTCTTGCGACGGCCGGTTCCCCAGTACCAACCCTTCTGGTCGGGACCACGCAGGATGCGGGTCTTGGTGGGGGCGGGCGTCGCGGCGGTCGTCTGGTCAGGCGTCTGGTCGATCATGGCGTCTTCTTCGTGGTTTCCACTCGTTCGTGGTTCAGCGTGCCTGTCGGCGCGCGCAAGGTGCTTCGTTCGTGTGTTCGTCGTTGAGTCGTCGATCTCTCTCGATCACTTCGCGGCGCGCGAGTTCGCGCGACGGGGAGCGCTCTTCGTGCGTGCGGCGCGCTCGGTGGCGACGGGGCGCTCGGCGGGCATCTCGTGACGCGCGCTGGGCGACTCGATCGCGATGGGCTCCTGCGAGCCGTGGGTGTGCGTCGCGCCCGCGAAGACGCGAAGGCGGGAATGGAGCGAGCGTCCGAAGCGGCCCTTCGGCACCATGCGGAGGATCGCCTCCGACACGAGGCGCGCTGGGTTCGACTCGATCTCCTGGCGGTACGAGCGCACCTTCAGGCCACCCGGGTATCCAGACCAGCGGCGGCGCGTCTTCTGGTCGAGCTTGCGACCCGTGAGCACGACCTTCGATGCATTCGTGACGATGACGGCATCGCCGCTGAGAACGCCGGGCGTGTACTCGGGGCGATGCTTGCCCATGAGCACGGTGGCGACTTCGGTGGCGAGGCGGCCGAGCGTCTTGCCTTCGGCATCGACATGACGCCAAACGGTCTTGATCTCGCCGCGCTTTGCAATGTAGGTCTGACGGGGCATGGTCTGTCCAGAATTGTTCCGTCTCGAGTCGGCGACGCCGACGGAGAACAGCGAAGGTGAGCACGGATCGCCGTGCGGAGAATCGGTGAGGATACCACTCCGCCGAGTGGTGTCAAGGTTGCGCCGATGTCGGGAGTCGCGGTGCGCCGGCTCGGGTTCGGGACGCGGCCAATCCTCGCGTGCGAGGCGCATTCTGTCGATGATCGAAGGCCGATCGGACAGCGCGGAGGATCTCCGCATCGACGCCGCCCTCGATGTGCCCGCAGGTTGTCCTATAAGCGCGGAGCTGCGGCCCGCATCCACCTTCGAAGGACCGATATGACGCTTCGACACCGCCTCGTCCTGATCTGGATCGTCATCACGCTCACGGTCGCGGGCATCAACGCCTTCCGAATGGTGTCGAAGGAGATCGAGGATGGACTGGCCGCCGATGCGGCGGCGGCCGTCGACGATGCCGAGGCTCCGCTCGCGCCACCGACGCGCGAGGCCGAGCTGCTCGGAAAGTTCGCCGTCGCCCTCAGCGGCCTGCGGGCCTTCGGCCCGGTCGGCGGCGGCTCGGAGATCCTCCTCAACGCGCAGCAGCTCGATGACGACGATGCGCCGGCGAGCCATCGCCTCGGCTACGCGGTGCTCGTCGGGGAGGTCACCGGCTGGAGCGAAGGCGCCGAGTTCGCCCGTCAGCTCGGGGAGGCGAGCGAGGGCGCCTCGGCGCGATCGCTCGCCGCGCGCGTCGCAGCCGCGATGGAGGCTCGCGCGGCCGATCCGGCGGCGGTGCCGCCTGCGGAGGAGTGCGCGGAGCTCGAGGAGTCGCTCGGATACTTCGGGCGGGTTCTCTGCGGCGGCGGGCAGGCCGAGGCGACGCGCGCGCTCTTCGGCGTCGCGGGCGCAGGGCTCTGGTACGGGATTGGCGCGCTCGTCGGGCTCGGGGCGCTCCTCTGGATCCTCGTCTCGCTGTTCGGAGCGTCGCGCCGCGGCCGGTTCAACCCGAGCGAGAACGGCACCCACGCCGTGCTCCTCGGCGAGACCTTCGTGGCATGGCTCGCGCTCTTCTATGCGCTCAATCTCGGCGGCGGGCTTCTCGTGCAGACGGTCTCCGACCGACTCGGCGCAGACCCAGCCACCACGGGCACATCGATCAGCCTCGCCTTCAGCTTCGTCGCGTTCTTCCTGTCGCTTGCGGCGCTCGGCTACCCGATCCTCCGCGGAATGCAGCCCGCGGAGCTGATGCGGCTCTGCGGCCTGAGCCGCGGCGCGGGCGTCGTGCGCGAGGTCCTCGCGGGCGTCGCCTGCTACTTCTCCGCCGTGCCGCTCCTCATGGGCGGCTTCGCCCTCTTCTTCCTGATGAACTGGATCTCGCAGCAGGTGTTCGGGCCCTCGGACAGCCCGTCGCATCCCGCGGCCGACCTCATCGGCGGTGCCTCGGGGCTGCAGATGATCCTGCTCTTCGCCGTCGCCTCGGTCGCGGCGCCCATCGTCGAGGAGATCGTCTTCCGCGGCGTGCTGTACGGGCACATGCGCAGCGTGGTCACGCCGCGCATCCGCTGGCTCTCGATCCTGGCGTCGGCCGTGATCTCGAGCGCCGTGTTCGCCGCGGTGCATCCGCAGGGGCTCCTCTTCACGCCCGTGCTCGGCGGTCTCGCGACGGGCTTCGCGCTCAGCCGCGAGCTGCGCGAGAGCCTGATCGCGCCGATGGTGGCGCACGCGATCGCGAACGCCGTCACGCTCACCATCGGCATGTCGCTCATGTCGTGAGCCGCCTCCGAGGGCCCACGCGCGCGCCGCGTTCGGTCTCGCGATCACCACTCGCGATCACCACTCGCGCCTACCACGGCGAGCAGTCTGCGAAGGCTGTCTCCGGCCGTTTCAGCTCCAAAGCGTGCAGGTTGCGAGCGCCCTAGAACGCCGCGCGCATGAACTCCTCGCGCACGATGCGGCCGTCCTCGACGGTGTAGACGCCCGCCTCGCGGATGGCGATCTCGGTTCCATCGGCCGAGCGCACGCGGCCGTCGTAGACGACGGTGAATCCCGTCGAGCACACGTACGGCCCCGTCGCCTGCATCGACAGCACCGTGAAGGTCGACCTCCACCACGCGCTCTTCTCGGCGACGCCCTTCGCGCCCTCGAAGACGGTGCCGTCCTCCTCGATCGACTCGATCTTGCGGTGGTACCAGGTCGACTCGGCCTCGTCGGACTTCCCCGCGTTGAAGAGCGCGACGAGCGACTCGCCGATCTCCTGCGGGGTCGGGCCCTTTCCACTCGAGCGCTTCTTCCGGCGGACATGCCTGAAGCGCGGCGTGCCATCGTCGTCGGTGCGCCTCTTGCCGGACTTCTTCTTCATCTTCTTCTCAGGCTTGTCGGTCTTCGCCGTGTCCTTCGCGGCCTTGCGTGCGAGCTTCGCGGCGGCCTTCTCGGCAGCCTTCCCGGCCTTGCGCGACTCGGGCGCGGCGGATTCGTCAGGCGCGGCTTCCGCGTTCGACTTCTTGTCCTTGTTCTTCGACATGCGCAGGATGCTAACGGTCGCCGTCGAGAACTCCGCGGGGGAGCGTGGCGGGGGCGTCAATCTTCACACGCGTTTCGGACCTTGCTCCATCGCCGACGGCTCGGCGCATCCTCAGTCGTCGCTCAGCTCGACCGTCCAGTAGGCCTCGTCGAGGAACGCCTTCCACGACTCGTACTTCGGGCTCCCGAGCCGGAGCGAGATGGCGGGATTCCGCTTCGGCTTCACGGCGGGGCGGATCAGCCGCATCCCCGCCTGCTCGGGCGTGCGGCCGCCCTTGCGCGCGTTGCACTTCACGCAGGCGCAGACGAGGTTGGTCCACGAGTTCCCGCCGCCCTGGACGCGCGGCTTGATGTGGTCGAGCGTCAGCTCCCGCGTGGCGAAGGTCCGGCCGCAGTACTGGCAGCGGTTCGAGTCGCGCGCATAGATGTTGCGGCGGTTGAGCTTCACGGCCTCGCGCGGCAGACGGTCGTAGCCGAGCACGCGCACGATCTTCGGCACGGCGATCGTGATGCGCGCCGTGCGGACCCAGTCGTGGTCGTGCGACTCGAACTCGCGGCGGAACTCGCTCAGCTCCGTCCAGGTCGAGAACGGATACGACACATACGAGCCGTCCTCGACGGCGACGACCTCCGCGATCTCCTTCGCGAGCAGAACAAACGCTCGCCGCGCGTCGACCACGCGGATGGCGCTGAAATGTCGGTTCAGGACCAGAACCTTCGCGTCCAGTCCATTGGCTCTGAGAGGGCCTCCGCCCTCGAGCCCGATCGGCAGGGCTGACATCGTCGCTCCAGGTCGCGGCATCCGTTCCGCAGACAAGCAGGAGTCTACCCTGCCCGATCGCCGCGGCAAATGTCCGCGCGGGAATCACGCGCTCTTCACGCTCCGAGCGGCTCGCGCAGTCGGACCTGGTCCTCAGGAAGGATGATCACGGGGGTCTCGGGCGGCACATGCTCGGCGAGGAGGCGCCCGACGAGCGCAAGCGGGAGCGCCCCCTCGCCCGCCGCGCAGGGCTCGAGAAGGCCGCTTTCGGCGCTGCCGGCGCCAGGTCGGACATCGCGGAGGAGGACCGCTGCGGCGACCGGGCCGAGGTGGGCGAACATGCGCGCGAGGTGGTCGTCCACCGTGTCGAGCATGGACGGCGCAAGGAGGTCCGCAGGCGAGAGGAGCACTTCGAACGGCTCGCCCGCGCGCTCGCGCAGGAGCTTCACCGAGGCATGCACATCGCCGAGGACATGGCGGTGGTGCGGGCGGAAGCAGAGCGTGCGGCCGTGGGTGCGCAGCGCGGGTGCCACCTCGCCGAGGAAGCCCGCGAAGCGCTCATGGCCCGCGCGCATCCAGGTGCGGGGGTCGTCGCCGAAGGGTTCGTCGGCGAGGGTTCCGCTCCACGAGACGATGCGGGACGAGGGCGCGTCGAGATCGACGAGCCACGCGCCAGAGAGCGGGTTGCCGTCGACGAAGGAGGCGAAGATCCGCATCGGCCCCTCGGTCGACATCGCGACCTGCTCGCAGCAGGGGGTTTCCGTGCCGATCATGCGCGCAAGCGTCCTCGAGTCGTGCAGGAGGTGGACGGGGCGGCGCATCAGCGGCCCTCGTAGACGCAGCGGCTGGTGCAGGTCTCGCAGACGATGACCTGCGAGAGCATGGGAAGCGTGGGCTTGAGGCGATCCCAGATCCAGCGCGCGAGGAGTTCCGCGGTCGGGTTCTCGAGCCCGGGGATCTCGTTCAGGCAGCGGTGGTCGAGCGCGTCGTGGACGGGCGAGACCGCCTTCTTGATGTCGCCGTAGTCGACGAGGTAGCCCTTCGCGGGGTCCATGTCGCCCTCGACCACGACCTCGACGCGGAACGAGTGGCCGTGCATGCGGCGGCACTTGTGCCCATCGGGGAAGCAGGGGAGGTAGTGGGCGGCTTCGAAGGTGAAGCTCTTGGCGAGGGTGACGCGCATGGGGGGCGCAGTGTAGTCCTCGGGATGGGCGCACGGCGCGTGCCGTGCACATGTCCGGGATCGGCGTGGATTGCGCAAAAACACAACTGGCCGCACGCGCGGCCAGTTGTGGATCTGTGTTCTTCGCGCCAGAGCGAGCCGCCGCAGCGGCGACCGCTCCAGCGTCGCTCATCTCTCAAGCACCGGAGGGAGCCGCCGCAGCGGCGACCGCTCCATCCACGTGCTTCAGGCCGCGGCGCTGGTCGCGCAGGCGGCGGCTCTTGCCGAAGCGGTCGCGGAGGTAGAAGAGCTTCGCGCGGCGGGCGTCGCCGCGGCGCACGACCTCGATCTTGGCGAGGCGCGGCGAGTGGACGGGGAACGAGCGCTCGACGCCCTCGTTCGCCACGATGCGGCGGACGGTGACCATGCGGTGGATGCCGCGGCCCGTGTCGGCCAGGAGAACGCCCTGGAAGACCTGGATGCGCTCCTTGTCGCCTTCGATGATCTTGTAGTGGACATCGATCGTGTCGCCGACGGAGAACTTCGGGAGTTCACCCGCGGGCTTGAGCTGCGAGGCGACGACACTGTTGATGATTTCGGTGCGGTTGCGTGCCATGTGAAAGTCCTCATGCGCCTTCAGGCGCGGTTTGCCCGTGCAGTCCGGCGTCGCCTTCGGGCGACCCGTTCGACCGCGTGGGTCGTGCAACATGCGCGGCGTGCTTGTGGTCGTTGCGCGCCGGCAGGGGTTGCGAATCAGCGAGTGGAGCGTTGGAGAAGAGATCGGGCCTCCGCGCACGCGTGCGCAGAAGCCGCTGCTCATCCCGCCAGCGCGCGACCTCTGCATGGTCGCCCGACAGCAGGACTTCCGGCACCTCACGCCCGTTCCACTCGCGGGGACGGGTGTAGTGCGGACAATCGAGGAGATGCGCGCCCTCGGGCGAGCGCACGCTGAACGAGTCCTCCGCCGCGGAATCCTCGTGTCCGAGGACCCCGGGCTGCAGGCGCGCCACGGCGTCGATGAGAACCATCGCGCCGAGCTCGCCTCCCGAGAGGACATAGTCGCCGAGCGAGATCTCGAGGGGCTGGAGCTCCTCGATCACGCGCTCGTCGATGCCTTCGTAGTGACCGCAGAGAAGGAGCAGGCGCGGCTGCTGCGCAAGCCACTCGACGCGCGGCTGCGTGAGTCTCTCGCCCTGCGGCGAGAGCAGCACGCGCACCACGCCACCGCCGGCGGCGGAGTCCTCAGACTCGGCAGCCTTGACGGCGTCGAAGATGGGCTGGCACATCATGACCATGCCTGGACCTCCGCCGAACGGCCTGTCGTCGACCTTGCGGTGCTTGTTGGCCGCGTACGCCCTGATGTCGTGCACATGGCACGAGAGGGCGCCTTCTCTGATCGCGTTCGCCGGGATGCTCGTTGCGAGGAATCCCGTGAAGAGGTCGGGGAAGATGGTGAGCACATCAATGCGCATGGATTCCACGCGAGTCGAGGTGTCACCTGCGCGGCGCAGACGGCACGGTCGCCGACGGCGCTCGTCGGATCACTTGACTTACGACTTCTTGCCCGGGGTCGGGTCGACGCCGACCTTCTTGAGCAGGTTCGCTGCTGTCTCGGAGGGCTGCGCGCCCACGGAGAGCCAGTACTTCACCCGCTCGACGTTGAACTGATACTGGGCGCCGGGCTTCGCGACCGGGTTGTACCAGCCGAGGTTCTCGATGACGGCGCCGTCGCGGGGGTTGCGCTTGTCCATGGCGGACAGGCGGTAGAACGGAGAATGGGCGCGGCCCATTCGCTTCATGCGGAGGACGACCATGTCGTCACCCTTTCGGAAAGGCGAACCTCGGTCCCGCCCGTCGCATGACGGACTCAGGAGGACTCTGGCGCAGCGTGGGACGGGAGTGACCGCCGTGCGCTGCGCCTTCGGCTCGCGGTTGCGAGTCGAGCAAGGTAGTGGAACGGCCGAGGCGATGCAATCGCAGCGGGCACGCCCCGATAACGGGTGGGCCGCGTGGAGGCGGCTACTTCATCGCCGACAGCACGACGCCCTCGACGCCGAGCGCCCAAGCGTTGCCGACCCTGACGGCCGCGGTCGCGCAGATGCCCGCGACTCCCGAGAACATCGCCACGAGCACGATGAAGAAGCCCGCCGTCGCGATGCGCGGGTCGTGCATCCAGCGGTAGTAGGTGCGCGAGAAGCCCGCCACGATGCTCGCGCCGTCGAACGGCGGCAGCGGCAGCAGGTTGAAGAGCGCGATCATTCCGTTGAGGAGGCCGCCGATGAAGAGGAACTGCGCCAGCTTTCCCGCCATCGAGTCGCGCTCCGCGTCGGGCGCGAACCCGTCGACGAGGCCAAGTCCTGTCCAGCAGGCGAACGCAAGCAGGATGTTCATCGCGGGGCCTGCGCCTGAAACGACGATGCGGCCCTGGCGGCCCCAGCGGTACTTGCTCGGATCCGTCGGCATCATGCCCCACGCGATGCCGACGAGCGCGAGGCAGAGGAGCGAGTAGATCCCCATGTGGACCATTGGGTTCCAGGTCATGCGGCCTTCGCGGGTCGGCGTGTCGTCGCCTTGCCAGAGGGCGGCCCATCCGTGCGCAAGCTCGTGCAGCGTGATCGCCGCGACGCACCAGAGGAAGTAGCTCGCGGCGCCCGAGGGGCCGAGCGAGTTGTAGATGCCGAAGATGCCGATGTCCATGGGGTTCCTTCGTCAGCGCGTGGGCAGGGCGCGAAGGATAGGCAATCGCTCGAAGACCGCGCGACCGCCGACGATCGTCGCGTCGACTTTCGGGAGTTCGCGCGTCCAGTCGACCTCGAAGGGCGAGCGGTCGAGGACGACGAGATCAGCCGCGCGGCCCTCGCGAAGCATGCCGCCGGGGAAGCCGAGCATCTCCGCAGCCGTGCGCGTGTAGGCGACGAGCGCGTCGGCGACGCCGATCGAGTGTTCGGTCGCGAACGGACGGCCATCGAGGTCGAGACCCGTGACCGCGGCGCGGATCCCGAGCAGCGGATCGGGCGACACGATCGGCCAGTCGCTGCCGAACGCGAGCCGTGCCCCGTGCTCGAGGAGCGCGCGAAACGCGAAGAAGCGCGCGATGCGCGCGGGGCCGAGGCGCGCAAGCGCGAGGCGCGCGTCGTCCGCCTTGTGCAGGGGCTGCATGCTGGCGAAGCGACCCGCGAGCCTCGGGATGTCGGCGGGATGCAGCGTCTGCGCGTGCTCGAAGCGTGGCGCGGGCGAGTCTCTGCACGCATCGAACGCGTCGATGAGCTCGAGCGCGGCGCGGTAGCCGATCGCGTGCAAGGCGGGCGAGAGCGCTGTCCTCTGCACGGCGCGCATCCACGCGCCGAGTTCGCCGCGCAGCGTGTGCTCCATCGCGAGGCCGCTCGTGTGCGGCGCATCTGCGTAGGGCTCGAGCATCCACGCGGTGCGCGAGCCGAGTGTGCCGTCTGCGAAGCTCTTGAAGCCGACGATGCGGAAGAAATCGCTTGATTCCCGCGGCAGGACGGGCGGCGCGTCGAGCGGCCAGTCGCGGTCGAGCACCGTCGCGTGCACGCGGAAGGCGAGCGACCCAAGCGACGGGATGTAGACATCGCGGACATCGGCGAGGTACTCCATCGACCCGCCCGCCGCGAGGCCGAGCGTGTGGAGATACGCCGTCGCGCGCGCGAGGTTCGCGCGCTTCGCGGCTGCGCTTGGCGCGGGAATCGCGGGAATCACGCGCTTCCAAGCGGCTTGCTCGCGGAAGATGCCGCGCTCGGGCTCGATCTCGCCGCCGTCGATCGGGCTCGTGTCGAGGAGCGCGAGCGCCGCGTCGTTGACCACGCAGCTGTGCTGGTCCATGCGCCACGCGACGGCGGGGCGATCGATGGCAGCGAGCCACTCGCGCGTGGGCGCGTCGCCCTTCCAATCGGCCTCGTTCCAGCCGAAGCCGACGAGCCACGCGTCGCGCTCGCCCGCGGCGTCGAGCGTCGCGCGGTGGTCGCGCAGCCGCAACTCGAACTCGTCGCGCGAGGTGCAGCCCGCAAGGTTGCACTGCGCGAGGGTTGCGGCTCCGAGCGTGATGTGGAGATGCGCGTCGATGAACGCGGGGCCGACCCAGCGTCCGCCGAGGTCGATGGAGCGGTCGGCGGCGTCCTGCGGGGGCGCGGGCGTTGGCCCGACGGACTCCACCATCCCGCCGCGCAGCGTGACGCTCGTCGCGTGCGGTCGCGCGGGGTCGCCCGTCCACACGCGGGCGTTGCGGAGCGTGATGGCTGCGTCGCGCGTCGTCTCCATGAAGGGGGCTATGCTACGGCCCTCATGCAGAACAGGCACCGCTTGAACCTCGTCCTCCCCGCGTCGCTCCTCGCCGCCGCCGCTGCGGCCGTCACCGCGTGCACCGAGGCGCCTGCGCCGAAGCCGCCCGCGCCCGCGATGCCCGTGACGGAGGCAGGCCCCACGCCCGCAGCGCCCGCTGCTGCAGCCGCAGGCGAGACCGCCGCACCGTCGGCTGGTTCGACGGCCGATCCCGCGAACTGGAAGGTCTCGACGAGCGCGGACGACCCGCAGTGGCTCGAGGTCGCAGGCCTGCGTGGGCCGAAGCCGAGTTCATGGGTCTGGACGAAGCCGTCGATGCAGTTCCGCACGCTGCAGTACAGCGTTCCCGGCGGCGCGGACTCGACGCTGACGGCCGAGCTCATCGTCAGCGTGTTCGTGGCGGGCGACGGAGGCCCGCTCGAGGCGAACATCGAGCGTTGGCGCGGCCAGTTCCGCAACGGCGACGAGGCGGTGACGGCGAAGCGGTCGCGCAAGGAGGTCGGGCCGCTTCAGGTCGAGCTCGTCGAGCTCGAGGGCGACTACTTCGCGATGGGCGCGCCCGCCGCGAAGCGCGGCTTCATGCAGCTCGCCGCGATCGTGCAGGCCGAGGGGCGCAATGTGTTCTTCAGGCTCGTCGGCCCGAAGGACACGGTCGAGTCGAACCGCGCCGCATTCGATGCGCTGATCGACGGGCTGATGCCGGGGGACTGAGCGGTCGCCGCTGCGGCGGCTCCCTTTGGTGCTACGGAGCGCGGGGGTGCCCGCGTGCTTTCGCAGGCGGAACGGATGATGTCAGCCGCCGACTCCGATGATCGCGATTCCGTCTCACGGAAGCCGACGCCGCTCACATCGGCGAGCGGGGTCCGGCGAGCCATGCGATCGTGAGCGCTCCGTAGAGCAGCATCGAGATCGTTCCCGTCACGATCGCGATCCAGGCGTGCGCGGCGCCCCGAATCTTCGGTTCGCGCGCGCGCGCGCGGAGACCGAGGACTCCGAGGACGATCGCAGGGACCGAGAGCAGCATCCCGACGCAGGGGATCAGCGAGAAGATCCCGATGTAGTAGCCCGTGAGCGCAAGCGGGTTCTTGTAGGGAATGATGCCGCCCGTCGCGTCGGAGGTCGCGGCTCCCGGGTCGAACGGCTGTCGCTGGATTCCAGCGTTGTTCAGAGGCGGCGCGGCGACCACGGACGCCGCCGCGCGCGCCTGGCGCGCGGCGCGAAGCGCCTCCTGCAGCTCGGCGAGTTCTCCGGCCGCGGTCCAGGCGGACATGCCTTCCTTCCAGACGAGCGTGCTTGGTCCGATCTTGCCGCGCAGGGCAAGGTTTCGGAGCGCGCCGTCATCGAAGGGGCCCTGCGATCCGCCGTCAACGGCGTAGTACCAGTTCGACATGGAGGCAGCGTAACAAAGCCCGCGCGGATGAACAATCGCCGCTCCGCGCGGGCCCGTTCTGCGGAAGGGTCTTCCTCAGCGGGCGTCAGGCCGAGGCATACTGCCTGCTGACCTCGGCCCAGTTGACCACGCTCCACCACGCCTTCAGGTAGTCGGGGCGGCGGTTCTGGTAGTGGAGGTAGTAGGCGTGCTCCCAGACATCGCAGCCGAGGATCGGCATGCCGCCGCAGTCGGCGATGCCTGCCATCAGCGGGTTGTCCTGGTTCGGCGTCGAGCAGACGGCGAGCGAGCCGTCGGGATTCTTGCAGAGCCACGCCCAGCCCGAGCCGAAGCGGCCGGCGCCGGCCGCCGCGAACTTCTCCTTGAACGCGTCCATCGAGCCGAAGGACTTGTCGATCGCGGCGGCGAGCTCCGCGCTTGGGGCGCCGCCCTGGCCCGCGGGGGCCATCCACTTCCAGAACATCGAGTGGTTCCAGTGTCCGCCGCCGTTGTTGCGCACGGCCGTGCGGATCGACTCCGGGAGCTTGGCGATGTTGCGGCAGAGGTCCTCGATCGACATCGACGCGAGATCCGCGTGCCCCTCGAGCGCCTTGTTGAGGTTGGTCACATAGGCGTTGTGGTGCTTCGTGCGGTGGATGTTCATCGTGAGCGCGTCGATCGCGGGCTCGAGGGCGTTCTCTGCGTAGGGAAGTTCAGGCAGCGTGAAGCTCATGGTCGTGCTCTCCGGGTTGGAAGTCGGTTGGAAGATGCCGCTTGTGGCGAAGGCCCCGCCAGTGGCGGCGCCCGCGGCTCCAAGCGCCAAGGCGCCCAGGAACTCGCGTCGGGACGTGTCGGGCTTGTTCGATGGATCAGTGGTCATGGTGCAGCCTCCGAGGAGCGAGAGAATAGCCGCCTCGCGCTACGCTGTGCGGATGAGCGGGCGTGAAACGGCGCACACCATCCGACGCGGCGCGCAGTGGCGGCTGTGCCTCCTCCTCACGCGCGGCCAGTGCAGGCTGCCGTGGGACGCCGTGCTCGAGCGCGCGATCGCGGGCGGGGTCGACGCCGTGCAGGTGCGCGAGAAGTCGCTCGACGACGGCGAGCTGCTGGCGCACGCGCGCGCCGTGCGCGAGATCTGCGCCGCGCGCGGCGTCGCGATGGTCATGAACGACAGGGTCGACATCGCGCTGGCCGCGGAGGCGGACGGGGTCCATCTCGGAACGAACGATCTTCCTCTCCGCGATGCGCGACGCATCGCAGGCGACGCGCTCGTGATCGGCGCAAGCACGCACTCGCTTGCCGAGGCACGCGCGGCGATCGAGGCCGGCGCGGACCTCTGCGGCGTCGGCGCGATGTACGCGTCATCGCTGAAGCCCGCGCTCGCGCCGGCGGGCGAGGCGTATCTTCGCGCATTTCTGCGGGAATTCCCGCGGTTCCCGCATCTGGCGATCGGCGGCGTCGGCCCTGGCCGCGTGGGGGCGCTCGCGCGCGCGGGCTGCCGCGGCGTCGCGGTCTCGAGCGCGATCTGCGGCGCGGACGACCCCGAGGCGGTCGCGCGTGCGATCGTCGCGGAACTCGCGGGAGGCGCCGAATGAGCGACGCGCGCGTCTCCGAAGTGCGTCTCGTCCTCTGCGGGACAGGCACCTCCGCAGGCGTCCCCGTCATCGGCTGCGACTGCGGCGTCTGCCGATCCGAGGATCCTCGCGACAACCGCACGCGCTCGGGCGCCGCGCTCCTCTTCAAGGACGACGGAGGCCGCGAGCGCGTCATCCTGATCGACTGCGGCCCCGACCACCGCACGCACAGCCTGCGCCTCGGGCTCGCGCGCGCCGACGCGATCTTCTTCACCCACGACCACGTCGACCACACCTTCGGTCTCGACGATGTGCGCCGCTACAACGCGCTCATGAAGTCACCGATCGAGGTCTACGCCGACACCCGTACGCGCGCGTTCCTCGAGCGCGTCTACCAGCACATCTTCCGCCGCCACGAGAATGTCAACGATTCGTTCGTGGCCGATCTCGTGGTGCGCACCATCGCCGCGGGAACGCCCGTCGACCTCCTCGGCCTCCGCATCACGCCGTTCGAGGTGCTGCACGGGCGGCTCCCCGTCCTCGCCTTCCGCATCGAGGCGCTCGATGCGGGCGGGGCGATCGCGCGCGAGCAGCCGGGGCCGCTTCCGATCGCCTACTGCACGGATCTCTCCGGCATGCCGCCCGCCGCGTGGCCGAGGCTGCGCGGCCTCGGGACGCTTGTCCTCGACATGCTGCGCTACAGGGCGCACCCGACGCACCTGACCGTCTCGCAGGCCGTCGCGATCGCACACGAGGCCGGGGCGCGGCGCACCGTCTTCACGCACATGACCCACGACATCCGCCACGCCGAGCTTTCGGCGGAACTCCCTGCCGGGATGGAACTTGGATACGACGGGCTCGTCCTCGACGGGGGGTGAGGCGGCCGCGCCTCGGGCTTTCGGCGCGCGGCGTGAATTGCTATCATCCCCGCCCCTATGGCACAGATCCGCGAGCTCAAGAAGCGCATGGTCGCCGTGCGCACCATCCAGCGCATCACCAAGACGATGCAGATGATCGCGACCGCGAAGTTCACCGCGGCGCTCGCGCGTGCCAAGGCCACGCGGCCCTACACCGACCGGATCCGCGGCCTCGTCGGCGAGGTGGCCGCCGCCGCGGGCGACGACTTCACGCATCCGCTGATGAAGGCCCCCGAGGCGCCCGCGCGCCGCGAGCTCGTCCTCGTGATCACCTCGGACCGCGGCCTGTGCGGTGCCTACAACGGCAATGTCCTTCGTCGCGCGAACGCCGCCATCAAGACGCTGAAGTCCTCGGGCAAGGAAGTGGTGCTCGAGACGGTCGGCAAGAAGGCAGTCGCCTACTTCCGCTTCGCGAAGGTCGACATCGCGGAGCGCCATACCTTCGGCGACAAGCCCGAGTTCACGCAGGTGAAGGCGCTCGCGGAGCGCCTGATGGCCGAGTTCTCCGAGGGTCGCTACGACGCCGTGCATGTCGCGTACATGCGCTTCGTGTCGAACGCGAAGCAGGTGCCCGAGGTGATGCAGCTCCTCCCGCTCGCCGCGCCCGCGGCTTCGTCGGGCGGCGCGAGCGCCAACTACGAGTTCAGCCCCTCGGGCGCGGAGCTTCTCGGCGACCTTCTCCCGAAGTCGGTCGAGGTCTCGCTCTTCCAGGCGTTCAACGACGCCGCGGTCAGCGAGCATGTCATGCGCATGGTGTCGATGAAGGCGGCCACCGACAACGCGGGCGCCCTCGGCCGGACCATCCGCCGCAACTTCAACCGCGCGCGCCAGGCCCGCATCACCACCGAGCTCACCGAGATCGTGTCGGGCGCCGCGGCGCTCGAGTGATCGCGGGGCCTTCGCTCACTCGGTGCGTGCGGCGGCGGCGGCCGGGTCGACGCTGAATCCGTCGGTGCGCCACGCGCGCAACCCGCCGAGCATCGCGTAGACGGGCTTGTATCCGAGCTCGAGGAGCCGCTTGGCGGCCGCCTTCGCCATCACATCGTCGTAGTCGGTGTCGTAGACGATGTAGAGGTCGAAGCCCCTGCAGGTCGCCTCGTGGGTGCGCTCGATGTCGGGGAAGGGGATGTTGGTGGCCTGCGGCACGCGCCCCGCGGCGAACTCTGCGGGCGTGCGCGGGTCGAGCCACAGCACCTTGGGCGCGCCCTTGCTTCCGAACGCGCCCGTCGGCGTGCTGGCGAGCTCCATCAGCTCCGCGGGGCGCTTGTAGACGATGCTCTTGTCGCTCGTCGTTCGGTTGCACCCGACGCCCGAGACGACGAAGGCGAGCGCCAGCACCAGGGCGGGGAGCAGCGCGCGGAGGCGTGCGGCGATGGGTCGTGGCTGTCGGGCGTGCATGGTCTGCGCTCCTCGTTGGAATCCTGCGTCGGCGGTGGGCATCGATCGTCCGTGCCGCAAGGGCGGGAGACCCTGCGGACGGAGCGGAGGGCGGGAAGGTACGCCACCCGCGCGGGGTGCATTCCCTCCGACGCGGAATCCCGCCCGCTTGTCGGGACTACCATCGGCTCTCTGGCCGCGCTTTCTCGCATCTGCGCGGCGTGGCGTCCAGCTGCCCGCTGCACCACCGGGCCGAGACCATGTACGAGGAGCCTCCGATGCCTGCGACCGATCGTCCTTCCGCCCAGACCAGAGACCGCGTCGACGGCGGCTTCGCCGGCCTGCTTCCCGCGCACGCGCGGGGCTTCGGAATGCGCGCCCGCAGCCTCCTTGTGCGGATCCCGCTCCTCGTGCTCTCGACGGTCGGCTGCTCGATGGTCGCGTTCGAGGAGGTGTGTGCGGCGGAGCAGGGCATGCCGTCGCTGTCGCGGCCGCTCGACCAGGGCGTTGGCAAGCCGCCCGCGAAGGAGCCAAGGACGGGAGAGGAGCTCGTCGCGGTCGAGGTCGCGGTCGTCGGCGAAGCCAAGGCGGGTGCGACCGTGCAGCTCGCGGTGACCTACACGGTCCACCCGGGCTGGCACATCTACTGGCGGAGCGCAGGCGAGTCGGGATCGCCCACGCTCGTCGAGCTCGAGCTGCCCGAGGGCTCTGTCGCGGGCCGCGACGCGTCGGGCGAGCTCGCCGTCGCCTTCCCCGCGCCGCAGGTCTTCTCGAAGGGCGAGACGACCTTCGGCTACGAGGGCTCCGTCACGCTCTCCGTGCCCATCACGCTGCCGAGCGGCTTCACGCAGGGGAGCGCGCTTCCCGCGACCGTGCGGACAAGCTGGCTTGTCTGCAAGGAGCTGTGCCTGATGGGGCGCAAGGAGGTCAAGGTCGATCTCGCGGCGACGAGCGCCGCCGACTCCGCCGCCGCGGCGCGACTCTCCGAGGCGCTCGCGCGCGTTCCCACGCCGCTGCCCGCCGGGTGGAGGGTGTCGCTGCACTCGACCACCGAGGACGCCGCCACGCTCGTCGTCGAGCCTCCTGCAGATGCGGCAAAGGCGGGGTTCAGGTTCCTCCCCTACGACACCCCTGGATGCGTGCTTGAATCGGGATACATGGCCGAGACGGACGGCTCGCGCCTCGAGGTCGAGCTGAGGCTCTCCCGCGGAAGCTCCCTCGGGAAGCCGCTCGAGGTCGCGGGTATCCTCGTTCCCGTGGAATCGGGCGCCGCGGCGCGCAAGCCGTCCTTCGCGCACGCGTTCACGCTCGCCATTCCCGCCGCGGAGTAGAAAGTCTCCGCCGCGGCACCCGTCGGTCGATCAACCCCACGCGGGGGGGTCGGCACAGGTCGTTTCAGGGTCCCCGTTCCGGTCAACCGTCGTCATTCCCGTTCATCCCGAAGGAAACACACATGCGCACGCTTCTCAGCATCGTGCTCGCCGGCGCCCTCGCCGCGGGCTTCACCACCCTCGCCCACTCCGCCGACGACACGAAGCCCGCTGCGAAGCAGGCCGAGAAGGGTGGCAAGCAGGGCGCGAAGAAGACGACCGCGAAGGTCGGCGAGGCCGCCCCGGACTTCACGCTCAAGCTCGAGGACGGCACCGAGTGGAGCCTGTCCGACGCGAAGGGCAAGGTCGTGGTCCTTCAGTGGATCAACCCCGAGTGCCCCGTGTGCGTTCGTGTGATGAAGGACGGCACCGTGGCGAACGCCATGAAGGACGCCAAGGCGCAGTTCGAGGATGTCGTCTATGTCGCCATCAACTCGAGCGCGGCGCGTCCGTCGAGCTTCGACGCGACGCCGGCCTACCTCAAGGAGCACAAGATCGACCTCCCCGCGCTCTTCGACCGCGACGGCGCCGTGGGCGAGATGTACGGCGCGCGCACCACGCCGCACTGCTTCGTGATCGATCAGAACGGCGTGCTCGTCTACCAGGGCGCGATCGACGACAACGAGCGCGGCCAGGGCAAGACGAACTACGTCGTCAACACGCTCGCGCAGCTCAAGAAGGGCGAGACCGTCTCGCCGAGCGAGACCCGTCCGTACGGCTGCTCGGTGAAGTACAAGCGCTGAGCGCTGGCGAATGACCGCTTCCAGCCGGCCTGCGGCGCCCCTCTGTGGGCACGCAGGCCGGCCGTGTTTTTTCCGAAGGCGGAGCAACGCGAAGCCTGAGCGCTGTCGACGCTGACGAGTTCTGCTCGCGCTTCGCGCTCAATCACTGCAGGCTGACAGGCATCACCACATAGGTGAACTCGTTGCCCGCCTTGATGACGCCCGGCTTGTTCGGCGCCTTCATCTCGATCACGACCTGTTCGGCGTCGATGACCTTGAGCACATCCATGATGAAGGTCGGGTTGAACGCGATGTCGATCGGCTCGCCCTGGTAGGCGATTCCGTCGATGCGCACCTCGGACTCGCCCATCTCGGGCGCACGGCTCGTGAGCGTGAGCTGCTTCTGGCCGAAGCTCAGGCGCACGCCCTTCGACTCCTCGTTCGTGAGAAGGCTCGCGCGGCGGATCGCGCCGCCGAGTTCGGACGCGTCGCAGGTCGCGCGGCGGTCGTGCTCCTTGGGGATGACATCCTCGAACGGCGGGAACGCGCGCTCGTCGATCGTCGAGAGCAGGGTGGCCGTGGCGCCTGCCTCCCCGACCTGGAACACGACCTGGTTTCCCTCGCGCGCGACGCGCACGATGGCCTCGGGGTCGACCATCAGCCGCATGAGCGCGTTGAGCGCCTTGGTGGGCACGATGAAGGTGGTGTCGCCTTCGCCGCCCTTGCAGACGCCGACCGCGACGGCGAGGCGCCGCCCGTCGGTGGCGACGAGCCGAAGCTGCGTCTTCTTGCGGTCGACGAGCACGCCGCTGATCGCATAGCGCGAGTCGTCGCGCGCGGTCGCGAAGCTGGTGCGGTGGATCAGCCGGCGCAGCGCGCCCGCGGCGACCTCGAAGTCGACGCGGTCCCCGGGCTTGCGCACACCCGGGAACTCGCGCGGCTCGTAGCCGAAGACCTTGAAGGTCGAGCTCTCGGTCGCGATCGTCGCCAGCGTGCGGTCGACGGAGATCGTCACGGTCGAGTCGTCGCAGGCGCGGATGATCTGGTTCAGCTTGTCGGCGGGGATCAGCGCCTCGCCTTCCTGCTTGACATCGACATTGGGCACGCTCAGCACGAGGCCGATCTCGGAGTCCGTCGCGCTGATCTCGAGCGATCCTCCGGTCGGCCCCACCCTCGCGACGAGCTTGAGGCAGAGGAGGACCGGGGACGGGGTGCGCGAGGCAACCACGCCGCTGGCCATGGTGAGGGCGTCGGAAAGGGAGAGGCGGTCGCAGATGAGCTTCATGAGGTCCCCTCGATGTCGAACCGACCGCATGACTCCGCCACATGGCGGGACAAGCGGTCGACGCGGCCATGTTGTGGTCGCGAAGGAGGGAGTGTACAGCCCGTTGGGGTGGGTTGCGAACGCGAAACCCCCTCCGCACGCATCTGATTTCCGTCCGATTTGGCGCGCGCCAAGGGTGCCCGCTCGGGCCTGCGACTACCCTTCCCGCCATGCTTTACCGCTTCATCCGCGGCCTGAACGAGATCTACGGCGTCACGGTGCTGTTCTGCTTCATCGGCGCCTTCTTCATCGCGTTCGCGTTCACGCTGATCTACCCGATCGTGCCGCTGTTGATGCTGATCTCGTCGATCTTCCTCGTCGTGATCGCGCGCGGGGCCTTCATGGCGATGCGCCATGTCGAGCGCACCGTGGCGCGCCGCGGCATCGCGCGCGGCGCATGCCCCGCGTGCGACGAGCCGCTCGACGCGGTGCTCGTCGGCGAGCGCCGCGTGCACGAGTGCCCGGGCTGCCGCCGCATCTTCGGGGAGGACGGCATGCCGTATGTGCCGCAGGAAGTGCCCGAGGACGCAGGCAAGAACGCGACCTTCGAGCGGTCGATGGTGGTGGGTTGATGTCCCGCGACGGGGAACTCGTCGAGCTCACCCGCGCGGCGAACGAGCCGCTCGCGGGGCTGATCGTCGCGGCGCTCGAGCGCGGGGGGATCCCGTCGGTCGTGCACGGTGCCTTCGTGGGAAACCTCGGGCTCTTCGGGGCGCTCGGCGGCGTGCCGAAGGTGATGGTTCGCCCCGACGACCTCGCGCGGGCGCGGCTCGTGCTCGATGAGCTCGAGGGGCGGCTGCCCGGGTCGGACGACGGCGACGAAGGCGGCGCGGAGCACGACGAGGATGAGGAGCCTCACGGCGAGGATGACGAGCCTCACGGCGAGGACGACGAGCCGCTCTCCGAGGACGACGACTTCGGCGAGGAAGACGAACTCTCGCGGCCTCAGTAGGATCCTCGCATGCGCACTGTCCTCTTCGTCTGCACCGGCAACACATGCCGCTCGCCGATGGCGGAGGGGATCGCACAGAAACTCGCGGAGGGCGGCCGGTTTCCCGCATCGCTCGGGCCGCTCTTCTTCGCGTCCGCGGGCGTCGCGGCCTTCGAGGGCGCGCCGACGAGCCTCGAGACGGTCGATGTGCTCGAGCGGATGCGTGCGCCGGTTCCGGGCCACGCGAAGCGCCTGACCGCCGAGATGGTGCGGCGCGCGGACCTGGTGCTGGCGATGACCTCGTCGCACGCGGCCGCCGCGCGCGCGCTCGTCGCCGGCGACGCCAAGGCCGCGGCCCGCATCCACGCGCTCGATCCGGAGGGCGATGTCGACGACCCGATCGGCCTCGGTCAGCGCGCCTACGACGAACTCGCCGCGTACTTCGCCGAGTTGATTCCACAGCGGGTCGCGGGGATGCTAGGAGCATGAAGATCGCCCTCGGTTGCGACCACCGCGGCTCCGCCGCCACGCAGGCACTCGTCTCGCATCTCAAGGCCGACGGCCACGAGGTCGAGATCGTCTCCGACCTGAACGGCTCCATGAGCGACTATCCGGACAGCGCGTACTCCGCGTGCCGCCGCGTCGCCTCCGGCGAGGCGGAGCGCGCGATCCTGATCTGCGGCACGGGGATCGGCATGTGCATCGCCGCGAACAAGATGCGCGGCATCCGCGCGGCGCTCGCGCAGGACGAGCTGTCGGCGCAGCTTTCCCGCACGCACAACGACGCCAATGTGCTCTGCCTCTCGGCGGATCTCATCGGCCACACGCTCGTCAAGCGCATCGTCGACACCTGGGTGCGCACGCCCTTCGACGGCGGGCGGCACCTCCGCCGCCTGCACAAGATCGAGGCCATCGAGCGCGGCGAGGATCCGTCCGCGCTTCGCGCATGACCCGGCGCAACCGCTGACAGCCTGGAGCAAGCATGTTTGACCGCATCTCGATCGCGCGTGCGCCCAAGGCGCCAGCCATTCTCGCCGTCCACTCCGACGACAGGTCTCTCGCGAAGGTCGACCGCAGCGCCGCGCGCGACGCCGCCGTCGCGGCCGCGAGCTTCCGCGCCGAGCTCGGCGAGACGACGGCGGCTTCCGACGGCACCGTGATCCTCGGCCTCGGCAAGAAGGCCGACTTCAACGCGAAGGCCGCGCGCACCGCGGGCGCGCGGCTCGTGCGCGGCCTCGAGCGCATGAAGGTCGCGAAGGTGCGCGTGGCGTTCGGCGGCATGTTCGCCGCGCGCGACGCGCGCGAGCTCGGCCAGGCGATGGCCGAGGGCGTGGCGCTGGCGAACTGGCGCGTCGACATGTTCGACGGCAAGTCGACGCAGCGCGCGCCGCGCGCGGGAAACCTCGCGGTCGACGCGGAGTCGGGCGCGTTCGCCGACGGGTTCGTGCGCGGACTCGAGGTCGGCGCAAGCGTGAACGAGGCGCGCCGCATCGCCGCCACGCCGCCGAACATCTGCACCCCGAACTGGTTCGCAGGCGAGGCGAAGAGGCTCGCGCGCGCGGCGGGGCTCTCGTTCAAGCTGATCTCGTTCAAGGACGCCGAGAGGCTCGGGATGGGCGGCATCGTCGCGGTCGGGCAGGGGAGCGACGAGAAGAGCCTCATCGCGATCCTCGAGTACAAGCCGAGGCGCGTCAGCTCGAAGGCGCGCGGCAAGACGCTCGCGCTCGTGGGCAAGACGCTCACCTACGACACGGGCGGCTACTCGCTCAAGGTGAACAACGGCATGAAGGGGATGAAGTACGACAAGTGCGGCGGCGCCGCGGTGTTCGGCGCCATGCACGCGATCGCGCACGCGAAGCTGCCGCTTCATGTCGTCGCGCTCTTCCCCGCCGCCGAGAACATGGTGAGTTCGAACGCGTACCGGCCCGACGACATCATCACGATGTACAACGGGACGACCGTCGAGGTGACGAACACCGACGCCGAGGGGCGGCTCGTGCTCGCCGACGCGATCAGCTACGGCTGCGAGAAGTACAGGCCGACCACCATGGTCGAGCTGTCGACCCTCACGGGCGGCGTGGTGACCGCGCTCGGCTCGTGGAGCGCGGGCTACTTCTGCGACGACGCGAAGCTGCGCGACGCGATCGAGTCGAGCGCCGAGCGCACCGGCGAGAAGGTCTGGCGTCTTCCGCTGTGGAAGGAGCACAAGGACCACATGAAGAGCCAGCACGCCGACATCATCAACTCGAACCCGTCGCGGCTGGCGCACCCGATCCAGGGCGCCGCGTTCCTCGACTACTTCGTCGACAAGAGCGTGCCGTTCGCGCACATCGACATCGCGGGCGTGGCGAACTCGGAGAGCGCGGGCGACCTCTGCGTGGCGGGCCCGACGGGCTACGGCGTGCGGCTCCTCGTCGATCTTGCCGAAGGAATGTGCTGAGCGGGTCGAGAAGGGTCTTTTTTCGCAAACTAGATTTTTCCTGACAGGCCTGGCCGGCGCTCCGCGCTTCTGCATCGGAAGATCTCAATGTCGGCGCGGGCCGTCGCCCGTCGCCGGGGTTGTCGTCTCCACCACGGAGAGTCCAATGAAGATCGTCAGTCTCGCTGTTCTCGGATCCGTCTGCATCGCGGCACCGGCCGCCGCGAACCTCCTGAAGCTCGTGAACTACAACCTGACCGGGGCCGCAGGGAACGAGGCGCTGTGGGGCGGCATCGGCGGCAGCAATGTCTCGCCGGTCGACCTCGTGCGGGGCTCGGGACTCACGCCTTCGGCTGCCTCGAACGGCTTCGCGGCCACGGGCTGGACCGGCGAGGCGACGGACTACTTCTCGTTCGGCTTCATCGTCGACGACGGCTTCATCGCCGATCTCGCGTCGCTCTCGATCGGAACGCGGTCTTCCGGGACAGGGCCGGGCACGATCGGCGTCTACTACAGCGGCGACAACTTCACGACGGCGCTCGGAACGATCACCCAGGGCCCCAGCACCAATGTCAACACCGTGATCGACCTCTCGTCGCTGACGGACCTCACGGGACTCGTCGAGTTCCGTCTCATGGCGATCGGAACGAACTCCGCCGGCGGCGGCACCACGGCCTCGACCGGCAGCTTCCGCGTGACGAACTACTTCGAGAACAGCGTGAACCAGAACGGGTTCTATGTCCTCGGCAGCGTGGCGGAGATTCCGGCGCCAGGAGCCTTCGCCCTGCTCGGCATCGCAGGCGTGGTCGGCGCGCGCCGCCGTCGCTGAGGCTGGCAGGTCGAACGAGTCCGATGATCCGCCGCGCGTGCTTCACTGCACGCGCGGCGCTTTCCT
>CAYMSD010000002.1:0-16586 GCA_964393015.1 uncultured Klebsiella sp.
GTTGCGCTTGAAGACCTGCGCGTCGTACATGGCGGCCGGCGAGAAGCAGTACGAGCTGTCCTCGTAGGTCGAGCCGTCGTAGGTGAACTCGGCCGCGCTCGTGAAGTACTTCGACACATTCGAGAGCGGGACGATGTCCTTCGGCGCGTAGAAGGTCGGGTCGTAGAACCGTCGCCCGACATAGTCGTGGAACGCCTTCACATTCGGGACGCGGAACGAGCCGTAGCCCGCGCTCGCGCCCGTGAAGGTGATCGGCAGGTACACGACCCAGTTGGCGCAGCTTCCTGGGAACGCCGTGCAGCGACCGCCGCCGAGGAAATAGCCCCACATGGCGCCGTTCACATCCCATCCGAGGTACTGCTGCGGCGGGCAGACGACCTGCGAGACATAGTTCGCGCAGTTCGTGGTCGTGGCGCCTCCTGGGACGGTGCCCGCGTCGTCGGGCATCGCCGTGAACTGGCGGTCGCCCCAGTCGCCGCCGTAGATGTCGTTCGCGGCGGCGAGGTTCTTGAGGTTTGCGACCGACTGCGAGATGAGGGCCTTGTCGCGGCCACGCTGCACCGCGGGGAGGAGCAGCGCGATGAGCAGAGCGATGATCGACACGACGACGAGGAGCTCGACGATCGTGAAGCCGCGCCCTCGCATCGGCGGCTGCGCGCGCGGCGGCGCGTGCCTGTGCGCGTGATGGCGGTGCATCGGACCGCTCCGGCTGCCTCGGAACGAGGCATGGACACAACGAGTCGACATGGGTCGACCTTTCTGCGGGTGAGACCCGCTCGGCGCCTCTCGGCGCAGGACAACCCCGCTCCGGATGCACGTCGGGCTCGCGGCAGACTGCGCGCCAGGATGTTTCGCAGGCCTTCGAGACGGACTCGACAGCGGGCGGCAAGCCTGCGTGGGAGAAATGACGCACCGTCGAGAGAACGGTGCGGGGTGCCGCCGACATCAAGATACGGGCGCGTGGCGACGCGATTGAGGCGCATCGCGCGGATTCACGGAAATTTTCAGGTCGGGAATCGTTCCGCGCATGACGAATGCGCGCCGACGCCGCGGAGCGCGAGATGGCGCGCCCCGCGGCGGCGTGTTCCGTGCGACACTGCGCGCATGCGGATCGCAGGCACATGGTCATTCGGACTTCGGGCGAACGACGCGGCCTGGCCGCATGTCGAGGCGGGGCGCGCGCTTGACGCCGTCGAGGCGGCGTGCGCGTGGGCGGACAGCGCGCCCGATGTCGACAGCGTCGGGTACGGCGGGCTTCCCGATTCCTCGGGCCGCGTCAGCCTCGACGGATGCGTGATGCTCTCGCCCGCGCGGTGTGGAAGCGTGGCGGGGCTGCGGCGGCACCTGCATCCCGTGTCGGTCGCGCGCCTCGTGATGGAGCGCACGCCGCATGTCATGCTCGTCGGGGCGGACGCCGATCTCTTCGCCGAGCAGCAGGGGCTTGCCGAGGAGGAACTGCTTTCGCCCGAGGCGCGCGCGGCCTACGAGAAGTGGCTGCGCGAGGGGGGCGTCGTCGACCAGAGCCGCGATCGAGCGGGTGCGCCCGCCGCCCATGCGATGCGACCCGTCGACCGTCGCCACGGCGAAGACGGGCGGCTCTTCGGCGGTGCGCTCCCCACGGATGAGGCGAAGTGGCGCCACCACGACACGATCGGCTGTCTCGCGCTCGACGCGAAGGGTGTCCTCGCGGGCGGATGCTCGACGAGCGGAACGCCCTTCAAGACGCCCGGGCGCGTGGGCGACTCGCCGATCATCGGGCACGGGCTCTATGTCGACCCCGAGGTCGGCGGCGCCACGGCGACGGGCACGGGCGAACTCATCATGGGCGTGTGCGGCGCGTTCCTCGTGGTCGAGGCGATGCGGCGTGGCGCAGGCGTCGAGGACGCCGTGCGCGAGGCCGCGGTGCGGCTTGCGAAGAGCTACGCGCTCGAGCCGCACCACCAGGCTGCGTTCCTCGCGATGGATCGGAGCGGGAACATCGCCGCGGCCGCGCTCAGGCCCGGATACCGCACGAGCGTGCGCGACGCGGACGGCGCGCGCACCGTCGAGCCCGTCTTCGTGGCGATTCCCGATTGAGCCGAGCGGGTATAAGTCCATCGGGGCTCGCATCCGCGGAGCCTGCGCCGCCGAAGCCGCGCCTCTTGCAGTGCCCCGGGCACGGAATTCTCGGAGAAACCATGAAGCTCTACACGCGCACAGGCGACGACGGCACGACGGGTCTCTTCTCGGGGACGCGCGTCTCGAAGGATCACCCCCGCATCGAGGCGTACGGCACGGTCGACGAGTTCAACGCAGTCGTGGGGCTCGCCATGGCGGCATGCGACCGGTCCAGGCCTCTCGATGCGCGGCTTGTCGAGATCTTCACGGAGGTCCAGTCGCGGCTCTTCGACATCGGCGCAGACCTCGCCACGCCCGAGGGCGCGAACAACAGCTCGAAGATCGTGCGCATCGAGGAGCACCATGTCGACGAGGTCGAGCGCTGGATCGACGAGATCGACGGGAAGAACCCGCCGCTCAAGACCTTCGTCATGCCGTCGGGATGCGAACTGGCCGCGCGCCTCCACCTGGCGCGCACCGTGTGCCGCCGCGCGGAGCGGCTGATGGTGTCGCTCGCGCAGCTCGAGCCCGTCGGGCACGGGCCGCTTCGCTACATGAACCGTCTGAGCGACCTTCTCTTCGCGATGGCGCGCCGCGCCAACCACGATGCGGGCGTCGGCGATGTGCCGTGGGTACCCGCGAAGCGGTGAGCGTCCGCAGCGCTGGATGTTCGCTCGTGACCGCGCCGATACGCCTTGCCTCAGCCCGCCGCGATTCACTCGCGGCGAGGCTGGCCGGGAGGGAGCGGCCGGAGCCGCGAGCGCTGAAGGACTGTCCAGCACCAGAGGGAGCGGCCGCAGCCGCGACCGCTGAAGGACTGTCCAGCACCAGAGGGAGCGGCCGCAGCCGCGACCGCCCTATATCGTCCCGAAGATGCGGTCCCCCGCGTCGCCGAGGCCTGGCACGATGTAGAAGCGTTCGTTGAGACGCTCGTCGATCGCCGCGACATGGATGGGAAGCGCGGGGTGCGCGGCGCACAGCGCCTCGATCCCCTCGGGCGCCGCCACGAGACACATCATGCGGATGTCGCGGACGCCGCGCTCCTTGAGGATGTCGACCGCGTGCGCCGCGCTTCCGCCCGTCGCGAGCATCGGGTCGACCACGATCGCGGGGCCGTCGGCGATGTCGGGAGGAAGCTTCGCGTAGTAGGTGACGGGCTTCGCCGTCTGTTCGTCGCGGTAGATCCCGATGTGGCCGACGCGCGCCTCCGGAAAGAGCGCGAGCAGCCCGTCCATCATCGCGAGGCCTGCGCGCAGGATGGGCACGATCGTGGTGGGCGACGCCAGCTCTGTGCCGGTCGTGCGCGCGACGGGCGTCTCGACCTCGAGCGTGCGCACGGGCAGGTTGCGGCTGACTTCGTAGGCCATCAGCCCCGCGATCTGGTTGAGGAGCACGCGGAACTGCTCGTGACCCGTGCGGCGGTCGCGGAGGATCGTGAGCTTGTGCTGGATCAGCGGATGGTCGTAGACCTTGACGGTCGGAAAGCGCTCGCTCGTCGACGGCATGCGCGCAGCGTACCGCTACATCCGCTCGGGCGCGACGATTCCGTAGAGCGAGAGGCCGTCGGCGAGCACCGCGCGCGCCACGGCGCAGAGACGGAGACGCGCGAGGCGCACGGCCGCGTCGTCGGCCTTGAGCACGGGGCACGACTGGTAGAACGCGTTGAAGAGCTCCGCGAGCGTGCGCAGGTAGAGGCCGACGCGGTTCGTCTCGAGCGACCGGCCGACATCGAGCACCATCTGCGGATAGCGCAGGATGTGGAGCGCGAGCGCGCGTTCGGCGGGGTCGGCGAGCGCGATCGGCGCGCGGGCGATTTCCTCAGCCGACTCGCCCGACTTCGACAGGATCGACGCGATGCGCGCGTGCGCGTACTGGAGGTACGGGCCCGTGTCGCCTTCGAACGCGATCATGCGGTCGAGGTCGAAGACATAGTCCTTGGTGAGGTCGCCCGAGAGATCGGCGTACTTCACAGCGGCGATGCCGACGGCCGCGCCGATCGCGCGCAGTTCGCCCTCGGAGATGCCGTGCGTCGGCGCGTTTGGGTCCGCCGCGCGGCGCATCACTTCCGCGGCACCACGTTCGCATGCTTCGTCAAGCAGGTCTTTCAGCGTGAAGTTTTCGCCCGATCGCGTCTTGAGCGGCTTCTTGTCGGCGCCAAGCACGGCGCCGAACCCGAGGTGAACGAGCGTCGACTCGGTGCCGTCCTTCGTCCTGTTCCAGCCGATCAGGCGCGCCGCGTCGAAGACATCGCGGAAGTGGTCGCGCTGGCGTGCGTCGACGACATAGACGACGAGGTCGCCGTCGAGTTCGAATGTGCGGAAGCGCACGGCCGCGAGATCGGTGGTCGCGTAGAGGAATCCGCCGTCCGACTTCTGGATGAGGAGCGGACGCTCGCGGTCTGCGAACGGCACCACCATCGCGCCCTTGTCGCTCCTCGCGAGGCCGGACGACCTGAACGCGTCGACGACGCCCGCGAGCCGGTCGCGGAAGAAGCTCTCGCCGCGGTTGTTCTCGGGGCCGAGCCTCGCGTTCAGCGTGCGCGCGGCCTCGTAGACCTGCTCCATCGTGACTTCGATGAGGCGCTCCCAGAGGCGCACGATCTCCGCGTCGCCCGACTGGAGGCGCACGAGCGTCTTCTTCGCGTCCTCCATCGCCGCGCGGGAGGGTTCGTACTGGAGCTCGAGCTCGGCGACGCGATGCGGACCGCAGCGGAACTCGTGGGCCGCGTCGAGATCGTCGGTCGCCGTCTCCCTCTGGGCGGCGCGGTAGGCGGCGTTGAGGTCGTCGAGCGTGAGGCGCGCGAAGTCGCGCTTCTCGCGCACGAGCTTCGCGAGGGTCATCGCGATCGGAAGGCCCCAGTCGCCGAGATGGTTCTCGCGCCAGACCTTGCGGCCGAGGCGCTCGAACACGCGCGCGAGCGAGTCGCCGATGATCGTCGCGCGCAGGTGGCCGACATGCATCTGCTTCGCGACATTCACGCCGCAGAGATCGATGACGACCGCGTGCGGATCGGTCGCGGGGGGAATGCCGAACGACGGCGACGCCTCGAGCGCCGCGAGGCGGTCCTCGACGAACGCGCGCTCGAGCGTGACATTGATGAATCCCGGGCCAGCGACCTCGCACTTCGCCGCGATTCCCGCAAGATCAGCCGCCTTCAGCACGGCGTCCGCGACCTCGCGCGGGTTCCTGCCGAGCTCCTTCGCAAGCGCCATCGCCGCGTTCACCTGGTAGTCGCCGAACTTCGCGTTGCCGCTTGCGCGGATCGCGGGATCCGCGTCGGAACCCGTCGCCGCGCGGATCGCCGCGCGGAAGCGCGCGTCGAGCTCGGTCGCAGGGTCGCAAAGAGGTCGGAGAACCGTTGAGGCGGCGTCGGCCATGGGGCGCGGATGGTATCGGAGCCGCGCAGCGCGTGCGACGAACGACTACGATCCGCGCCTTCCGAGAACCCACCATGGCCGCGAGAAAGCACACGGTTTCAGCCTCGATGCGCAAGGTGCGCGAGAAGCTCCTGCTCGAATTCACCTCGCTGCCGACGGCGGCGGGACGCGAGGACCGCGTGATCGCCGCGATCGAGCGGTGGGTGGCCGCGCGCGCGAAGCGCGTGGTGCTTGCGCGCGACCGCTTCGGCAACCTGACGATCGCGCAGCACGGGTTCGTGGCGGCGTGCGCGAAGGGCCTCAGGAAGGGAATCGGACCCGTGATGATCACGGCGCACCTCGATCACCCCGCGTTCGTGGTGACGGCGGTGCGCATGAAGGGGAAGGGCGCGAAGGCAAGCGTCGAGCTCGACCTCGAGTTCCGCGGCGGCGTCCATGACCCGTACTTCAAGGGCGCGATGCTGGAGGTCTTCGACCGGGGCACGAAGAAGAGCTTCGACGCGAAGATCGTCTCGCTCGACGCGAAGACCGACCCTGCGACGAAGCCGTTCAAGACGGTGGTGGCGAAGCTGCTGAAGCCGTCCGCTGCAAAGGCGATCGCCGCCGGGTCGATCGCGCGCTGGAAGTTCCCGAAGGCCGAGGTCAGGAAGGGCATCGTCCACACGCACGCCTGCGACGACCTCGCCGCCGTCGCCGCCGCGCTCGCCGCGTTCGACGGGATCTCGCGCGACGCGTCGCTTGCGCATGTGGCGCTTCTCTTCACGCGCAGCGAGGAGATCGGCTTCATCGGCGCGATCGGTGCCGCCCGCGAGGGCACGGTTCCCAAGGGCGCGCGGCTTGTCTGCCTCGAGAATTCCCGCAGTTTCCCGCATGATTCGCCGATCGGCGCGGGGCCGATCGTGCGCGTGGGCGACCGCCTGAGCGTGTTCACGCCCGAGCTCACGAACCGTGTCGGCGACATCGCCGCCGCGCACGCGAAGGACAACCCCGCGTTCAGGTTCCAGCGCAAGCTGATGCCGGGCGGCGCGTGCGAGGCGACCGCGTTCGCCGCCTACGGCATCGCGTCGACCTGCGTGTGCCTGCCGCTCGGCAACTACCACAACATGGAGGAGATCGACGCGGTGCTCGCCGGCAGGAAGAAGCCGCGCGTCGGCCGCGAGTTCATCTCCGCGAACGACTATCACTGGCTCGTCGAGCTGCTCGAGGTCGTGGCGCGCAGGCTCGACGACGAGGCGATTGCGGCGGGGCACCGCGCGCTGATGGAGACGCTCTGGTCGCGGCACGCGAACATCGTGGGAGGTGCGTGATGGCGTTCGCGTCGATTCCAGAGATCCTCGACGACCTGCGCGCCGGCAGGGCGATCGTGCTCGTCGACGACGAGAGCCGCGAGAATGAAGGCGATTTCGTCGTCGCGGCCGAGAAGATGACCGTCGAGATGATCAACTTCCTGACGCGCGTGGGCGCGGGGTACCTCTGCGTCGCGATGACGCCCGAGGATTGCGAGCGGCTCGACCTCGGGCCGCAGACGGGCGTCAACACGAGCGTCCGCGGCACTGCCTTCACGGTGACGGTCGACGGCCATCCGAAGCACGGCGTCGGCACGGGGATCAGCGCGCGCGACCGCGCGAAGTCGATCCAGCTGCTCGCCGACCCGCATTCGACCGTCGACGACTTCGTGCGCCCGGGGCACATCAATCCGCTGCGCGCGCGCCCGGGCGGCGTGCTCGTGCGCACGGGGCAGACCGAGGGTTCGGTCGATCTCTGCCGGCTCGCTGGGCTACGCCCCGCGGCCGCGATCATCGAGATCGTGCTCGAGAGCGGCGAGATGGCGCGCGTTCCCGACCTCGAGAGGATCTGCGCGCAGCATGGCGTCAAGATGTGCTCGGTCGAGCAGATCATCGAGTTCCGCCTCGCGCGCGAGACGCTCGTGAAGCGCGTGGAGCCCTTGTCGGGCGCGCGCATCGAGACGCCCGAAGGCGAATTCACGCTGCTCGCGTTCGAGAGCGCGGTCGATCCCGTGCCGCATCTCGTGCTGTCGCATGGCGGCGTCGGACTACCCGATGCGAATGGAACCGTGCCCGCGATCGACGATCCCGTGCTCGTGCGCATGCATCGCCGCGATCTTCTCGGCGACATCTTCGGCGTGGCGCACTCCGCGGGCCGCGCGTCGTCGGGTGACGACCTGCGCGCCGCGATGCGCGCGATCCGCCGCGAAGGTCGCGGTGCGATCGTGTATCTGCGCCCCGAGGGTTCGGGCGAGGACTTCTTCGCGCGGCTCCAGCAGATCCGCCGGCCCGCCGACGATGTGAACACGCCCGACCTCACGCGCACCGAAGGCGTCGGCACGCGCGCGCAGCCGATGGACAGCCGCGAGTTCGGCGTCGGCGGTCAGATCCTGCGCGATCTTGGTCTCTCACGCCTGCGTGTGCTGACGAATCACCCGCGCAAGGCGATGCCAGGCCTCCATGGCTTCGGCCTCGAGATCGTCGAGCAAGTCGCGCTTGTTTGAGCGGTCGCGGCTGCGGCCGCTTGCGTTGGTCGCACGGAAGGCCTGGGTGCCCGCATGCTTCGGGATGCGGAACGAATGGTGTCCGCCTCGGCGTCGCGCCGTGCGTCACTCGTCGACGACGGCCCAGCCGTCGGGGGCCTTCGTCGGCACGACCAGCAGCGCGCGGTCTGCATCCGACAGCGTGCCGTTCGTCACAGGCTTGGCGACGCGCGCGGCTGTCCACTTCGCCCACTCGGGCTTCGCCACCTTCGAGCGCACGACGACCCCGACGGGCACGACCGTCGTGCGGTCGTAGAAGACCTCGATCGCGGCGGTCTTCTCGGCCACGGCCGTCTCGGCCTTCGGGACGAGCCGCAGCCCCGTCGCGTTCGGCAGCGTCGCGAGCAGCGGGATGTCCGCGGGGATCTCCGCCTCCGTCACCTCGAAGCGCGCCAGGATG
This sequence comes from uncultured Klebsiella sp., assembly GCA_964393015.1. Taxonomy (GTDB): domain Bacteria; phylum Planctomycetota; class Phycisphaerae; order Phycisphaerales; family SM1A02; genus QWPT01. Next base: position 8,423 of record CAYMSD010000002.1, read on the forward strand.
TCCTTCTTGCGCACGCCGATCGGCAGCGGGAACTGGTCGCCGACCGACTCGAGCGCGTCGGGCTCGGCGCCCTCGGCCGCCAGGCGGCGGCGCGTGAAGGAGCGGTTGCGGTGGTCGAGCCGCGAGTACCAGCCTTCCGCGAAGAGGTAGTGGTCGATCGCCTTGGTGGTGCGGCCGTCGATGGTGATGCGGTCGACCACGAGCGCGATGCGCCGAGCGGCGCCTCTGCCCTCGACCACGACGCGGCCCGAGCGGAACTCCTGCGAGTCCGCGAAGGTGTCGACCGTCTCGACGGCGATGTCGCCCGCGAGCGACTCGAACTGCGCGCCCGTCCTCTCGATCTCGTCGAGCAATGCGTCGACGCGCTCCTGCGCCGTCTGGGTGGACTCCGTCGCGGCCGCGGAGGGAGGCGGGGGGGCTATTGTCGGCGGGTCATCCGCAAGCGGCGCGGGCCGAAGTGCTGCGATGGCGAGGGCGAAGAAGGCTGGTGCGAGGACGGCGGGCATGGCGGGAAGACGGTAGCCGCGCCGCGGCGATTCCGCACGGCGTGGCGCTCGCGAGGCGCGGGCTCGATACGGCGTGGTCCGCGTCTTGCTACGCTCGTCCCGTGCGTCCGATGGAATGGCTTCCGCTTGCAGCGCGCGCCCCGAGAGAGCGGCGCGTGGCCCTGCTTCAGGCCCTTTCGGCCTGTCTGGCGCTCGGCGCCGCGGCTTTCGCGCCTGCGCAGCAGTCGCCCGTTCCCGAGGCCATCGCCCCCGAACCCGCCGTCCTCGAGAGCGTGCGCGCGGACTTCCTGACGCGGGAGGAGCGCAGCGACCTGCGCGTGCGCCACGGGCTCTACGACGACCTCGATCTCGACGCGCCCGCGCGCCGCGCGCGGATCGCGCTCGAGCGCGGCCGCTTCGGCGACCCCGTCTTCGCGGAACCGGGCCTCGACCCCGCGCTCTCGCTGCGGGCGCTTGCGCATCAAGGGCGCGATCAGGAGGTCGTGGCCGCGACGGAGGACGCGTCGCGCCTTCCGCTCCTCGCGCTGCGTGCGCAGAGCCTGGCCAGGCTTGCGCGCCGCGACGAAGCGCTGGCGCTCGCACGCGATCCGCGCATCGCGGAGGCGCTCGTCTCGGGCGACACCGTCGAGGCCGTGCTCGCGGCGGTCGACCTTCGTGCGCTCGAGATCAGGCTTGACGCCGCGGCGAGCGGCGAGTTCGAGTCGCTCTTCGCGGCGCTCGGCCGCGCGCGCGACGCGATCGACCGGCTCGACCCCGCGATCCGCCTGCGCGAGGCGCAGCTCCTCGTCGAGCGTCATGCGCGGCTCGAGGCCGCCAAGGCGCTGTCGGAGACCCTCTCGCTCTCGCCGCGATCCGCGGAGGCGTGGTACTTGCTCGGAGGCCTCGCGCTCGACGGCTTCGACTTCGTCGGCGCCGCGCGCGCGGTGGCCGCGCTCCGTCGCATCGACCCGCTGCACCATCTCGCGGCGTTCCTCGAGGCGCGCATCAGGTTGCGCTCGGACGACCCGCAGGGCGCGCTCGAGTCGCTCGCGCCCGTCTTCGCACGCGCCGACCTGCCGCGGGAGGCGCTCGGCTTCCGCGCCGCGTGCGAGGCCGCGCGCTACGACTTCGACGCGATGCGCACGACGCTCGCCGAGACCGATGCGCGCGCACCCGGCTCCGCCGATGCGCTTGTCCTCGTGGGGCGGCAGCTCGTGTTCGACCGTCAGTACGAGGAGGCGCGCGAGATCCTCGAGCGCGCCGCCGCGCGCGAGCCCGCGTGGGCCGCGCCGCGCGCCGAGCTTGGCCTGCTCTCGATGCAGGACGGCCGAGAGGAGCGCGCGCTCGAGGACCTTCGCCTCGCGGTGCGGCTCGACCCGCATGACGAGCGCGCGCTCTTCACGCTGACGCTCGCGGAGGAACTCGCGGGCTGGAAGCGCATCGAGACGCGGCACTTCGTCATCCGCCACCCCGAGGGCGACGCCGCGATCGTTGCGGCGCTGCTCGCGGAGACGCTCGACGGGATGCACGAGGAGGTCTGCGCGCGGCTGCGCCACGAGCCGTCGCGGAAGACGATCATCGATGTGATGCCCGACCACCGCAGCTTCGGCGTGCGCGTGACGGGTCTGCCGCGCATCCACACGATCGCGGTGTGCACGGGGCCGACGATCGCCATCGAGATCCCCAAGGAAGGCGCGCGCGACAAGCACCTCGGGCTCTTCGATCCGCTTGCCGTGCTGCGCCACGAGTACACGCACACCGTCACGCTCTCGATGACGAGGAACCGCATCCCGCACTGGCTGACGGAGGCGGTCGCGGTCGCGCTCGAGGACACGCCGCGCACCTTCGAGACCTGCCAGCTGCTCGCGGCGGCCTGGCGCTCCGAGACGCTCTTCGACCTCGACGAGATCAACTGGGCGTTCGTCCGCCCGCGCAAGCCGTCGGACCGCGCGCAGGCCTACGCGCAGGGCCGATGGATGGTCGAGTACATCGAGGTCCGCTACGGCTGGGACGCGTTGTGCAAGCTGCTCTTCTCCTATGCGGACGGGATCGGCGAGGACGATGCGCTGCGCCGCGCGTTCGGCGTCGGGCGGGCGGAGTTCTTCGATGGCTTCCGCGCGTGGGCCGCCGGCGAGGTGCGAGCGTGGGGGCTCGACCCGCAGCCGCCGCTGCGCGCGCTCGCGCTCGAACTCGTCGCGGGCGACGAGGCCGCCGAGAACACGATGCGCGAGGGCGAGGCGCGCAGGCTGCGCGCGGTCGCAGAGGCGTGGGCCGCCGCCATCGGACGGCCTGGCTCCGAGCGCTTCACGCTGCCGCGCGCGGCGTGGCCCGCGAAGCCGATGCCGCCCGTCCAGCTCGACGATGCGTCCGTGCGCGCGTTCCTCGCGCGGCACCCCGAGCACCCCGACCTGATCGAGATCCTGCTCCGACGCGCGCGTGGCGCCGCCGCGGAGAGCGAGGAGACGCGTGAACTCCTCGAGCGCTACGCCCGCGCGCGGCCCGTCGATCCGTTCCCGCACAGGCTGTGGGCGCAGCGCGCGCTCGGTCGCGGCGGTGTGGGCGGCGAAGGCGGTGCGGACGGCGAACTCGAGCGCGATGCGGAGCGCGCCCTGCGCCACCTCGTCGAGCTCGACCTGCGCGCGGACAAGGACAACTCCTACGCGCTCGCCATCGCGCGGCTCCGCAGGAGCCAGGGCGACCCCGCGGGGGCCTCCCTGAGCGCGGAGCGGGCCGTCCGCATGAATCCCTTCGACGCCTCGGTCCGCGAACTCGCGGCCGCGATCGCGATCGAGGCGGGCGAGATGCGCCGCGCCAGGCTCCATGTGTCCGCGCTGGTGGCGCTCGAACCCACGCGGGAGCTTCATCGCACGCGCCTCGAGCGCCTCGACGCCCTGATCGCGGCAGAGGAGTAGGCGGAGGCGCATCCCGCCGTCTTCCCGACATCCGCGCTCTCGGTTTGGATCGCGCCCGACCCGCTGTACGATTGCCGAGCCGTGCCAGTCCGCGGCAGAGGAGCCAGAACCATGCCGCGCACCAGCGTTTCCGCCCTTCGCAACGCCGCCCCGCTGTCCGCCGCCGCGCTGGCGGTCGCGCTTGCGCAGGGTGCGCTGGCGGACGAGTTCTTCTACGACTGCGCGATCGACGCCAAGGCAAGCTTCTTCTCGCAGGCGACCTTCATCGGCGCGCCCTTCAGCGGAACGCTGATCGGGGACTACGACGCGACGACCAACCCCACGGGCACGCAGACGCGTCCCGGGTTCTTCGGCGGAAGCGGCAACCAGCCGATCTCCTACACCGCGTCGTTCGCGCTCGACGGCATCGTCGACTCGAACCCGACCGGAACATTCATCGCGGGCCTCGATCTCGAGGCGCTGCAGGTGCGCATCGTCGGGCTCGAGTTCGACCTTCTCGGCGGCGGGGAGGGCGTGCTGCCCGCGACCGTCAACATCAACTACCAGACGTTCCGCACCTTCTCGCCCGACTCGCTCTTCCCCGGCGGCGTCACGATCCCGGTTCCGATCGGCGACGCCACCATCAGCGAACTGCGCGTCGTCCAGACGGGCGACGGTGTCTTCGGCTCGCTCACCGAGCAGAAGGACGGCTCGTACCTCTTCACGGCCGCCGTGCCGATCGACCTGATCCTCTCGGTCGATGTCCTGGGAACGCCGGTCGCCGAGAGCGCCGTCAGCCCAAGCGTCCTGCCTGTCTCCGGCCGCCTTGTGCCGACGAAGGCGGGAATCGTGTTCACGCTCGACGCCTCGAGCGCCGGCACCCAGACGCAGCCGATCGAGAACGGCGCGTTCAGCGACATTCCGCTCGCGCTTCCGACGGTGCTGCCGACGGGTGGAGTCGCGAACCTGCTCATCTCGGGCACCGTGACCCAGGTCACGACCGAGAGCGCGCTTGATGCGGAGATCATCGCGGAGGGCACGCTGCGCGAGGTGGTCGGCGACCTCAACGGAAACGGCGCGGTGGACGCTGCGGATCTCACGATCCTCCTCGGCAACTGGGGCGGTTCGGGCCTCGGCGATCTCAACGGCGACGGCACCGTCGGCGCCGCAGACCTGACGGCGCTCCTCAACGCCTGGGGCAGCTGAGCGAGACTTCCGAGGCGCCGCGCTGCGCGCGGCCGCGATCGGGTCGATTGCCTGCGTCCTGCCCAAGGACGCCCGCGTATCCTCGTGCCGTTCACGCAGCAGAGAGGGCCGCATGCGCAGCACCGCCGCACTTGCCACGATCGCCGCCGCCTTCTGCCTGTCGGCCGCGCATGCCGACGAGACGCCGCTTTCGTTCGGCGCCGCCGTGGTGACGGAGCTGCCCGAACCCTTCTTTCCGACGATGTTCCGCGTCCGCGACCTCGACGGCGACGGGAAGCCCGACCTCGTGGTCGCGGGCCGCGACCCTGAGAACAGGCTGTTCGTGCTCGCGGGCAACGGCCTCGGCGGCTTCAGCGTGCGGCAGACGCTGGCGACGGAGGGCTTCACCGACTGGCTCGAGCTCGCCGACCTCGACGGAGACGGTCTCGACGACATCGTGACGGCGTGGCGCGGCGATGCGCCCCGGCTTGTCTTCCATCGCGCGCTCGGGAAGGGCGTCTTCGCGGAGGCGACCGTGCTTGCGGGCGTCGAGCTCGGCATGGGCCGCGACCCGCAGGGTCTCGCGGTCGGGGACATCGACGGCGACGGCGACATCGATGTCGCCGTCGGGCTCTACGCGGGTCAGGCGGTGGATCTCTTCCGGAACGACGGCGTGGCGGCGGGAGTGCCCTCGTTCGCGCTCGCGCAGCGCGTGCGGCTCGGGACCTTCCTCGGCGGGTTCGCCTATCCGCGCGTGGTCGTCCTCGCCGATGTCGACGGCGACGCGGACCTCGACCTTCTCGTCAACGAACTCGGCGGCGGGCGGCTCGCCGTCGTGCGCAACCACGGCGGACGCTTTGGCCGTGCGGTCGAGCATCGGACGCCCGTGATCGGCCAGGAGCGGCCCGGCATGGCGCACATGCAGGTGGTCGACATCGACGCGGACGGCGACCTCGATGTGGCCTGCCCCGCGCTCCTCCTCGGCGGCGAGCAGAAGGTCCTCGCGTTCGTGAACGACGGCGACGGCGGTTTCAGCGAGCGGATCGTCGCGACGGGCGCGCCAACGGGCTACGCGTTCACGGCGCACTTCGCGGATCTCGACGGCGACGGCGACCTCGACGCCATCACGGGCGCCGCGCTGCCGGGGCTCGTGGCGTTCGGGCGTCGCCTCGACGGCGTGGCGTTCGACTTCGAGATCGACATCGCGTCGCTGTTCGGGCAGCTCGTGCGGCATCTCGAGACGGTCGATCTCGACGGCGACTGCGACCTCGACCTCATCGGGATCGACGGCCCGGGGCGCATCGTGTTCGCGCGACGGAACAACACGCCGCAGCAGGGCGGTTGCGGCGGCGTGGCGGAGGCCGCGGGCGCCGCACCGCGCGAGGAGCGCGAACGCCTGCCTGCACCGTCGGGCCTGCCCGCGTGGCTTGGCGATGTGGATGGCGACGGGGCGGTCGATGCGGCCGACCTCGCGGCGTGGCTCGCGGGGCGCTCGCGCGTCGCCGAGACGAAGGGCGGTGCGCGATGACCTTGCGCCGCACCTCGCGGTTCGTGCGCGCGTCGGGCGCCGTGACTGCGGCGGTCGCGGCCGCCGTCGCGGCCGCAGGCGCCCCCGCGCAGTGTCCGTCGCCCGGCGACTGCCGCAAGCCCCACGGCGGCACGGGCTGCGAGATGCCTCAATGCTGCGAGATCGTGTGCGCGATCAACCCGCTCTGCTGCGAGCTTGCGTGGGATCAGGGCTGCGCGGACCTCGCGATCGAGGAGTGCGAGGGCATCAACTGCCCTGCGGACGGCGATTGCGACACACCGCATCCGTCGCCGGGCTGCGCCGACTTCGAGTGCTGCGACTTCGTCACGACGATCGATCCGTGGTGCAGCTACGCGTCCTGGGACGAGGTCTGCGCGCGCGAGGCTGAGCGCTACTGCCGCGTTCCGCGCTGCGAGCTGGCTGCGCCTTCCGCGCCACCGATCGATGAAGCCGAGCCGTGCTACGAGCGTCTCAACGACGGCTGGGCGACGGGCTTCGCCCCCGACCGCATCGCGGCCGGCTGCGGCGACCGATTCCAGGGGCGCATCGTGTCGGGGGGGCCGCGCGACACGGACTGGTTCGCGCTCGATGCGACGGCGTGGCGCCGCGTGCGTGCGCGCGTCGAGGCGGAATTCCCGATCGAGCTGCAGCTTGTCCTCGGCGGCCCCGAGGGACCGAACGAAGTGCGATGGCTCTCTGCGCTCGGCCTCTGCGAGGGCGAGCGCGCGGCGAACTTCCTCGTTCCGCCGGGCGTCGCGTCGCTCGTGCTTGGTGCGGGCGACGAGGACCGGCCCTGGCGGCGCGCGCTTGAGTGCGACGAGATCGACCCCGATGCGCCCGCGCCCGACCCCGACGACCCGCCGCCGCTCCAGGTGCACGGCCTCCATTGGCGCGTGTCGTTCGACTGCCTTCCGATCGGCGACCTCGACGGCGACGGCGCCGTGACCGCCGCGGATCTCGGGGCGCTGCTGAACGCATGGGGCGAGGTCGACCCGACGGCTCCGATCGACCCGCTGGGCGTCGATGCAGACCTCGACGGCGACGGCGTGGTGGGCGCGTCGGACCTCGCGGCGCTGCTGTCGGGCTGGTAGCACGCGCATCGCGTCCTGCGGAAGGCGCAATGCCCGGGTTCGCGGCGCCTGAAGACGGAATCGCGGCCGCTGCGCATCCGAAGCCCGCCCGCCGACTCGCGTTGATCGCGTGCGGAGGGTGGACTGACCGATCAAATGCAGAGAGACGGGCCGGACAGGGCGCTTCCGCATGCACGCCGACGACCGAGGACCAACACCGCGAGACGAACAGTTCCTCGCCGACGGAATGCCGTCCGAGAACAGCGGCTCCGCGGTGGAGCGGTGCGACGATGACGGTGTGGCGCGCCCAGCCCTCTCGCTCGCCGAGGCGCGGCTCTTCGCGCGCGCCGCGGAAGGCGACCGCGAGGCGATCGGCGAGGTGTGGCGCGCGAACCGCCGCTGGATCGCCGCGGTGCTCGCGGCGCACGCGCCGCGAGGAGCCGACATCGACGATCTGCTGCAGGAGGTCGCGTCGACGCTCATCACGAAGTGCCACCACCTGCGCGACGCCGCCAGCCTCCGCGGCTGGCTGCGCGTGGTGGCGGTGAACACGGCGCGCATGGCGGCACGGAGCCGATCGACGGAGGTGCGCACGCAGCGCGGTTTCGCCGACTTCCGCCGCGGGCTCGAGCGCCGTGCGCACGCGCTTTCGGAGGCGGCGACCGACGCGGGCGAGACGCTCGCGCTTCTCTCCCGCCTGCCGCAGCAGTATGCGGAGCCGCTTCTCCTGCAGGCGACGCAGGGGCTTTCGCAGCGGCAGATCGCGGAGCTGCTCGATGTGCCCGAGACGACGGTCGAGACGCGCCTCGCGCGCGCGCGGCGCATGCTTCGGCAGATGCAGGCCGAGATCGAGTCCGGCGACGCGCCTGCGCGCAGTCTTGTCGGCGGGGCTGCGATGGAATCACGGACGGGGCCGCGGCCTGCGTCCTCGGTCGGCAGGAAGGATGAAAGGGGACGGTGACACCATGAATCGACACCCACACGACGGAAGCGGACACGGACACG
>CAYMSD010000002.1:16686-60280 GCA_964393015.1 uncultured Klebsiella sp.
GGAATCGGCGACGGATTCGATGGCCTCGAGGAGCGCGGTGCGCCGGGTGCGCGCGACTCGGTCGGCCGCGGTGCATCGCTCGACATCCTGCTTGCGCGCGCTGTCTCGGGCGATGGCGAGGCTCTCGCCGAGGTTCGCCTGCGCGGCGCGGCCGAGCCGCAGATTCTCGACGAACTCGCCATGTGGCAGGCCGACGAGCTCCGGCTCGCCCGCGCGGCGCGCGCGCTTCACGACATCGCCGACCGCGCCGAGCTTCCGCCCGACCGCGCGCCAATCGTGCGCAGGAGCGGGCTCGGATGGGCCGTGGCGGCCGCGATCCTCCTCGCCTGGATCAGCCAGTCGTTCGCGCCGCGCGGCGCCGAGTCGCCGGCGCCGCGCGAGAACATCGCGGGCTTCGCGGGGTTCGCGAGCTCCGACGCCGCCTTCGACGCCTATCTCGACAAGGCGCGCGAGGAGGGCGTGATCCTCGGCGAGGCGCCGCCACCGACCCTCGTCGGAAGCCGCGAGCTCACCGACGGCAGCGGCTTCGAGGTCATCGTCGTGCGGCAGGTCTACGAGCGCCGCGTCATGCCCGAGCTCTATCGCGTGGTGCCAGTCGATGATCTCGGCGGAACCGAGAAGGTCGTGATCAGGCCTCGGACGGAAGCGCTGCGATAGCGCATCCTCCGTGTGCGTCGCGGATCCTGCTCGAATACCGCGGCTTCGCCCGACATCCACGCCACATCCACGCCACATCCGTTCGACATCCTTCACCACCGCGACCAGCGTCACTTGCAAAGGACGACCAGCATGTTTCCCGCCATCATCTCACTGGCCCTTCGATTCTCGCTTGCGGGCGCGGTTCTCGCCACCGCCGCATCGCCCGTGTTCGCACAGACCGCAGGGTCGGGCGGTGGATCGGCTGCCGGATCAAGCGCGCGCTTCAGCGACGCGATCGAGCTGATGCGCACCGACTCGTCCGGAAACAGCGTGCGCGTCAAGGTGCAGAACGACGATGTCGTGCTCGTCGAGGTGAACGGCGAGGCGGTGCCGCTCGATCGCGCGCGGCTCTCCGCCCGCGCGATCGAGGTGCTTGACGCGGACGGGACCGTGCTGCAGCGCTTCGACAGGCCGCGCACGGGCGGATTCGCACAGGGTTCGGCGCAGGGCGGCGTGCGGCGCGTGGAGCGTGGCGGACGAGGCAGCGTGGTGCGCGATCGGGAGATCGTGCGCAGCGAGCCCGCCGAGGTGCGCGTGGTCGCCACCGACATGCCGAAGTCGATGATCGGCATCGGCCTCGGCGAGATCGACCCCGCGCTTGCGCATCATCTCGCGCTCGACCCCGCCAAGGCCACGCTCATCACGAACGTGATCGAGGAGCTGCCTGCGCACCTCGCGGGCATCGAGCGCTTCGACGTGATCGTCTCGATCGATGGAAGCGAGTCGGCGCCGCGCGCCGAGGTCGCCGCGAAGCTTGGCCGCGCCGCGCCCGGCACGAAGGTCACGCTGAAGGTCAGGCGCGGAGCCGAGACCGCCGAGGTCGAGGTGACCACGGCGGCGTTCGATCCGACGCGCATCCAAGGCGATCTCGCCGAGCGCCGCGCCGCCGAGGAGCAGGCGATGCTCGACCTCTTCTTCGTCGGTCCCGACGGCGTGCGGCGCGAACTGCGGATGTCGCCGAACGGCGGCGGCATTCGCCTTCCCGGCATCGAGATCGAGCGCCTCGATCCCGAGCGGCTTCGCCTGATCGAGGGCGCGTGGAGCCAGTTCCTCGAGGACTTCGAGTCGATGCCCGAAGCGGCGCCTGCCGATCCGATCGAAGAGCGCCTGCGCCGCATGGAGGAGCGCATGGAGGAGATGCGCCGGAAGCTCGAGCAGGGCGCCGAGAAGCGCGCGGAGCCGGCCGGCAGGGCCGAGTGACGCGGGGCGCCGGGCCGCGCGTTCATGCGAACGGCAGCGCGGCGAGATCGACATTGCCGCCGCAAAGGACCACGCCCACATCGGCGTGGTCCTTCTGCCTGCGCATCCACGCGCTGCACGCGACGGCGACGCCGACGGCCGCGCTCGGCTCGATGGTGAGCTTCATGCGTTCCCAGACGAGGCGCATGTGCGCCGCGATGTCGGCCTCGCTCACGAGCACGATCTCGTCGACGAGATCGCGAACGACGGGGAAGGTGAGCGGGCCGAGCGAGGTGCGGAGGCCGTCGGCGATCGTGACGGGCTTCATCGGCGGCTGGATCGAGCCCACGCGCTTCGACGCGGCCGCGTCGCCCGCGAGCTCGGGTTCGGCGCCGACGATTCGGATCGAGGGATTGAGCGCCTTCGCGGCGATGGCGATGCCCGAGATGAGTCCACCCCCGCCGAGCGGGACGACGATCGCATCGAGCTGCGCACATTCGTCGAGAAGCTCGAGCGCGATCGTGCCCTGCCCCGCGATGACGTTCGGATGATTGAAGGGTGGGATCATCGTGCCGCCCGTCTCGGCGATGACGCGGGCGGCCGTCGCCTCGCGCGCCTCGAGCGTCGGCTCGCACTCGATGATTGTTCCGCCATAGTCGCGCACCGCCGCCTTCTTGATCTCCGCGGAGTTCGACGGCATGACGACATGCGCGGGGATGCCGCGCATCTTGGCGGCAAGCGCGAGGGCCTGCGCATGGTTGCCCGACGAGTGCGTGACGACGCCGCGCGCGGCCGCTGCGTCGTCGAGCATGCGGACGGCGTTGGTCGCGCCGCGGAACTTGAACGAGCCCGTGCGCTGGAAGAGCTCGCACTTGAACCAGAGGCGGCGGCCTGACATCGCGTCGAGCGTTGCGCTCGTGAGGACGGGCGTCCGGCGGAGGAATGGGTCGATGCGGCGCCGGGCGGCACGGATCGAGTCGAGGTTCGCGGCGTACAGGGCGCCTTCCGCTGCGGGCGTCGTCGTCATGTGGGTAGCCTACCTGCGTGGCGACCGAGCGATCACCCGTGGTTCTCGTCTACCGACGCCTGTCGACAAGGCTTTCGCCCTTGCGCGAGCTGCTCGAGCGGCATGATTTCCACGCCGTGTCGCCGCCCGATGCGATCGGGGAGTGGGAGTACCACCACGACGACGGCCTGCGCGTGCGCGGCGGCGGAGGACTGGTGCTTGTCGAGGCCGACGACGAGCGGCTGGCCGGGGAGTTCGATGTGCGGCATCGCGTCGCGTTTCCGTCGGACCGCGAGATTCCCGACGGAGGCGAGGCGCCCGAGCGCGTGGAGGTCATCGCAGGCAGCGATGAGTCAGGAAAGGGCGAGCGTGACCGCGCGCTTGTGGTCGCAGCGGTTGCGGTGCCCGTGGCGGAGGAAGAGGAGCTCCTCGCCCGCGGCGTGCGCGACTCGAAGATGTGCACGCAGGCGGAGATCGCTTCGCTTGCGCGATGGATCGCAGCGCACTGCGCGCATGCGGTCGAGGTGGTGGCATGCGACGCCCGCGACGGGTCGCTGAAGGCGCACGGCGGGAACGAGACGCGGTTGCTTGCCGCGATGCACGCGCGGGCGCTCGCGGGATTGCACGGCTCGACTGCGTTTCCCCTGGCGCGCGTCGACCGGTTTGCGCCAAACCGCCCCGTCGCCGCCATCCTCGCGGGGTCGCACGCGGGCGTGATCGTCGACGAGTGCGCGCGCGGCGAGCGGCATGTGGCCTGCGCTGCGGCGTCGATCGTGGCGCGCGCGGCTACCCTGCGCGCATGACCAACGCAGACACCATCCGCCGACTCCACGAGCACCGCGTCTGGACCCGCAGCAGGATCCTCGCAGCCGCCCGCACCTGCACCGATGCAGAGCTCCGCCGTCCCGTCGAGATGGGCGTCGGTTCCCTCTTCGGCACGCTCGTCCACCTGTGGGGCGCCGAGCTCGTCTGGGCGAATGTGCTCGAGGAGGCGGACCCCGCGACGGTGATCCCGTCCGCCGATGCGTTTCCCACGGTCGCTGCGCTCGAGGAGGCCTGGAGGCCGCTGGACGCGCGCTGGGCGACGCTGCTTGACCGCGTGGGCGACGCTGCCTTCCTCGCGAAGCCCTTCGGCCGCGTGCGCGATGGGAAGAGCTTCGTCACGAACGCGCACGACATCTACCTGCATGTCTGCACCCACCAGCACTACCACGCTGCGCAGATCTCGAACATGCTGCGGCAGATGGGCAAGTCGCTCGGCCCGAGCGACCTGATCGTCATGGCCCGCGAGCAGTGGAAGGCCTGACGCATCAGGCATTGGTGCCTGGCACCTGCCTGGCACCTGCCTGACACCTACCTGGCACCGCATGACTGCGTGCAACTCTCGGAGGAGCAGGTGGATGCAGCGGTCGGGTGCGTGCCGTGCATCTGCCGTGCACCACGCGGGTAGGTGCCAGGCACGCGCTACACTGTCCGCTCGCTCGGGGCGCGCCGCGCATCGGCACGGCGCTGAGAAGCACCCGTTGAACCTGATCCGGCTCGCACCGGCGGAGGGAAGCGCATGCGCGGGTCCGCGTCTTCGCCTTCCTCCCACCCCGGCCAGCGGTCGGCGAACGAAGGAAGCACGATGATCACCTCCGCGACCACCCTCGGCACCTCCTACGCGCTCCCCATGCACGGCGCGCACAATCCGTCGACCGCCGCTCAGGGCACGACGCCCGGCTCGTTCGCGAAGCGCGCCGACATTGGAGGGCCGTACGCGTTCGCCTCCCCCGACACGCCAGGCATGCCCGAGCCAAGCGAGAAGACCGCGTGGGACTTCCTCCCCGACGGCTGGTCGACCGTGGAAATGGCCGAGCCATCGCACGCCACCTGCACCAACTGCTGCGGCGACGCCTACACCTCCGTCGAGTTCGCGAACGCCCGCGGCCAGTGGCGCCGCGTCATCTACCCGAAGTCGGTCGCGCCGATCACGCAGCTCGAGAGCGCGCGCCTCGGCATCGTCACCCCCGAGATGAAGCGCGTCGCCGAGCGCGAGCCGCACCTCACCGCGACGCACGTGCGCGACGAGATCGCCGCCGGCCGCATGGTGATCCCCGCGAACCGCGCGCACCTCGGCTTCAAGCTCGACCCGATGGCGATCGGCCGCGCGTCGAAGACGAAGATCAACGCCAACATGGGCGCGTCGCCCGTCTCCTCGGGCACCGACGAAGAGGTCGAGAAGCTCAAGTGGGCGGAGAAGTGGGGCGCCGACACGGTCATGGACCTCTCGACCGGCGGCAACCTCGACGAATGCCGCGCCGCGATCTGCCGCAACTCCACCGTCCCGATCGGCACCGTCCCGATCTACTCGATGATCATCGGCCGCAAGATCGAGGACCTCAACGAGGAGATGGTGCTTGAAACCCTCGAGCACCAGGCGCGGCAGGGCGTCGACTACTTCACGATCCACGCGGGCGTGCTCAAGGAGCACCTCCCGTTCATCAAGAAGCGCCTCATCGGCATCGTCTCGCGCGGCGGGTCGCTCCTCGCCAAGTGGATGCTCGTCCACAACAAGCAGAACCTCATGTACACGGGCTGGGAGAAGATCTGCGAGGTCATGCGCCGCCACGATGTGACCTTCTCGATCGGCGACGGCCTGCGCCCCGGCGGCCTCGCCGACGCGACCGACCGCGCGCAGCTCGCGGAGCTCGAGACCCTCGGCGAACTCACCGAACGCGCATGGCGCATGGGCGTCCAGGTCATGATCGAAGGCCCCGGCCATGTGCCGTTCGACCAGATCGAGTTCAACATGAAGCTCCAGCGCCGCCTCTGCCATGGCGCGCCGTTCTATGTGCTCGGGCCCCTCGTCACCGACATCTTCCCGGGCTACGACCACATCACGAGCTGCATCGGCGCGACCGCGGCGGCCTACCACGGCGCAAGCATGCTCTGCTATGTGACGCCGAAGGAGCACCTGGGCCTTCCCAAGCGCGACGACGTCAAGCAGGGCTGCATCGCCTACAAGATCGCGGCGCACGCGGCGGACGTCGCGCTCGGCATCCCGGGCGTGCGCGACCGCGACGACGAGCTCACCAAGGCCCGCGCCGCCCTCAACTGGGAGAAGCACTTCGAGCTCTCCTTCGATCCCGACACCGCGCGGGCCTACCACGACGAGGACCTCGACGTCGACACCGACTTCTGCGCGATGTGCGGCCACGACTGGTGCAGCGTGCGCATCTCGAAGGAGATCCAGGAGTTCGCGTCGGGCAAGGACGAGGAGTACCAGCGCGGCAAGCCCGTGAAGAGCGCCGCGCTCACGCCCGAGCAGCAGGAGATCCTCGCGAAGCGCGGCGTCCTCAGCCCCGAGGAGATCCACAGGCTCGCGTCGAAGACGAAGAAGGCCGTGGGCGCCGTCGAAGGCAAGGCCTCGTGCCACTCCGACTATGTCGACCCGGCCACCGCGCAGGCGGTGCAGCAGGAGAAGACCGGCGAACAGCTCGTGCAGGTCAACCTCGCGCCCGCGTTCAACATCGCAAGCGACGACCGCGTGGTGTGACGCAGGCGTCTTCGCGCAAACCCCTCACCGCGCCTTCGCGCGGGTTTATCGGCGTCTGAACACGCCGCGTTGATCCTCGTCGCGTCCCTAGCCGCTAGGACGGCGGCTGTGGCTCCAACGCCAACGAGGTTCGACGCATGAAGGCGCGATTCAGGACACTCTTCATCAGCGACTGCCATCTCGGGTCGAGCGGCGCGAAGGCCGAGGAACTCGCACGCTTCCTGAAGCAGGTCGAGTGCGACACGGTCTACCTCGTCGGCGATGTGATCGACATGTGGCGCCTGCGCCAGCGCTGGTACTGGCCCGATGCCCACAACTCCGTGATGCGGCGCCTGCTCAAGATGTCGCACAAGGGAACGATCATCGTCTATGTGCCGGGGAACCACGACGAGGCCGCGCGGCCGTTCTGCGGCCTGTCGTTCGGCGGCATGCAGATGGCGAAGGAGGCGGTGCACCTGACGGCCGATGGCAGGCGCCTGCTCGTGACGCATGGCGACCAGTTCGACCTCGTCGTGCGCAACTCGCGCCTGCTTGCGCTTGCGGGCACGGTCGGCTACGAGATGCTGCTCAAGATCAACGGCGTCTACAACTTCGGCCGCCGCATCTTCGGACTTCCTTATGACTCGCTCTCGCAGGCGATCAAGGCGCGGGTGAAGAGCGCGTGCAACTTCATATCGAACTTCGAGCAGGCGCTCGTCGCAGAGGCGCGCGCGGGCGGATTCGACGGCGTCGTGTGCGGGCACATCCACAAGGCCGAGCAGCGGATGATCGGCTCGCTCGAGTACCTCAACTGCGGCGACTGGGTGGAGAGCTGCACCGCGCTCGTCGAGCATGACGACGGACGCATCGAGCTTGTCGACGGCCTCGAGTTCCTCGCCGCGCGCGACGCGGCGAAGGCGATCGCCGAGAACTCGGGTGACGACTCCGACGAGACGGATCCGTGGCTCCAGCGCGGAGTCGCCTTCGACGCCCGCATCCTCCTGACGGGAGACGGCAAGTGAGGATCCTGCTGGCGACCGACGCGTGGTCGCCGCAGGTGAACGGCGTCGTGCGAACCTGGCAGCAGACGATCCGCGAGCTGGACGCGATGGGCCATGAGGTGGAGGTGCTGCACCCCGCGCTCGGCCGCACCATCGCGGCGCCGCGATACAACGAGATCCGCCTCGCGCTCGCTCCGTGGCGCATCGTGGGCCGCGCGATGGAGCGGCCGTTCGACGCGGTCCACATCGCGACCGAAGGGCCGATCGGCCTCGAGACGCGTCGACGCTGCGAGTCGCGCGGCATCCCCTACACGACGAGCTACCACACGCAGTTTCCCGAGTACCTGAAGCAGTACTTCGGGATGCCGCGCCGCATCACCTGGCGCTTCATGCGGTGGTTCCACGGCGGCGCGCGCGCCACGCTCGCGCCGACGCAGCGCGTGACCGACCGGCTGCGTGCGCAAGGAATCGCGGGCGCCGCGACCTGGTGCCGTGGCGTCGACACGAACCTGTTCCACCCGATCGAGAGCGCGCTCTTCGCGAGCCTTCCGCGTCCGATCCACCTCTACGCGGGGCGGATCGCGCGCGAGAAGAACATCGACGCCTTCATCGACGCGAAGCTGCCGGGTTCCAAGGTCGTCGTCGGCGACGGCCCCGAGCGCGGGCGCCTCGAGCGCGCGCATCCCGAGATCGTGTTCGCGGGCTACCGCTTCGGCGAGGAGCTCGCCGCGCACTACGCCGCCGCGGACCTCTTCGTCTTTCCGAGCCGCACAGACACCTTCGGAATCGTCATGCTCGAGGCGAACGCCTGCGGCCTTCCCGTCGCGGCCCACCCCGTGACGGGTCCGATCGATGTGGTGCGCGAAGGCGTGAACGGAGCGCTCGACGAGGACCTCGCCGCGGCGGCGGCACGCGCGCTGCAGGTGCCGCGGGATTCCTGTCTTGCACACGCGCGCAGCCAGAGCTGGCGCCGCGTGGCGGAGGTGCTGCTCGCGCATCTCGCCCCGCTCGTCGCCGACGACGGTGCTGCGCCTTCATATGACGCGAAGAATTCAAACGCGCGGTCTTTGTCAGACGCAAACACTGGAAGCGTAGTTTCGACTCGTCCCTGACCCGCCCACGACTGTCCGTGCGGCGGGGCCTGTTCCTCATCCTCCCTTTCCACTGGAGCGAGTCCCATGCACATGAAGTCGTCTGGCCTTTGCGCCGTCCTCTCCCTCGCCATCGCCGGCACGGCGTCCGCGAGCCTCCGCATCACCGAAGTGATGAGTTCGAGCAATGGCGATGGTTCGCCGACCGCGGACTGGTTCGAGGTCACCAACTACGGTTCGTCCGCGATCAGCGTCGCCGGCCTCCGCATGGACGACGGCAGCTTCAGCTTCGGCGTGTCGCGCGAGCTTCTCGGCGTCACCTCGATCGGCGCGGGCGAGAGCGTGATCTTCCTCGAGAGCGCGGCGGGCGCCGCGGTCGACTCGTTCCGCACCTTCTGGGGCGGCCTCATGGGCGTCCAGGTCGGCTACTACTCGGGCTCGGGCGTGAGCTTCTCCTCGGGCGGCGACGGCCTGGTGCTCTTCGATGCGGCGGGCAACGAGATCTCGCCCCGCGTGAACTTCGGCGCCGCGACCTCGGGCTCGACCTTCTTCTGGGGCTACGACGCCCTCGGCAACATCGACCCCGCGTTCGACGCGCTCGTCAGCACGGTCGGCGCGATCGGCACGCAGGTCGGCTTCTCCTCGTCGGGCGACACGGGTTCGCTCGGCACGGCCCTCGGCATCCCCGCGCCCGGCGCGATGGCGCTGCTTGGCCTCGCAGGTCTGGCCGCGCGTCGCCGACGCTGAGTCGTCGGCGACACCGAGGCTCTCGCCTTTCCGCGCGCCCCGCACGATGCCTTCTGCATCGGGCGGGGCGTTTCTTCCGCCACGCCCTCGCTCCGTCATGCGATAGTGCGCGCGTGACCCCCGTGCGGGAACAGGTTCGCTGGCTCGGGCCCTTCTTCATCGGGGGGCTCCTGGCGACGCTCTTCGTGGCGTGGGCGCTGCCGCTGCTCGCCGTGACGCGCGGCGAGGGCTTCGGCGAGGAGCGCATGCGCACCTGGTTTGCGGCGGGTCCCGAGAGAAGCGAGTCCGCGGAGCCGCATCGACTTCCCGCGCTCGAGCTGCAGCGTTCCGCGTTGACGGAGCGCTACTCCGCTGTGCCGACCGACGACGGGTACTGGCCCGTCGGACCGCTCCTCGAGTATCGCGACGAGACTTCGCTCGTGCCTGCGAAGCGCACTCCGCCCGCCGCGGTCGTGGTCGTGCCCCCCGACGGGGAGCTCGGCGCGTGGTCGCGCATCGACACGCTGCTCGTCGGCTGGCCGTTCCGCGCCTTCTCGGGCGAGGCGTGGTTCCGCACGCTCCGGCAGCGCGACTCGCCCGATGTCGTCGCGGAGGCGCGCGGCGCGTGGAGCCTCGGCCTCATGCAGGACGACTTCGTGTTCGTCCCGATCAGGCCTCGATGGCTCGGGATCGCCGGCAACATCGTCTTCTGGGGAAGCGTGGCCTGGGCCGCGGTCGCGCTGCCGCTTGCGATCCGGAGGCACCGTCGGGAGAAGTACGGAAAGTGCGGCAAGTGCGGCTACACGATGGACAGGCATGCCGTGAAGCGCCCCGACCGCTGCCCCGAGTGCGGCACGGCGTTTGCGCGCGATCCGCTCGGCTTCGCGCGAAGCCCCGAGATGCACTTCCAGAACACCTATGTGTGGGTGATCTTCATCTCGAGCCTCGACATCATGCTCACCTGGAAGATCCTCTCGCGGGGCGGCATCGAGGTGAACCCCGTCGCCGCGATCGTGATCGACGCGTGGGGCATGCACGGCGCCATCGCGTTCAAGTTCGCGCTGATGATGTGGGTGATCGTCGCGTGCGAGATCCTTGCGCGGCTCCGACGCAGCGCGGGGCGGTTCCTCGCGACCGCCGCCGTCGTCATCAGCGCGACGCCCGTGGTGTGGTCGCTCTTCCTGCTCGTGCTGACCGAGTTCTTCCCTGAGTGACCTGTGGGGCGGACTCGACCGCGGGCTCTCCGAGCCGCAGCCGACGGAGGTTCTCGACGACGGCGTCGGCTGCGAACGGCCGCGCGCGTCGGAGCGCCGCCTCCCGCATGGCGCGAAGCCGGTCGCGGTCCGCGAGCAGCGACCGAATCCGCCAGCCCACGGTCTCGGGGGAGTTCAACCGCACCGCCACGCCCCACTCGAGGAGGTGATCGCTGTTGCGCTCCTCCTGCCCCGGAACGGGATGCAGGATCGCCATCGGGAGCCCCATCGCGAGCGCCTCGCTCGAGGTGAGTCCGCCTGGCTTTCCGAGCGCAAGGTCCGCCGCGTGCATCAGCTCGTGCATGCGGTCCGTGAACCCGAGCACCGCGCAGCGGACGCGCGCGGCGCCGCCGTGCTCCGCCACGATTCGCTCCGCCTCCTGTCGCAGCGCATCGTTTCGGCCGCAGACGAGCGCCGCGGAGCACGCGTGGTCGATCGAGAGGATCTGGCGCAGCGTTCCCGCCAGGTTCGAGACACCGACGCCGCCGCCCGAGACGAGCAGCATCGGCGCCGTCGTGCAGAGCCCGAGCGCATCGCGGATCGACGCGCGCGACGGGAGCGGTGCCGCGAATGCGCCGAGGATCGGGATGCCCGTCACCGCGATCCGCTCGCGCGGCACGCCCTTGCCCACGAGGATCTCGGTCGTCTCGTCCATGGCCACGAACCAGCGGTCCGCGCGCGGGCAGACGGCCCACATCGCGTGCGCATCGAGGTCGGTCACGACGACCGCGAGGGTTCCGCGCCACTCGCCGCGCTCGACCATGCCGCTCACCAGCTCCGACGCGAGGAAGTGCGTGCAGACGATGGTGTCCGGACGCTCGTCGGCGATGAGCCTCCGCATGCGCGCAAGCGCGATGCGCTGGACTCGTCGCCGCGCGCCGCCGCCGCGCGTGGTGTCGCTCGAGCGGTAGAGCCAGCCGACCGTGCCGGGCGCGCGCTCGATGAGCGCGATGTAGGCGTCGCGATAGAGCGCGCGGAAGGCGGGCGTCGCGTGCTCGAGCACATCGACCACCTCGGCCATGTCGGCCGCGCGGCTCCGCAGCATGGCCTCGCGCACGGCCATCGCCGCGCGGGTGTGGCCCGAGCCGATCGAGCCCGTGAGGACGAGCACGCGTCCAAGCGGGGCCGCAGGGTTCTCGAGAGCGGGAGCGATGCCTCCGTGCATCGACGGGAGCATCGCGAACGCAGCACGGACTGCGCGTGTGCGCCTCGTCAAGATTCGGTGAATTCAGGGCGCGTCGACGATTGCCGCGGTGCCGGTGGCCTCTCACCCGCGCATGGCGCGCTCGATCTCCGCGACGGTCTTCGGGATCGCGGCGGTGAGGTTCACGCCGCCGGCCTTCTTCGTCACGAGGATGTCGTCCTCGATGCGGACGCCGAGGTTCTCGTTCGGCAGGTAGATGCCGGGCTCGATGGTGATGACCGCGTTCTCGGGGACGGGACCCTCGGGCGTGATGTCGTGGACCTCGAGGCCGAGGTGGTGGCCCGTGCCGTGGAAGTATGCGTCGCCGTAGCCCGCCTTCGTGATCACATCGCGCGCGGCCTTGTCGATCGCGGCGAAGGTCGTGCCGGCCTTGGTCGCGGCGATCGCCGCGAGCTGCGCCTCGAGCACGATCTCGTAGATCTCGCGCTGGCGCGGCGTGAACCTGCCGTTCACGGGGAAGGTGCGCGTCACATCGCACGCGTAGCCCATGTATTCGGCGCCCGAGTCGAGCAGGATCACATCGCCGTCCTTCAAGGGCTCGCGGTTCGCGTGGTAGTGGAGCACCGTCGCGTTGAACGCGCCGCCCGCGATCGTGCCGTACGCAGGCTTGCGCGCGCCGTTCGAGCGGTAGCCGTGCTCGGCGAGCTCCTGCACATCGAACTCGGTGATTCCAGGCTTGAGGCCCTTGAGCACGGCGTCATAGCCCTTCGCCGTGATGTCGGCCGCGCGCTGCATGAGCGCGAGCTCGGACTTCGACTTCGCGGCGCGCATCACGGCGAGGAGCTGCGTGTGATCGACGAACGACGAGCCGGGGATGCGCTCGGCGCTCTTGCGGAACACATCGAGGTCGGGCGAGACGGGCGCGGTGTGCGCCGCGAGCGGGTGGAGCAGCGCGAAGCGCTTCGCGCGCTTCGTCGCCTCGAGCAGGAACCGCGCGAACGCGGTCGTGCGCATGATCGTGCCGACGCCGTACTTCGCCTTGAGCTTCGACGAGATCTCCTCGCGGAAGCCGTCCCACTTCTCGAGCTCGGGGTTGAGCGGCTTGAGGAAGAGGATGACGCGCCGCGCCTCGACCGGGTTGAGCGGGTCGAGGAGGAGCACGGCGCCCGCCTCGTCGGTGATGCCCGTGAGGTACTGGAAGTGCGGGTGCGCGCGGAAGTCGCCGTGCAGGCTCGCGTCCATGTCGCCCGCGAACACGAGCGCGACGGAGTCCTTGAGCGCCTTCAGCACGCTCTCGCGGCGCGAGGCGTACTCGGCGAGGGAGATCCCGTGAAGGGAGGCGTTGGCGGCGGTTGCGGCGGTGGCGGATTTCGCTGCGCGGGTCGACTTCTTTGCCATAGGGCGCGGAGTGTAGACGCTCGGCCGCGGGTCAACTCCAGTTCGCGAGCAACTCCGACAGATCCACCGCGTTCACCACGCCGTCCTGGTTCGTGTCTGCGTCGCCCGCCGCGGGCTGCGCCATGCCCCAGCGCGAGAGGAACGCGGCGAGGTCCTTCGCGTTCACGCCGCCATCGCGGTCCATGTCGCCCTTGAGCGGTGCGCCGGGCGTTCCGTTCACCGTCAAGGTGAGCGCCGCGGAGCTGCCCGCGCCCCAGGTTCCGTTCGGCTGGAGGATGGCGGTGTAGGAGTTGCCGCTCGACGCGAAGTTCCAGACGGGGTTGTCGCCGGACGCCGCCGCGCTCGACGCGACGATCCAGTACCTGCGGCCCGTGCGCAGCGCAGGCCGCGCGGTGCTCGCCATCGTGTGCTGCACGGGGTTCCACCCGAGCGTCTGGATGTTGAAGTTCCACTGCTCGAGCGCGATGCCGCTTGGCCGCGAGACGCCGCCCATGCCCGCGTCGAGCGCGTCGATCTCGAGCCGCACCGTCACGGGTCCGTAGGTCGAGTCGGAGTTGTTCATCAGCCAGATGCGCGCGTCGTCGAAGGTGAAGTTCGCGCTCGGGATGAAGCGCGCCGCCGCGCTCTGCTGCGGAGTGAGGTCGGCGCCCCACAGGCCGAAGAACCCGCCGAACGGCCCGTTGGTCGTGAAGACGATCGCAGCCGACGCGGCGCCTGCGACGGCGAGCGCTGCGATGGATCCCGCGATGCGGGTGCGGCGAGGAGTCTGCATGCGGCCACCGTACAGAAACGCGAGGTCGCGTTCAAGATTCGGAGGGCGATCTGCATGCAAGGCGTCGGAGTCGCGCTCACACCGCCGCGTGCGACTTCTTCTCGGCCGCCTCGATGAGCCGCGTCGCGTACCGGTTCATCGCGTCGCGCAGCTGCTCGAAGCTCTCGAGCACATAGAGGATCGGCTGGTAGTGGTCGATCTCGAAGCTCGTCTCGCACACGCGGTCGAGGTCGAACGGGCGGCGGTCGACCTCGGGGCTCATCAGCGCGTGCTTCGACTCGCCGGGGCTCGAGATGAGGCCCGAGCCGTAGAGCTTGATCTTGCCGCCTTCGCGGATCAGGCCGAACTCGACCGTGAACCAGAAGAGCCGCGCGAGGCGCTCGGTGTGGTACGGGTCGTCGGTGAGGAGCGCGGCCTTGCCGTAGGTCTGCAGGAAGTCGGCGAAGATCGGGTCTGCGTGCAGCGGCACATGGCCGAAGATGTCGTGGAAGATGTCGGGCTCGGGCAGGTAGTCGAGCGACTCCTTCGGGCGGATCACGACCGTCGTCGGGAACTCGCGTCGCGCGAGGCACGCGAAGAACGCCTTCGCGGGGAGATATCCCGGCACCGCGCGGCTCTGCCAGCCGGTCAGCGGCGCGAGGAAGGTGTTCACGCTCTTCGGCCCCTCGAGGTAGGGGATGTAGTCCCGGACGAGGTTGATCGCGCGCGCGCCGCGCAGGTAGACCTGCGACGCATGCTCGGGCAGGTACGCCATCTGGCGGTCGTAGAGCGTCTGCCAGCTCTCCTGGTTCTCCGCGGTGTAGCCGTCGTACCTCTGGCGGATGTAGACCTTCGTGATGTCGGAGTAGCCGGGCTCGCCGAATTGGTTCGCGTACTCCTGCGCGGCATGGCCCTCGGGGCCGTCGATCATCGCGTGGTTCAGGCTGCCTGCGAACTTCGCGTCACCTTCGTTCTTGCTCATGGGGCTCCTCGCGGGTGCGCGGCGGTCGCCGCGGAGCCGACATCGTAGAAGATTCGAAGTCCTTCAGGCAATCGGGCGGCGCGGCGATCCGCCCCTCTCAGGGGCGATGGCGATCGCCCAGGCGGCGCGCCGCCTCCGCGAGCGCCTGCATGGCCCTGTAGTAGCGACGGTGCGCTCCCGCGGGAGTGGTGCCGAGCGTCGCGGCGATCGCACTCCAGTCGAGGTCGTTCAGGCGGAGCGCGATGACGGCGAGGTCGCCCTCGGAAAGCGTCTCCTGAAGGAGGGGCGACAGCTCTCGGGCGGCGTCGGATGTTCCCTCGGAGGCACACGCAACCCTCGCGCGAAGCAGGTCCGACGCGGAGGCGCGGATCCTTCGGGTGCGCGCGGCCTGGCGGCTCGACTCGAGGATCGCGTGGCGCGAGATGGCCGACGCGAGCGCGAGGAGGGCTGCGTCGGGAAGCTCTGCGAGCAGCGCATTCGCGGCGACGAGTGCGTCGCTTCGGCGCAGCGTCGTCGCGAACACGTCCTCCGCATCGCGCTCGCTCGCCGCCGCGTGGCCGAGTCTGCGCCTGATGAACGCAAGCAGCGTCGACTGGTTTGCCAGCAGCCGCGCCGCGACCGCCGTGCGCGCGGCCCGGATGGTCCGCACATCTTCGGGCGATGGCCGACCCTGGCTGGATCCGTGTGGTTGCTCTTCCATCGAATCCGATGCTACGCGCCCGTTGACAAACGGAGAAATCCGCCGACCAGGGCGATGCTCCCGGCCGGCGGATCCCGGTGGCCCCGCAGGGGCTTCGAGGCGGCGCTGCTCAGGGCAGGCATCCGCACGCGAGCTCGAGCGTGCCGAGGTCGATGAAGAGGGTGCAGCGCTCGTCGGGAGCGGGGCATGCCCCCACGCAGCTCGCGTACCAGTAGCGCGGATTCGAGGTGTCCTGCACCCAGAGCATCGTGCACGAGGGCGCGTCCGCTGCGGCATGCTCGACATGCACGACCTCGCCGTCATCGTTGAATCGAATGAACTCTGCCTCGAACTCGCCGCTCGGAAGCTCGACGCCCGCGGCGGGCTCGAGCCAGAGTCTCGCATGCGTCAGCTCGCCATCGGCGTTCGAGCGGAAGCCATTCGACCGCCCCCGATCCGAGAACCACTTGAGCGCGGCCATCGTCTCGTGGGACGCCGTGAACTCGCCGAACTGCGTCCCGATCACGGCGCGGTCTCCGCCGCCGCCGCGCACGAACGGCGCCGCAACCGCCACAGCGCCGAGCACGATCGCGGCGAGCCCTCCCGCCCAACGCAGCGCCTTCCTCCGACCCCGACCGATCACCTTGGCTTCCGTATGAGGCATGCAGGCCTCCTTTCACGGATGAAGGATCGAAGCGCCGTCATCGTGACATCGGATTTCCCGCAGGGTCGAAAATCGTCACGCCCCCCTCGCGGTGCAGCCGGACAGGCCCTGTGGTGACGGCGCGGCGCGGGGAATCGGCATGCAGCTCGGTCAGTTCAGGAAGTTCGAGCCGTACTCCGATGAGTCGGCCCGTCGAGTCGATCGTCACATCGACGAGCCTGCCCGTCGAAGCCAGCGCCGTGAACGCATCGGATGGCCGCGCGGACCGCTGCCGGTTTCCCCAGGCGAGCGGCAGCGCCGCGCAGAGGAGGAGCGCGATCGCCCCGCGCGAGAGCACCCGGCGCCGCCATCGCGGGGATGCCGAGCGGAGCGCGGTGGCTGCGATGAGAAGTCGTCTTCTCGCAAGCGCCATGCGCGCGAGGGAGAGCCACCGAGGTTGCCCGCCGCCGCCGTGCGCCGCGGCCGCAAGCTCGAGCAGCCTCGCGAAGTCGCGGGCGAGCGCATCGGGCGTCGCGGGAATCGAAGCACCGAAGTCGAGGAGAAGCACCGACCCGTCGGGCCTGACCCGCAGGTGCTCGGGCTTGAGGTCGCCATGCACGAGTCCTGCGCGGTGGAGACGGCGCACGGCATGCACGAGCTCAGCGAGATCCTCGGGAATTCGCGCCTCGCGCGACGGCTCGAACAGCGTCACGATGTGCGCCGCGCCGCCGCGTGGCGCATGCAGCGCGACCAGCCGCGGTGCAAGCCCCTCTGGCGCCTTGACGAGCGCCTGCATCTCTCGGATCGCATGCGTGCGCGCATCGCCGCCCGCTTCGTCCGTGAAGCGCTTGACCACCACCTCGACGTCACCACGCTGTCCCGAGAGGAGTTCGTCCTTCGCACGCGCCACCAAGGCCGTGCCGCCTTCGCCGAGCAGCTCGATCACCCGCCAACGGCCTGCAACGAGGCCGCCGACCGCGAGCGCCTCATCGCCGCACTCGGGCAAGCCGAATCCGAGCGCCACGGCCAGGATCGCGTCGGCATGGGCCTGATGTCGCTCGATCAAGGCCTGTGCGGCGTCGAGCGGCGAGACGCCCTCCCGGAGGCACGCGCCGCGGAGCGCTCCCTCGATCGCGGCGTCGAGCGCGTTCGGCATCGACGCTGGATCCGTGATCGCAGCCAGATAGCGCTCGAGCGTCGCCGACGCTCCCACCGAATCGGCATCCGACTCGATCTCGCATGCGAGCCCGAGGTCGTCGCATGCCGTGGAAGTGAACGGGCGATGATCCATCTCGCGCATGATGCGCTGTCGGCGCCGTCAGGTCCACGCCTCGTCGCGGAGAATCCCGCACTCGGCCTGCGGCTCTCAGTCCTGCTCGGCGGCGTCGCTCTCCGCGTCGCCTTCCTCCGCCGTGGCCGCGAGCTCCTCGAGCGCATCGACGGCGTCGTCGCCGTCGGAGATCGGCGGGTCCGCAGGGAGCCGCACGACGTCGAAGCGCCCGCGGACATCGAAGCCGAGCGGGTCGACGCCCACGAGGCGGGGATCCTCCACCTCGAGCCCCGCCACCGCGGCCACCGCCGCCTTGAGCGCCTCGCGCATCTCGGTGTTCACGCGGCGGCAGATCTTCGACTCGATGTCGGCCAGCGTGTTCGGCCGCATGAGCGCGAGCCCGTCGAACATGAGCCCGCGGAACTTCGCGGCGTCGATCGAGATGCGCGCCCAACGGACATCCTCGGGCTCGCCGTGATAGATCCGCCAGCGGTCGCAGAGCACGGCGTGCTCGCCGCGGTCGTGGATCTCCTCGAGCGAGACCTGCATGTGCATCGCATCCTCGCCCTCGTCGGGAAGGAAGAGCGCCGTGTCGAACGAGCGGAGCATGGCGACCATCACGGGCGCGACCAGCGCCCCGTCGGGCGCGACCACGAGCTTGATCGGCACGAACTCGCCGTCGAAACCGATGAGGCCCGTGAGATGCGTGCGGAGGTACTGGCACGCCTCGACGACCGCATCGTTCGCCGCGTCGTCAATGGAAGCATCGCCCTCTTCGGTCATGGCGCGATGGTACCGCGTTCACCAGCGCGCGCAGAACAGCGCCGACTGGAGCTCGGCCTGCCTCAGGAACATCGCCTCGCCGTCGACGCACATCGCGCCGCGCGCGCGGGCCTCGCGAAGCAGGGGCGTTTCCCGCGGGGCATAGACCGTGTCCATCACCACCACGGAGTCGTCGAGATGCACCTCGTCGGGAAGCGGCGACCCCGTCGGATCCGGGCCGCCCTCCATGCCGACGGGCGTGCAGTTGACGAAGGCGTGGAAGCAGCCGCAGGCGAGCGCGTCCTCGCCGCGCGCGGCGCCAGCGACCACCCTGGTGCGGCGGGCGCCGCCGTCGGCGAGCGCGACCTCGCGGCCGGAAAGGTCGTCCGCGAGAGCCTGCGCACGCGCATGATCGCGGTTGAAGACGACCACCGTCGCGCCTGCGAGCGCGAGGCCGCCCGCGACCGCGCGCGCGACGCCTCCCGCGCCGATCACGGCGATGCGCGAACCCTTCAGCGCGCGTCCGCGCGTCGCGAGCGCAGCCGAGAGCACCTCGACCGCCGCGGGCATGTCGGTGTTCGTCGCGAAGAGCCGCCGTGCGTCGGGCGTGCCGTGCGGATGGACGACGAGCGTGTTCGCGGCGCCGAGCCACGCCGCGTCCGCATCGATCTCGCCGCCGCGCTCGCGCACGAATCGCACGAGATGCTCCTTGTGCGGAATCGTCACGCTCGCGCCTGCGAAGTCGAGCTTCTCGTGGTCGACGAGCGCACCGACCGACGCCTTGAAGTGCTCCCACTCGCCCGGCACGGGAAGCGGCAGGTAGACGCCGTCGTAGCCGTGCTCGGCGAAGCGCGCGTTGTGGAACGCGGGCGACCGCGAGTGCGCGACGGGCCAGCCGACGACGCCGAAGACCCGCGTCGCAGGGCCGATCGAACCGAAGCGATAGAGGTCGCGCAGTTCGCGCGCAGAGGGTTGCCCGGGCGCTGTGCCCGTTCCCTCCGCATCCGACGCGAAGGTGAGGAACCCGCCGAACTTCGGCGCAAGCACGCGGCTCATCAGCCCGAACTCGCCCATCAGGAGCGCGATCATGGGCTTCGTGCGCGTCGCGAGAAGGTCGAACGCCTCGAGGTTGTCGCGGATGCTGCGCGCCATCCACGCGAGCTTCACGACCGAGACGAGCGGGTCGTCCTGCATCGCTGCGACGCGACGAAGGAGATCGATCGGGCGCCCGGTGAAGTCGTGCGAGCTGGCGACGAGCTTCGGCAGGGCCGCCTCGCCATCGCCCTCACGCGGCGCGAGCGCTGCGGCGAAGAGCGCGCGCGCAAGATCCGCCGCGAGCGCGGCGTGCTCCACATCGACCATGCGCGGCGCGTCGGCCGACTTCGCCACGCGCGCGAGCAGCGCGAGCCGATCCGGTTCCGCAAGCGAACACGCGCCGCCTTCATCGGACGACCGCACCGTGACGATCGACGGAAGCGGCGACTCGCGCACGAGCCGCGCGATCGCGTTCGCGGCGTCGGCGCCCTCGCGCGACGCAAGCCCGTCGCAGCGCCACTCGACCATGCGGGCGCCAAGCACGCGCGCGCGCGCGGCGCGCTCGACCGCCAGAGGAATCTCCGCGGCGCTCTCGACGGCGATGGGGCAGCAGATCAGCGACATGGGTTCACCCGCGGCCCTGCGTCGCGCCGCCCGCGGTCGTGAGGCTCTCCTCGAGGATCGCCTTCGGCGTCATGCGGTGCGCGATCGCATAGGGGATGAAGCGGCACGCGAGCGCCGCAAACTTGTTGAACGCGCCCGGCACGACGACAGCCTTGTTGCGCTCGACGCCGCGGATGCCCGCTGCGACGACGGCGTCGGCCGACTGCCACATGAGCTTCGGCAGCCTGTTCATCGCCTCGCGCGCGCCGAGCACATCGTGGAACTCGGTGTAGGTGAAGCCCGGGCAGAGCGCCGTGCAGTGGACGCCTGTCCCAAGGAGCGAGAGCCGAAGCGAGCGGCTCGCGCTCGTCATCAGGCACTTCGCGGCGGGGTAGAGGCTTCCGGGCGGCTCGGGCGCGAGCGACGCGAGGCTCGAGACATTCACGATGCGCCCGTGTCCGCGTGCGACCATCGCGGGCGCGAGGCGGTGCGTGAGCTCGAGCCACGAGTCGACCATGACGCGGAGGAAGTGCGCGTGCGTGTCCCACGGCGTGTTGAGGAAGCGTTCGCGGATGCCGTAGCCCGCGTTGTTCACGAGGTAGTCGATCTCGACGCCCGCCGCGTGCACGGCGTCGACGATCTGCCTCGGCGCGGCGGGATCCGCGAGGTCTGCCGCGACCGCGAGCGTCTCGGTGCCGTGCGCGTCGCGCAGTTCACGCGCAAGCGCCTCGAGGCGATCGAGACGGCGTGCGGTCACGACGAGGTCGTGCCCGCGCGCGGCGAGCGCGACCGCGAAGGCGCGGCCGATTCCCGCGGAGGCACCCGTCACGAGTGCGCGGGGCTTCATTCAGAACCGCCAGCTCGCGAAGGCGCCGAGGAAGGGGCTCGGCTCGACATCGACCTCCGCCAGCCTGTCGCCGCCGCTGTTCGCAAGCTCCATCTCGCCGGCGAACTGGACGCCTCCGATCAGGTCGATGCGCATTCCGTTGCCCGGTCGGTAGGTCGCGCGCAGCCACACGGGGAGGCCCTCATCGGTGCCGACGCCTCCCGCGCGCGCCGCGGCGCCGTCGTCATCGAGGCGGAAGCGGCGGTAGGTGTATCGGCCGCCGATCGCGAGCTCGACGCGGTCCGCGGGCATCCAGATCGCCTCGAGGCCGGCGCCGCCCGGGTAGGCCTCGGGCCCCGCGAAGTTCGAGACGCGGAACTCCTTGGTCGGACGCCAGTCGACGATCAGCTGCGGCACGACGAGGACATCGTCCTCGATGCGCGACGCGACCAGCACGCCCGCGCCGAGCGCGAGTTCGGGGGAGAACGAGTAGCTCGCCGCGACGATGCCGCCGAAGGAGAGGCTGTCGCCCACATCCGCGTCGTTCTCGCCCGACAGATCGACGAAGAGGCTCGTGCGCAGCCGCCACTTGTCATCGAGCTTGAAGCTCGCGCCCGCGGAGAGCATGACCGACTGGACCGCGCCCCAGGGCCGCCCGCCCGCTGCGGTCGCCAGCGTGCCGCCGCCGTCGAACGAGTACCAGCCGCCCTCCCAGTTGAGCGAGGCGCTCCAACCGTAGTCCTCGCTCGGCTTGCCCCGCATCGAGACGGATCCGAAGCCGCGGTCGACCGAGACGGCGCCGCCGCCCGTGTCGAAGTCGGTCTCGAAGAAGTGCGCATAGCCGCCCGCGAGGACGAACTCGATGTCCTGCTTGGCGGCGTCGGCGGCGACTGCGTTCTGCTCGGTCGCAGCGGTCTGGGCGAAGGCTGCGCCGCAGACGGCGAACGCGAGCATGGTCGATGCAGTGGTGGTCTTCATGGATGGAACCTTCAAAGCGCGCGGCGCGCGGCGCGCATCAGCGCGCGTCGAGCACAAGGGTGTCGACGATATCGCGCACGACCTCGTCCGTGGTGCGTCCCTCGGCCTCGGCCTCGAAGTTCAGCAGGATGCGGTGGCGCAGCGCCGGCAGGGCGACGGCCTTGATGTCGTCGAACGCGACCGCCGTGCGCCCCGCGAGGAGCGCCTTCACCTTCGCGCCGAGGATGAGCGTCTGCGCCGCGCGCGGGCTTGCGCCGAAACGCAGGAACTGGTTGACCATCGGCGTCGCGAACTGCCCGCCCGGATGGGTCGAGAGCACCATGCGCACCGCGTAGTCCTGCACATGCGGCGCGACCGCCACGCTGCGCACGAGCTTCTGCGCGGCGACGATGCCCGCGGCGTCGAGCACGCGCTCGATCTTCGGCGATTCGCCCGTCGTGGTGCGGTCGAGGATCGTCGAGAGTTCCTCGCGCGTCGAATAGCCGACGACCAGCTTGAAGAAGAAGCGGTCGAGCTGCGCCTCGGGCAGGGGGTAGGTGCCCTCCTGCTCGATCGGGTTCTGCGTCGCCATCACGAAGAACGGCTTCTCGAGCTCGTACGAGTTGCCGCCGACGGTGACGCTCTTCTCCTGCATGGCCTCGAGCATCGACGACTGCGTCTTGGGCGTGGCGCGGTTGATCTCGTCGGCAAGCACGATCTGCGCGAAGATCGGGCCCTTGCGGAACTGGAAGTCGCGGCCGTTCTCCGTCTCGACGACGATCGTCGTGCCCGTCACATCGGCGGGCATCAGGTCGGGCGTGAACTGGATGCGGCTGAACTTGAGGTGCAGCGCCTGCGAGAGCGAGCGGATCAAGAGCGTCTTGCCGAGGCCCGGGACACCCTCGAGCAGGCAGTGGCCGCCCGCGAAGAGGCAGACGAGGACTCCGTCGACGATCTCCTCGTGCCCGACGACGGCCTTGGCGATCTCGGCGCGCGTCCTCTCGTAGGTCTCGCGGAACGCCTGCGCCTGTGGATCTGAGCCGGTGGAAGCCATCGTCGTCATGGACGCATCCTAATGTCGAGGACGCGCCGCTGTTCGTCGGGATACGCTTCCGCCCGTGAAACGAGTCCTTCGCATCGCGCTCGCCACGGTCGCGGTCCTCTCCCTTGCGGGCGTGGCCGCGGGAGTCTGGCTCTGGAACGACCCCGTCCGCTCCTTCGAGCTTGCGATGGCTGCGGGGCGCGCGCGCGCGGGCGTGACGGAGCGGTTCGTCGAGATCGACGGGAACCGCTGGCGCGTGCTCGACACGGTCGTCGCGGCCTCCGGTCCGTCGGGCGACGGGCCGGGGCGCGTCTGCCTCGTCCTGCACGGGCTCGGCACGACCGCTGAGGCGATGATGGAGGTCGCGCGAATCCTGCCCGGGTCGCACCGCGTCGTGATTCCCGACCTGCCCGGGTTCGGCGACCACGCCCCCCACGGCGACCGGCCGCACGACTGGCGCCTCTACATCGACGCGGTCGAGCGCTTCCGCCTCCACGAGGGCCTCGGGCAGGTCGATGTGGTCGGGACCTCGATGGGCGGGGCGTTCGCGGCCGCCTACGCCGCGACCTATCCCGAGTCCGTCCGCCGCATCGTGCTGCTCTCGCCCGCAGGCGTGGTCGCGCCGAGGCAGAACGACTTCATGGCGCGCGTCGCCGCGGGAGAGCTGCCGCTCGACATCAAGGACGACGCGAGCTTCGACGAGATGCTGCGGCTCAACTTCCCGAAGCCGCCGCCGATTCCGGCGCCCGTGCGCGCGGAGTTCATCGCGCGCGCCGTCGAGCGTCGCGACGCGTTCCTGCGCATCGTCGAGGACCTGCGGCCGTTCCTCGTGCAGGGCGTCGAGCCGATGATGCGCGATGTCAAGGCGCCCGCGCTCGTCCTCTACGGGTCGCTCGACCTGATCACGGACGCCTCGATGATCGAGGTCTGGCGCACGGGGCTTCCTTCGATGGAAGGCGAGGTCCTCGACGACGCTGGCCATGTGCTGCTCTACGACAAGCCCGAGGAGGTCGGCGAGCGCATGCGGGCGTTCCTCGGCCGCGGCGACTGACGGCGGCGCACGGCATCCCGAACCTAGATTCCAGCCACCCGCCGCGCGAGGCGCTCGACCGACAGCGGGCTCGACCCCTCGGCCTTGTTGTTCACGATCACCCAGACGCCGAGGCCCGCCTGCAGCGCCCCCCGCGCGAGCCGCGCCAGTGCGTCCCGGCTCGCGTCGTCGGGCTCGACGATGCGGTCGAACGGCGCGTACAGCTCCTTCGCCTCCGCGTAGGCGTGGTTCGCGCGCAGCATCCAGCGCATGACGAGCGGGCGCGCGGGGTCGAGCGCAAGTTCGCGTGATTGCCTCTCCGCCTCGGGCATCGTGGGATGCACGGTGAGGCATGGCACGGCGCCCGATTCCGCGAGCAGTTCGCCGAGCTCTGCGCCGACAAGCGAGCGATTGCGCACCTCGACCGCGTAGAGCGGACCTCTCGGGAGCGCGTCGAGGAAGCGCCGCAGATCCGCGAGGAAGGCCCGCTCCGAGCGACGCGCGCCGAACACAAGCGGCGAGAACTGAAAGAGCAGGGGCCCCGCCTTGGCGCCGAGCCCCTCGATCGCGGGCGCGATGCACTGCTCCGCGGCGACCGCTGCGTCGAGGAACGGCTGCGCTGCGCCGCTGCGCGGATCCGCGTCGGGCTCGAGGACACCGCGCCACATCTTCACGAGGAAGGTGAAGCCGTCCGGAGTCTGCGCCGCGAGCCGCGCGAACTCCTCGCGCGGGGCTGGGCGGTAGTAGGTCTTGTCGAGGCCGACGGTGCGGAGGAGCGGGTGCGCCGAATAGGCGGCGAGACCAGAGCGCGCCAGCGTCGGCTCGCTCGCCTCGCGGTCGTAGACGAGGCCGCGCCAGCCAGGGAAGCTCCAGCTCGAGGTGCCGAGCCGAAGAGCCGTCGGAAGCCCGCGCGCAAGCTCCACAAGCTCGGCGGGTGCGCTCGCGGGCCCGACGCCGCGGCCGCGCTCATCGGGCGATGGGCCGAACAGCGAGCCGGTGTCGTGGGTGGGCGTCCTGGGCATGGCTTCCTGCGGCATCCAGTATCGCGTGCCGACCGCCGCGCGCGAATCATCCCCCAAGTGGGGTAGGCGATGCGAAAACCGCATCGGTTCCTGAGGAAACGCGGCTCCTGTGACAGAAATCCTGCCGCTCCTGCGCCTTCATGCCCGAAGGGAGAGGGACGCGCGCCACGCGAATGCCTGACGAAGGCAACAGGGCGCCGCAACGAGCCACGCACGACCGCGCGGATGGGCCTTCGGGCCCGTCCGCGCGGTCTTTCTTCGCCGTCCCCACTCGGGGTCGAGCGCCGCGCATGTTTGGACAATCTTTGGAATGAGGCCGATTCTCGTTGGCACGGTGACAGGATCGGGCGTCCGATTCCGCGTTAGCGGTGGGTGTGGTGTTGAAGCCGGGGCGCGTCCAGTGCCGTCCCGAGATGTTTTTCGTGCGTTGCCGCCATGAAGCGCCACCCGCCCCAAGCTCATTCCACCGTCCGGCCATTGGTCGCGAACGCAGGCCTCGAGCGGCTCCAGCTGTGGAGCGGACTTGACTGCGAGACGGAGTGGTTCGAGATTCCCGAGTCGGGAATCGTGACCCGCACGGCGACGGGGGTTCGCTTCAAGGCCGCGCCCAGGTCGGTCCATGCCGAGGCGGGCGAAGAGCAGGTCCGCATCCGCGCCGTGCTGCGCGTCGATGGCGCTGGCTGCAGGCTGCGGCTGTGCGGGCTGCTCGAGCCGCAGAGCGTCGTCGTGATCCGCGACGCGTTCGGGTGCGAGATTCTCCAGGCGCTCGAGGGAGCTCCGACTCTGACGATCGAGCTTGCGGTCGGCCGCTATGCGGTCGATGCAGAACTCGCCCCGAGGTCGTCCCTCGCGGTCGAGCTGCTGCGCGCGACCGGCGCAGGAACCCGCGCACGCAGCCAGGCAGGCTGACGGGCCGACTCGGTTGGGCCTCATCCGATGTCCGCAAGGCGACGACGCCCGCGACCGGACGGTCGAGGACCCCGGCGCTGCGGATTCAGCGCTTCGCGTCCGCCGCGAGCGCGCGGCGCAGCGCCGCGACGAAGGCCTTCATGTCGCGCTGGCGCGACGCGGGCTTCTTCGACAGCGCCTTCATGATCACGCGCGAGAGCGCGGGCCCGGCGCCGCCCTCGTCGATGGCGCGCGAGAGCGGCATCGGCTTGGCGCTCACGATGGCGGAGATCGTCTCCGCGAGCGTGAGCCCGTCGAGCTCGAACGGCGGTCGCGCCTCGATCATCTCGTAGAGCACCGTCGCGAACTGATAGACATCGGTGCGTCCGTCGACCTCGCTCGGGCGTCCTGCCGCCTGCTCGGGGCTCATGTAGGTGAGCGTGCCCACCATCTCGCCCGTGAGCGTGTGGTGATGGATGCTCACCGCGCCGCCGACGGAGACGCGCGCCGCGCCGAAGTCGAGGAGCCGCGCGCAGCCATCGGGGTCGACGAGGATGTTCGAGGGCTTGAGGTCGCGGTGCACCACGCCGCGCTCATGCGCAAGCGACAGGGCCTCCGCGACGGGAAGCAGGAGCTCGACGATCGAGCGCGCGTCGAGCATGCCCGTCTCGACATGGCTGCGGACATCGAGACCGTCGATGAACTCCATCACGAGGAACGCGTAGCGGTCCTCGAGCGTGCCCGCGGAGCGGAGCCGCACGAGCGCGGAGTGCTGGATGCTGCTCAGGATGCGCCACTCGCGGCGCACGCGGTCGACGCCGCCCTGGCCGAGGCCGCGCATGTCGATGATCTTGATCGCGACGAGCGCGCCCGTCGAGTCCTCGCGGCAGAGGTGCACCTCGCCCGAGCCACCGACCCCGAGCTCGCGCACGAAGCTGTAGCCGGGCGGAACGGGGCACGAGGGACCATCCTCGCGGTCGCCGGCGCGGCGAGATGGCCGCGCTGCGGGAGAGGCCGTGAACGACGCGCCCTCCTCGAGGTCCGCCGCGAGCAGCGTCTCGACGAAGCGCATCAGCTCGTCGTCGCCCGCGCAGGCGTCCTGGACGAACTCCTGGCGCTCGGAGCCATCGAGCTCGAGCGCGCATTGGAACACGGCGCGTGCGCGGCGGATCGCGGAGGGGGATCCGTTCACGACTCGACCTCCGCGGAGGACTGCCCGAGCTGGCCGGCGAGGAACGCGCGGCCGAAGCGCCAGTCGCGCGACACCGTCGAGAGCGAGAGCCCGAGGGCCTCCGCCGTCTCCTCGATGGAGAGGCCGCCGAAGACGCGCGCCTCGACGACCTTCGAGGCGCGGGCGTCCGCTTCCTCGAGCGCCTTGAGCGCGTCGTCGATCTCGAGGAGGTCGACGCCCGACTGCTCGGAGATCGCCAGTTCGCTCATCAGGTCCGTGGTGACCTGGGTGCCGCTGCCGCGCTTCTTCGAGCGGCGGCGGCGGGCATGGTCGACGAGGATCGAACGCATCGCCGTCGCGGCGTACGCGAGCAGATGCGACTCGCTCTGGAACTCGCTGCCATGGCGGTCCGCCAGGCGCAGGAACGCCTCGCTGACGACGGCGGTCGGCTGCAGCGTGTGCGACGCGCGCTCACGGCTCATCATCGCCGACGCAAGGGCCCGGAGTTGTGGGTAGATCGCGCTGAAACCGTCGTAGACCGCCTGCATCTTCGGATGAGACGCCACAGCGGCCTCGCGGTCGAGGCTCTCTCTCGGTTGAACAGACATGGTCACACCAGGGAACAGGGAACGGTGATCGAGCCCGACTTCGGTTGCGGCAGACACCACGCATGCCGCCGGGAACCAAAGAGGGAACCGGACGCGATCAGGCCGAACATGGCACCGCTTCGGGCGAGGGCAAGCGCACTCGCGGAAATCGGGTGGATTTACTCCAGCCTGTCCTGAAACAAGGCAGGAAATGAACAGTCCATGCCCGCGACGAGGCCAGCGTTCTCAGACCTTGCGATGGCGGCGCGCCGCGGAGTCTCCGCGTGTCCCGAGGTCACTCGTCGCTCTTCGGACGCGCGCCTTCGGGGCGTGCGGGGAGCTTCTCGAGCACCTTGTCGACGAGGCCGTACTCGAGCATCTCGGTGGCGGTGAGCCACTTGTTGCGCTCGCAGTCCTCGGTGATCTTCTCCTTCGACTGTCCGGTCGCGCGGGAGTAGATGTCGTAGAGCTGGTCGCGCATGCGGAGGATGTGGCGGGCCTCGATCTCGAGGTCGGTCGCCTGGCCCTCGAGCACGCCGCCGATGAGCGGCTGGTGCATGAGGTTCTCCGAGTTCGGCAGCGCGTAGCGCTTGCCCTTCGCGCCCGAGCAGGCGATGACGGAACCCATGCTGGCGGCGCAGCCGATGATGTAGGTCGACACGTCGCACGGGATGAAGTTCATCGTGTCGACGATGCCGAGGCCCGCGGTCACGCTGCCGCCCGGGCTGTTGACATAGAGCGAGATGTCGGCGCGCGGGTCCTCGTTCGCGAGGAACAGGAGCTGCGCGACGATCAGGTTCGCCATCTGGTCGTTGACGGGGCCGCCGAGGAAGATGATGCGGTCGTTGAGGAGGCGCGAGTAGATGTCGTAGGCGCGCTCGCCCCGGCCGGTCTTCTCGATGACGATGGGAATGAGGGTCATGGTGCTCGTCTCGTTTCTCTGGTCGCGGGGGGTTCGATCACTTCTTCGACTTGTCGGGGAAGACCGCGACCTCGTCGACGAGGCCGTAGGCCTTCGCCTCGTCCGCGCTGAAGAACTTGTCGCGCTCGCCGTCCTTGGCGACCCGCTCGAAGGGCTGTCCCGTGTGGCGCGAGAGGATCTCGTTGAGCGTCCGCTTCATCTTGACGATGTGCTCGGCCTGGATCTGGATGTCGGTGGTCTGGCCCGTCACGCCGCCGAGCGGCTGGTGGATCATCACCTTCGCGTGGGGCAGGATGGTGCGCTTGCCCGGGTGGCCCGCCGCGAGCAGCACGGCGCCGCCCGAGTAGGCGCGGCCGATGCAGAAGGTCGCGACATCGGACGAGATGAACTGCATCGTGTCGTAGACGGCGAGGGTGTCGTCCACCGAGCCACCGGGCGAGTTGATGTAGAAGTTGATGTCCTGGCCCTTCTTCTGGTTCTCGAGGTAGAGCATCTGCATCATCACGCGCGCGGCCGACGAGTAGTTGATCTCGCCGATGAGGAACACGACGCGGTTCTCGAGCAGCAGCTCGTCGATCGTCATCTCGCGCGTGCGCTGGTAGGTGGTCGCGTTCAGGACCTCGTGCCGCCGTTCGGGGGGCAGGGAGGCGATGATGTGCGGGAGATGCGCGTCGAGCGTGGCGGTCATGCGCGGATGCCTCGTCTGGAGCCAGTGGAACGAAATCGTCGGTTCGCCCGCGCGCGGCGTGGGCGAACCGAAGGGAGCCATCCCCCTCCGACCGACCTCGCCCCAACGGGGCGCGGGATCGTATCGGTGGGGGGTTGATCGGCAAGCGGTCGCCGAAACTTCGCAATCGTTTGACAAGATTCCCCCGCGCGGGGGCGCGCTACTCGAAGCGCCACGAGAGATCCGACGGGCGCATCGCGCGCGGAGCCCGTGTTTCGTCGGGATCCGCGCCATCCGCGGACGAGGGCAGCGTGAGTGCGAAGGCCGTTCCCTTCGATGAAGTCTCGATGACTTCAAGCCTTCCGCCGTGCCGTTCGGCGATCTTTCGGGCGACCGCAAGCCCAAGTCCCGTGCCGCGCTGGCCCTTCGACGAGACGAACGGCTCGAAGAGCCGCGCGCGCACGGCGTCGGGGATGCCCGCGCCGTTGTCGCGCACCGTGAGGACGAGCGCGTCGTTCGCGGCGTCGTAGCGCGAGGCGAGCGTCACCATGCCCACGCGCTCCGGCGCCGCCTCGATCGCGTTGAGGACGAGGTTCGTGAGCGCCTGGTGGATCGAGGGCGCGTCGAGCGCGGCGGGCGGAAGCGCGTCGTCGAGCTCGAGGACCACGCCGACGCGGCGCCTCGCTGCGGCGGGGGCGAGCAGTTCGCGCACCTCGCGCAGGATCGCGTTCGCGTCCATCGGCTCCGGCTCGAGCGGGCGCTCCTTGGCCCACGCGAGCATGTTGAGGGCGAGCGCGTGCACGCGGTCGAGGTTGCGCTGCAGGACAGGCCAGCCTTCGCGGGCGCGGGCGAGCTCGCCGCGCGAGAGCGCGAGGTCGACCGCGTCCGCGCCGAACCGCAGCCCCTGCAGCATGTTCTTGATCGAGTGGCTGAGCGCGGCGACCGTCTCGCCGATGAGTGCGAGCCGCTCCTGATGGCCGCGCGCGGGCCGCTCGCCGCGGGAAGCGAGCGCGAGCGACGCCACCTCGGCGGCGGCGGAGACGATGGCGATGTCGCGCGTGCGCGGGCACTGCGCCGCGGCGTCGCCGCGCCATCGGAGGAGAAAGGCGCCGCGTGCGGCGCCCGCCGCGCCGAAGGGGGCGGCGAGCACGCGCCCCGCGGCGGCGTCGCCCGCCGCGAGGGGTTCGGCCCTGTCGATCGCGCGCCGCACGAGGGAGAGCGGTGCGCTCGGCGCGTCGCTTGCGCCGGGCACGACGAAGTCCTCGAGACGCGCGTCGGTGGCGCGGAGCGCCAGCACCTCGCATGCGAGCCTGTCCGCCAGGATGCGCGCCGTGATCGAGAGGAAGGCGTCGGCGTCGATCGGCTCCGCCGCGCGCGCCACCAGTTCGCGCGCGACGAGCGCCGCGTCGAGGTTCGCGGCGCCGATGTCGGCCGCGTCGTGCTCCGCCCGCGCGCCGCTCTCGGGCGCGACGCCCGCATCGTCGGCGGCGACGGGCGGCGCCTCGCCCTCGTTGAGAAGAAGGAGCTCCGAGTCGCCGCAGCGGACGCGGTCGCCCGCCGCGAGCGCGACGGCGCCTGAGATCCGCACGCCGTTCACGAAGGTCCCGTGTCGGCTCTCGAGGTCGCGGATCTTCCAGCGCCCCGCATCGGGCGTCAGTTCGGCGTGCCGCCTGCTGACGGTCGGGTCCGTGATCTCGAGCGCCTCCGTCGAGCGGCCGATGAGCTGCGGCTCGGCGTCGGGCAGCGCGAAGGCGCGGCCCCGGTCGGGCCCTCTCACGACGACGATCGACAGCATGGCGGCATCGTACGGGAGCGCCCCGTAGGATGCGCCCATGGCGGAGCCCCTGCGACCATCGATGCGGTTCGTCATCCTGCACGGTCGGGACGGCTTCACCATCGGCGAGCGCCTGCGGCGGTTCGAGGCCGAGCTCAAGGCGGCCCACGGCGATCTCTCGCGCTTCGACTTCGACGGCACGACCGCGCGGCTCGTCGATGTGCTCGACGAACTGCGCACCTTCGGGCTCCTCGCCACCCACAAGCTGGTGGTGGTCGACAAGGCGGAGCAGTTCGTCTCGGGCGAAGGCGTGCGCGCGGCGCTCGAGCGATACGCCGAGAGCCCGATGCAGGAGGCGACGCTCGTCCTCCGCTCGGAGAGCTGGCGCCCCGGCAACCTCGACAAGCTCGTCGCGGCCGTCGGCACCGTCCTCAAGTGCGAGCCGCCGGACGAGTCGACCGCAGCGCTCTGGTGCGCCAAGCGCGCAGAGAAGGCGCACGGGATCGCCATCGACGACCGCACCGTGGCCGCGCTGATCGAGCGCGTGGGCAGCGACCTCGCGAGGCTCGACTCCGAGCTCGCCAAGTTCGGGGCCTATCTCGCGACGGAGCCGGAAGGCGCGCGCCGCGTGACGCCCGAGCTCGTGGTCAAGCTGACGGGGCAGAGCCGCGAGGAGGCCGCGTGGGAGGTGCAGTCGGCCGTCCTCTCGGGGAAGCCGGTCGAGGCGATCCGCATGGTGCGCGGGCTCGTCGAGATCTCGCAGGCGCCCGAGCAGCTGATCCTCTGGTCGCTCGTCGACCTCGCCCGCAAGATGCACGACGCCGCCCGCATGCTGGCAGAGGGCGCCGACGACCCGTCGGTCGCGCGGCAGGTGAAGCTGTGGGGCCCGTCGCAGGCGCCGACCCTCCGCGCCGCGCGCCGCCTCGGGCCCGCGCGCGCCGCGAGGCTCTTCGACGACGCCGTCGACCTCGACCGCAGGTCGAAGAGCGGGCAAGCGGGCGACCTTCCGCGCACGCTCGAGGGGTTCGTGGCGCGGGTCGCTGCCGAGTGCGCGCGCTGAGGCCGCCGCCGCGCGCGCCCCGCCCTCGGAAAGTGCGGGACTTGGCGCCGACCGTCCGATACAGCCGATTGGGGGAGCGCTCGGAAAGGCCGCGGGCCTACGGGCGCTTCTCAGGATCGGTGCGGGCCCTCCCTGCGCCGAGAGTCAAGACAAGCCAGAGTCAGGAGACCCGTCGCCTCGGAGAGGCGCCGCGCGTCGGGAGTGTGCAGGACGCACCAGCCCCGTTTGAACGAGGAGCATCCCGTGCAGGACATGAATCACGCTGCGTCGACGAAGAGCCCGACGAACGAGGCCCACGGTGCGGACGGCGGGTCGTTCCGACCGATCACGCTGTCGCGCGCGGCCGCGGCGTTCGGACCGATCTACGAGATTCCGTCGTCGGGTGGAGCCGCCCTCGGCGGCGTGCGTCCGCTGACGG
Source organism: uncultured Klebsiella sp. (assembly GCA_964393015.1). Classification (GTDB taxonomy): domain Bacteria; phylum Planctomycetota; class Phycisphaerae; order Phycisphaerales; family SM1A02; genus QWPT01. The sequence goes on from CAYMSD010000002.1 coordinate 48,790, forward strand.
CCGTGGGATGGGCGCTCGCGTGCAGCCTGACGGTGTCCCTCGGCTGCGCGATGGGTTCGGGAAGCGGCTCGGACGACGCGGCGGTGGACGACCCGTATGCCATCGCGCCCGAGTCGAGCAGCGCGCGGCCTGCAGCCATTCGCGGCACGGCCCCGAGGGAGCGCGTCGACGCTGCGATTCCTCAGGAAGACGAGTCGAGCCTCATCGACGCCCTCGCCTCGACCTATGCGTCCGACATGGCCGCTCTCGCGGACATGCAGCGCAACCAGCGTGGCGCGGGCCCGCGGATGTCTCCGCGCCCGATCGAGTTCTCTGAGCCCGACGCGCCGCGCGCCGACGCGTCCCTCGCCGATGGCTGGGCCGCCTCCATCGCCTCGACCCCGCCGAACCCCGTGCTTGCGAGCGCGTGGGAGCCCGACCCGCAGCGCGCCCCCGGCGACAGGGGTCCGAAGGCGCTGATCAGGGCGCCAAGCGTGACGCCGAGCCAGAAGCAGCCCGCGACGCAGGACTCGGCGCCCGCGAACCCCGCGCAGCAGCCGGCGCAGCCACCCACCGCGCAGCCAGCGGCCACGCCTCCGACGCCACTTCCCGTGGCTACGGAGCCCCAGCCGCCCCGCGCGAGCACGACTCCGGCCGTGCCGCAGCCGCCCGCCCCGCCGACGACTCCCGCGCGGATTCCCTCCCCCGTCACGGATGCCTCCGCCACGACTCCCGCAACCACCACGCCCCCCGCCGTGCCCGCGTCTCCCCTGACGACGCAGGTGAACGGCGCGCTCGAGCTTCCGCCGCCGCCGGTGACCGTTCCGACGGAGCCGGGCGAACTGGCCAAGCTGCTCGCGGACAGCCTCGCGCGCCGCGGGGGCGAGAGCGCGGAGCCGCTGCGCGACTGGTTTGCCTATGCGGCGCTCGCGGTCGGCGACCCCGACCTCGCGTTGCCCGAGGACTTCGGCGCGGATCTTCTCCCCGCCGAGCGCGAACGCGTGGTCAGCGCCCACGCCGGCTTCGTGGCGCTCGGAATCGCGCTCCGCGACGGCCGCCGCGAGTTCGACCGCTCGACGAGCGAGTCGCTCGTGCTCGCCCTGACCGGCGGCCCCATGCTCGAGATCCCCAAGGTCGCCCTCTGCACGAAGGTCGAGGGCTTCGGCCGCTACTCGACCGTCGGCACGCACCGCTTCCTCGCGCGGTCGAACGCGCGGTTCATCGTCTACGCCGAGCTCGACGGATTCCGCAGCGATCTCGTGGGCGGCAGCTTCACGACGCGCCTCGCCACGCGGGTCACGCTCGAGTCCGAGCGCGACGGCATCGAGGTCTGGCAGCGCAGCCCCGAGTGGACGGCCGTGGTCGACACGAGCCCCGTGCGGCGCGACGAGTTCTTCCTCTGCGAGATCGTCTCGCTGAGCGAGTTCCTGACCGTGGGCAGCTATCGCCTCAAGGTCGAGATCCGCGACGAGCTGACGGGCGCCGTCGCCACGACGACCACCCCGATCCATGTCGTGGCCGATCCGGGCCTCGCGAGCGCGGCCGAGTAGGCGCGCGTCGCTCCGCCGCCGCGCTATCCTGCGCGCCGTGCGACTCGTGCAACGGACATCGCTTCGTCCTCAGGACCGCGCCGCGCGCGACTTTCTTGCGATCGAGGGCCTCCCGATCGGCGAGCTGCGCGCGCTCCTCGCGCGCGCGGAGGAGCTCCTTCCCGTCGCGGTCGGCGACGCGCGCGGCGAGCGGACCCTCGAGGGGCGCGTCGTCGCCAACATCTTCTTCGAGGACTCGACGCGGACGCGCGTGAGCTTCGAGATCGCGGCCGATCGACTCGGCGCCGCCGTGGTCAACCTCGGCGCGAGCGGATCGAGCGCCTCGAAGGGCGAGACCCTCGTCGACACGGCGCGCAACATCGACGCGATGGGCGTCGACGCCATCGTGGTGCGCACCTCGATCTCGGGCGGCGCGGCGCTCGTCGCGCGCCATGTCGGCTGCCCCGTGATCAACGCGGGCGACGGGCGCCACGAGCATCCGACGCAGGCGCTCCTCGATGTCCTCGCCCTGCGGCTGCGGCTCGGAAAGCTCGACGGCAGGCACATCGCCGTCGTCGGCGACATCGCGAACAGCCGCGTGGCGCGCTCGGCCACCCACGCGCTCGTCGCTCTCGGGGCGCATGTCCACATCGTCGGTCCGCCGTCGCTCGTCCCCGTGGGCTTCGACCAGATCGCGGCGGGGGCGGGATCGATATCGATCACGCACGATCTTGACTCGATCATTGGCGATCTTGATGCCATCATGATGCTTCGCATCCAAATGGAGCGGGCGGCGGCAAGCGGGATTGCCCCTGATTATCGGTCTGCATATGGCTTGACGGTCACGCGACGGGCGCGCCTCCGGCCAGAGGCGCTCATCCTTCACCCGGGCCCCGTCAACCGAGGTCTCGAGATCGACGACGAGGTCGCGGACGACCCGAGGTCGAGCGTCATTCTCGCGCAGGTTTCCTGCGGGGTGGCCGCGCGCATGGCGGTCCTCTTGCGCGCGATGCCCTCGTGAGCGCGGGTGTGTGGCGCATTCGTGCCGCATGAATCCTCCGCGGCAGGGCTCTTTCCTCAAACCCAAACGACCCCCGCGCCGATAAGGATCGGGCCTGTAGCCGCTGCTCCATTCCGGGGTGGCGTGACTGTCGGCTACGACCGGAGCCAAAGATCGTGAATCCGATCCCGTCATCGCGTGATTTCCCTGTGAGCGGACATGTGTGCGGACCGGCGGCGGAGCTGCCGCGCGTCCGCTTCATCGCCAGGCTTGGAGCGGTCGGCTCGTGCGCGGGCCGCCTCGCCGCGGGCCTGGCGATCTCCACGCTGCTGCTCGGGTGCGAGGTCGATTCATGGATGGACCCGAGCCGCACGGGCTACTTCGAGACCACCCCGACGACGATGCCGATCCTGTCGCGGCTCGATGTGATCGAGCGCTCGACCTTCAAGGGCGCGCAGCTCACGCCACCGCAGCCGGAGGACCTCGTGCCCGGCGAGCTGAAGTATCGACTCGCGCCGGGCGACGAGCTGCGGCTCGACATCTTCGAGCTCGTCCAGCCGGGCGAGAGCGACATCGACATCCGCGTGATCGACCAGACGGGCAATGTGCGCATCAAGGAGATCGGCGATGTGCCCGCGGCGGGGCTCACCCTCGAGGAGTTCCAGCGCGAGGTCGAGATCCGCGTCAGCCGCATCCTCCAGTCGCCGGTCGTGAGCGTGGCGCTGACCCGCGCGCAGAGCTTCCAGTTCTCGATCTCGGGCGCCGTGCAGACCGTCGGCGTGTTCGGCCTCGCGAAGCCGGACCTCCGGCTGACGGAGGCGCTCGCGCTTGCAGGCGGCACCTTCGCGACCACGCAGCGCATCACGGTGGTCCGCTCCGCTCCACTCGACGACACGCTGAATCCCGTCTATCCGCCCGCGACCGAGGATGCGAACGCATTCATCGACGACACGGGGTCGGGCACGGGCGCACCGGCGCCGAAGGTCGACCTCGACGCGCTGATCGAGGGCCTCGGAGGCGCCGACTCCGGCGGCGCGACGCAGGCGCCTCCCGCCGCGGAGCTGCCGCCGGCCGCGCCGGGGGCCGTCGGCCGCGCGCGCCCGACGCTTGCACAGGACGACACTCCCGCGGTCGACATCGACGAAGTCTCCGTTCCGCGCGTCGGCGACGCAGAGCCCGCGACCCCTGCGCCGCGCGCGGCGCAGGACGCCTCGCCCACCGTGCAGTGGACCTTCGACACGGCGAGCGGACGCTGGGTGCGCGGTGCTGGCGCAGGCTCCGCCGCGGGCTCGGAGCAGTCGCGCGCGGCGGCGGCCGCCGCGGCCGCGATGTACGCCACGCGCATCATCGAGATCGACTACCAGGCGCTCATCAAGGGCGATCCGAACCTCGATGTCGTGATCCGTCCGAACGACCGCATCTATGTGGAGCCGCCCGAGACGGGCTTCATCTACATCGACGGCGAGATCAACAGGATCGGCGTCTACGAACTGCAGAACTCGAACGGGCGCCTCACGCTGAGCCGCTTTGTCTCCGCGGCAGGCGGACTCTCGCCCACGGCGATCCCGAACCGCGTGGACCTCGTGCGCGTGGTCGGCAAGGACCGCGAGGCCACCATCCGCGTCGACCTCGCCGCGATCCGCAACCGTTCCGAGCCCGACATCTACATGCGCCCCGACGACCATGTGATCATCGGGACGAACCTCATCGCGACGCCGCTGGCGATCATCCGCAACGGCTTCCGCATGACCTACGGCTTCGGCTTCCTCCTCGACCGCAACTTCGGCAACGATGTCTTCGGTCCGCCGCCCGAGTTCACGATCTTCGATCGATAACCGATGACGCCTGGCGCGACCACGACCGATCGGCTCGATGCAGCCCTCGGACGCCCTCCGAAGGGGCGTCCGTGATGGAACGCCGTTTTCACAGCGAGAGGCGGGTTCCTGCCGCCTCTGATGCACCGTCTCCGCTGTTCGCGGACCTCGCGCCGCGGCGTGAAGGTCGTCTGTGCGCGCGGGCGAACCTCTCGGCCCGCTGCCTCGTAGCGCTAGGCTCTCCGACTTCCGCAGCGGCCACACACGGGATCGGGGCAGGGACTCGAGCATGACTTCCTCCGGCGGAGCACCATCCATCGCCATGGCACGACCGACGGGGCCGCGCACCGTGCGGCTTTCGACCGCGCAGCTCGTGCTCCTCGGCCTCGGCCTGCTCGCGGCGCTCGTCGCCGTGTTCTGGGTGTTCGTCGAGGGTCAGTTCCGCATGGCGCTCGAGGCGCCCGCGGACTGGGGCCACACGCTGATCGTGCCGTTCATCTCGGGATACTTCGTCTACCTGCGCAAGGACGAGCTGCTCGCGAAGCCGTTCACGGCGAACTGGCTGGGCCTCCCCGTCGTCGTTCTCGGCGTCGCGTTCTATGTCGCGTCGACCTTCGGCCCGTCGTGGTTCGTGCTCCACCACAACGCGCGCGGCCTCTCGATCGGCATCACGCTGTTTGGACTGTCGCTGCAGCTCCTCGGCTGGCGCGCGACGCGCATCATGCTCTTCCCGCTCGCCTACTGGGTCGCCTTCGGCCAGACGGTGAGCGACCGCCTGCTCCAGGTCGTGACGCAGAGCATGCAGGACTGGTCGGCGCTCGGTGCGTTCGGGCTCCTCAAGCTGTTCGGCGTGGATGTCGAGCGCGGCGGAAATGTCATCACCGTGTTCGTGAACGGCGAGCCGAACCAGCTCAATGTCGCGGAGGCGTGCTCGGGCATGCGCATGCTGGTGGCGTTCCTCGCGCTCGGCGTCGCGATCGCCTACACGGGCCTGAGCGTCACATGGCAGCGCGTCGCGCTCGTCCTCTCGGGCGTGCCCGTCGCGATCGGCGTCAACGTGCTGCGCGTCTTCACGCTCGGCATCCTCTCGCTCTGGGACGCGAACTTCGCCTCCGGCGACTTCCACAGCTTCGTGGGGCTCGTGTGGCTCGTGCCGGCGCTGATGCTCTACCTCGGCATCATGTGGTTCCTGCGCAACCTCTTCGTGGACACGCCCGCGGACGGCAAGAAGGGAGCTCCGCATGCAGGTTGAGCGTTCCGCCATCCAAGGCTACATCGCCGCGATCGCCGTGCTCGTCCTCGGCGCCGTCGGCTTCCGCATGCTCGTCGCGGAGCTGAACATCCACCTGATGAAGGAGCGCGTCGAGCTGCGTCGCCCGCTCGACACGATCCCGACCAAGCTCGGGCGCTGGGAGCGCATCGGCCAGGACAGCGTGTTCGCGGACACCCTGATCGAGGAGCTCGGCACGCGCAGCTACCTCGACCGCGCCTACGCGATCGAGGGCGACCCCGCGAAGGGCTATGTCCATGTGCACATCGCCTACTACACGGGCACGATCGACGCCGTGCCGCACATTCCCGAGCGCTGCTGGGCGGTGAGCGGACTCGAGCTCACGCGCAACTCGCAGGGCGTCGAGATCGGCATCGACCGCTCGGAGTGGAGGCCGTACGAGGGGCCCGTCGCGGTCGAGGCGCCGTACTTCGTCGCGGAGGTGCGCGACCCGATCACGGCGGACATCGAGTGGGTGACCATGCCGCTCGGCGACATCGCGGCGACCACGATCGAGTTCCAGGATCCGAAGAAGCCCGAGGAGAGGCAGGTGGGCGGGTACTTCTTCATCGCGAACGGCCGCGCCGTGTCCTCGAGCTACGGCGTGCGCCAGGCCGCGTTCAACCTGCGCGACAAGTACGCCTACTACTGCAAGATCCAGCTGACGAAGCGCGGCAAGGTGGCCACGCCCGACGGATCGCTGCTCGGCCCGTTCAAGGCCGACGCCGCGGAGATCCTCGACGAGCTCATCCCGCATGTGATGCGGTCGCTCCCCGACTGGCCCACCTACGAGGAGATGTCGCGCGGGGACCGGGAGCAAGCGGGCGAATCGCGGGAGCGGAAGTGACGCGGGCGGCGCGGGCGGCCGATTGAGACGCACCGCCGCCGCAGTCCGAGGCCCGACCGAGGGCCGGCGGGGAACGATCGAGGCTCGACAGAGGACAGGACCGAACCCATGGCACAGAAACTCAACAAGAAGCTCGTCTTCGTCGTCGGATCGCTCCTCATCGCGCTGGTGGTCGGCGGCGCGGGCATCCTGTTCGTCCGCTTCCGCACCGACGCGGAGCGGCACATCCGCGCGGGCGACCAGCTCCTCGCCGCGGGCGATGCCCGCCGCGCTGCGGAGTCGTACGGACGCGCCGTCGCCAAGAAGAGCAACAACCCCGCCTACCTCGAGAAGTTCCGCGACGCGACCCTGCTCGTGAAGTCGGAGACCGAGAACGACGCGCGCGAGCGCTACGGCCAGTACCTCCAGTCGCTCGCGAGCCTCGCGCGCGTGGAGCGCGTGAACGTGGACCGCTGGCGCGACTACCTCCGCACGCTCGACGAGCAGGCCGAGGTCGTGGGCGCGCCGTCGAACTGGAAGACGCTCGCCGACGTCGCCAACGAGATGGCGCAGGCGATGCCCGCGGGCGGCGCGGGCCGCGCCGTCGCGGCCGTGTATGCGGGCTACGCGGGTGCACGCCGCGCGGGCTCGCTCGACGAGTCGGAGCGCGAGAAGCTCGTCGCCGAACTGAAGATCGCCGCGGAGTCGCCCGACCTCAGCGAGGCGGAGCGCGACCTCGCCTACGGCGCGATCGCACGCATGGCCGTGTTCGAGCTCGCGCGCGCGCGCGCCGGCGCCGGCGAGGCGCAGGTCGCGGCCGCCGTCGCGAAGGCCGATGCGGCGCTTGCGGTCGCGGGCGAGAAGTCGCCCAAGGGACTCCAGACCGCGATCGCGCGCTTCGAGCGCGCCATCGTCGACGCGGACGCTGATCCACAGAACCCCGCGCTGCTCGCGCGCACCGATGAACTCATGGAGGCCGCGCAGACGCACCTCGACGACGGATTCACGGTCCTCTCGCTCGCGGGCGTGCTCTCGCGCGCGGGCAGGCCGGGCGTCGAGAGCGCCGCGGAGCTTCTCGGGCAGCACATCGAGCGCAACCCGAACGCGCTGATGCACCGCCGCGCCCGCGCCGTGCTCCTGCGTCCGCTCGACCGCGTGCAGGCGCTCGCGGACATCGAGGCCGTGCTCGCGATGGAACGCCCGACCACGGGCATCGTCGCGGCCAGCTTCGAGGGCAACAGGATCAGCGCGGCGCAGATCCGCTTCGACATCCTGCACGACGGGCTCCCCGGGACCGACGGTCCCGCGCGCGACGAGGCGCTGGCGAAGGTGGCCGCGGCCCGCGATGCGCTTGCCGGGCTTCTCACGGGCGCCATCGACGACTCGCCGCTCCTCCGCGCGGACGCCAAGCTCGCGCTCGCGAGGCGGGAGTACGCGAACGCGCAGATCAAGCTCAACGAGATCTTCAGGAAGGGCAGCGCCATCGACCTCGAGCTGTATGTCCTCTCGGCCATCGCCGCGCAGCAGCTCGGCGAGATGGGCCGCGCGCTCGAGCTCGTGACCGGCGGACTGCGGCTTGCCCCGGACAACGCGCCGCTCCTCAAGCTCCGCGCGGACCTCGAGGTGCGCTCGGGTCGCCCGCAGGAGGCGCTCGCCACGCTGCGCGTGCTGCGCAGCCTGACGCCCGAGGATCCGGACATCCCCGTGGCCGAGCAGCAGATCGAGCGCATCCTCGCCAACGATCCCGGTTCGGCCGGAGGCGAAGGCATGGGCGGCGCCGTGGCCGATCTCTTCGGCCAGGTTCAGGAGCGGCTCGACGCGCAGGACTTCGACGGCGCACGCCGCATCGTCGAAGGCATGAAGAAGACCCTCGGAGAGCGCGATCCGCGCGTCGACCGCATCGCGGTCGTCGTCGAGATGCAGGCGCGCGAGACCGCGCGCGCCACGGAGCTCGTGAAGGCGGGTCTTGAGCGATTCCCCGGAGATGCGCTGCTCGTGCGTCTCAACGCCGTCCTCGCGAGCGACGACCCCGTCGCGCGCGTGGTCGCCATGATGGATGTCGGCGACATCGACGAAGCGACCCGCACGGTGCTGACCTACGTGCGCATGCGCCAGGCGGCCGCCATGATGGCGGAGCAGGCCTCGCGCGAGGCGCGCACGGGCATGCCGTCGGCGGCGGAGACCTCGGAGACCGCCCGACGGCTCGAGGCGGGCGTGACGGAGTGGCGCGCCAAGGCCGAGGCCATCGATCGCGCCAATCCGATCCTCGTCGAGGCCGACTTCCGCGATGCGCTTGCGAAGCGCGACTTCACGGCAGCGGCGGCGTCGGTTGCGCTCGCGAAGCAGAGCGGGCGCGACCCGACGCAGGCGCCGCTCCTCGAGTCGCAGCTTCTCTTCGAGCAGGGCAAGCGCCGCGATGCGACGGAGCTCCTCGAGCGCGCCATCGCCTCGGGCATCGACAGCTCGACCGTCTTCCGCGCGCTCGGCACGATGCTCGAGCAGCAGGGAAACCTCGACGGCGCCATCGCGCAGTACGAGGAGTCGTACCGCCGCCGCCCGTCCGACATGGCCTCGGTGCGGCTGCTCGTCGGCGCGACCGTGCGCGCGGGCAGCCTGCAGCGTGCGCTCGAGGTGCTCCGATCGGCGCTACAGCTCGCCGGATTCGACGAGGAGATCGCCGATGTCTGGCTGTCGCTCGAGAGCCAGATCGGCGACAGGCGCCTCGCCCTGCGCCTGCGCGAGAACCAGTACCGCGCGACCCCCGCGGACGAGCGCAACGCGATCGGCCTCGCGAACACCCTCTCGACCACGGCGCCCGAGCGGACCGATGTGCTCACCGAACGCGGCGATCCCGCCTACAGCGAGTCGGCGTGGTCCGCGCTCACCGAGCCGCAGCGCAACGCAGCGCTCGACCGGGTGCGCGCGCAGTGGCGCAAGCGCGCCGAGGAGATTCTCGTCGCGGCGCAGCGCCGCGCACCCGCGAGCCTCGTCGTCGCGGAGAACTACGCCACGCTTCTCCGCTCGCTCGGCCGCGAGTCGGAGGCCGAGAAGGCGGTCGCCGACGCCGTGGCCGCCGCGGGCGACTCCGCCGGCTGGAGAGGCTTCGTCGTGCTCGGAAACCTGCAGGTCCAGATGGGCCGCGCCGAGGCCGCCGCGGAGACCTTCCGCAAGGCGATGTCCCTCGAGAACGCCGAGACGCGCGACGCGACGCTCGAGATCGCGGCGCTCCTGATCTCGCAGGACCGCTACGCGGATGCGCTCCCGTATCTCGAGGACGCCGTGCGCGTGGTTCCCGATCCGTTCCAGAAGCTGCGGCTGTGCGAGTGCCTGCTCCGCGTCGGACGAATCGACGAGGCGCGCACGATGCTCGCATCGGCGCTCGATCCGAACGCGTCGCGCACCTTCACCGAGGAGATGCTCGACGGCACGCTCTTCATCGCGGAGGGCGACCGCGCCCGCAGCGCGGGAGACGTGGCCGCCGCGCAGAAGGCCTACGAGGCGGCGCTCCAGCCCTTCGCGCGCGCCAAGGCCCTCGCACCCGCCGCCGCGCAGACCTTCATGCAGGACGCGACCGCGAAGCGCCGGCTCTTCGAGCTGACGGGCGAGCGCACGCGCTTCGAGGAGGCTCGAGCGGCCGCCGACCGCGCGGTCGCGCTCGCTGCGTCGTTCTTCCCCGCGAGCGCCGTGCGCGCCGAGGTGCTCCTCTCGAACCAGGACGTCGCGGGCGCCCTCGGCGAACTCGACCGCTACCTGCGTCTCGTCCCTGCGTCGGTCGAGGGCAGGCGCCGCGCCGTCGAGCTGTCGCTCCTCACGGGCAACACCGCCCGCGCGGAGGCGTACCTCCGCGAGGCGATCGGCTATGCACCCGGGGAGGCGTCGTGGCACTTCGCCCTCGGCGACGTGCTCACGCGCCTCAACCGCCACGGCGAGGCCGCCGCGGCGTTCAGCCGTGCCGATGTCCTCCGGCCCGAGCCGGTGAGCGTGCTGCGGGAGATGGAGTCGCGCATCCGAGCGCGCGACTTCCGCGGCGTCACCGACACGGCGCGGCGTCGGGGCGACTTCATCCGAACCAGCACGGCCGCGCGCGCGCTCACGGGCGTGGCGCTCTTCGCAGCGGGCGAGCGTGGCGATGGCACGAAGACCCTCGCCGAGGCCTACACGGAGGCCTCCGCATCGAGCAACCCCCAGGCGCTCGCGGAGTGGTACGGCGCGATCGAGCTGCTCTTCACGCCCACGGACCTCGCCGCCGCGGACGAGTTCCTCAAGCGGATCATCGGCGCGGACCTCACGCCGCGGGCGCGGCTCTTCCTCTCGGGTCTCGCGCTCGCAAGCGGCACGGGCGGCCCGCAGAAGGCGCTCGGCTACCTGCGGCCGATCGAGTCGGGCGACTACGCCTCCGACCGCGATCTCGGTGCGATGCTCTACGACAGGATCGGCACGGCGAGCTACCTCTCGGGCGACTGCGCCGGCGCGGTCGCCGCCTACGAGAAGGCGCTCGGCTTCGCGCCCGACTACCACCCGATCCTCAACAACTACGCCTACCTCTGCGGCGAGTGCCTGAAGGACGCCAAGCGCGGCCTTCCATCCGCCCGCCGTGCGGTCCAGATGCAGCCGACGCGGCCCGAGTACCTCGACACGCTCGGCACGCTCCTGATCGCCGAGGGCGAGCACCGCGAGGCGCTCGAGTACCTCGACCGCGCGGCGCGCATCGCGGACTCCGCCACGCTCCAGTACCACCGCGCGCAGGCGCTGCTCGGTCTCGGCCAGCGCGCCGAGGCGCAGGTGGCCGCACAGCGCGCGGGATCGATGAATCCCGACGAACAGACCCGTCGGGGCCTCGCGGAGCTCGAGCCGAAGCTCCGCTGAGCGACCTCGGGCGCACCGCGCCGCTGTTCAAGTGTTTGAGACAAAGCCCCGATAAAGGTCTTCGAGCCCTCCCATGACGACCGCACAGACACGACCAACGATCGACGCCCGCCCGCCAGCACAGCGGCCGCGTCCGAGCGCGCCGGCAGCCGTGCAGATCGATCCGATCCGCATTCTGCGGCAGCATGTCTGGGGCATCGCGGCGGC
>CAYMSD010000002.1:60380-74048 GCA_964393015.1 uncultured Klebsiella sp.
CTGGTCGACCCACGCCTCGGCGGATGTGCCCGTGGTCCTGAACGCCATCGCCGACACCTACATCGAGGTGCGGCGCGCCGAGGACAACAGACGCTTCGAGCAGAACCGCGGCACCTTCGAGGCGCAGCTCAACCGCCTCGACCAGGACATCACGGCCCTCGGCAACGAGCTGCGCAAGTTCGTCGAGGACAACAACCTCACGGGCACGCGCGAGGACCGCAACGAGAAGCTGATCCGCGTCGAGGACACGGGCATGCAGCTCACGCAGACGCAGTCGCAGCTCACCTTCGCGGAGAGCCGCAAGCTGCAGACCGAGCGCAAGATCCGCGGCGAGATCGAGCCCACGCCCGACGACGTGCGGCGCGCGGAGGAGGACGAGCAGGTCCTGCGCGCGAACCTGCGCGTGCAGGAGCTCCTCGTCGAGCTCGACACCTACCGGCGCAAGTTCCGCGAGGGCCACTCCGCGATCCGCTCGATCGAGGCGCGCCTCAAGGCCGCGCAGAACGAGCGCGACCTCAAGCTGCAGGAGATCATCCGCCGCAACCTCAACGCCGACTTCAAGGAGTTCTCCGACATCGTCGAGAGCCAGCTCGCGGTGCGCGAGAAGTTCATGGCCGACATGGCGATGCACACGACCGGCCTCAAGGACCAGACGGCTGCCCTCGCGAAGGTCGAGGAGCTGAAGGAGCGGCGCGAGCGCCTCCTCGAGGCGCGCGCCGCCCAGCTGCGCATCCTCGCCGACCTCGCCCAGATCAAGGCGCGCGAGGACGCGCGCGCGGTGACGATCGCCCAGCGCGCGCAGACGCCGCGCGAGCTGAGCTTCCCGCAGTACAAGGTCATGCTGCCCCTCGGCGGCGTGCTCGGGCTCGCGCTCTTCCTCGGCGTCGTCTTCCTGCGCGAGCTTCTCGACACGCGCGTCCGCACGGCGGCGGACCTCGCGGTGATGCAGGGCGTGCGCATCCTCGGCACGGTTCCCGAGCTCTCCGACGACCCCGTCGCGCCGTCGAAGGTCGAGCGCGCCGTGTTCCACGCGCCGCGCTCGGTCGTCGCCGAGTCGTCGCGGCAGATCGCCGGGCAGATCGCGAAGCTCTGCAGCCAGCAGGGCGTGCGCACGATCGGGTTCCTCAGCGGCCTGCCGGGCGCGGGCACGACCTCGGTCGTCAGCAACACGGCCGACTCGCTCGCGGCGGGTGGCCGCAAGGTGCTCGTGATCGACGCCAACTTCCGCCGCAGCGGCCTGGCGGCCGCGATGGGCGTCGAGCCCGACGCGAAGGGCCTCGGCGATGTCCTCCACGACAAGGCGACCCTCGCCGACGCCGTGCGCTGCACCGGCGGAGACGTCGATCTCCTCGCGGCGGGAACCCCCGCGGACCGCGTGTTCGAGCTCCTCTCGGGCCCGCGCTTCGACAAGGTCCTCGCGGATGCGCTCGAGCGATACGACCTGATCCTGCTCGACCTGCCCCCCGCGGTCGTGGCGGGCGACGCGCTCGCCGTCGCCAACAAGATCGACGCGACCGTGCTCGTCGTCCGCGCCATGCAGGAGCAGCGCGGGCTCGTCGGACGCCTCATCGGCCAGCTGAGCGACGTGCGCGGCAAGTGCATGGGCGTCGTCCTCAACCGGCCGCAGGGCACAGCGGGCGGCTATCTCCGCAAGAACTACGAGGCCATGGCGACCTACTCGGCGAAGAGCTGAGCGCGGTGAGGCGAGCATGAGGGCCGCGCAGCGCGGCCGGAGCAGACGAAGAGCACGAACGGACAGACACGCATGTCGACAGCGCACCGCCCACGCCGCGTCCTGATCACGGGAGGCGGAGGCTTCATCGGCTCGCATCTCTCCGAGCTTCTCCTCGACCGTGGCGACACCGTCACCATCGTCGACGACTTCTCCACGGGCCGCCGCGCCAACGTCGGGATTGTCCGCGACGGCGACGGCCGCGCGGAGCGCTACCGCGTGATCGAGGGGTCCGTCTCCACGGTGCTGCCCGCGCTGTCGCCGCTCGACTACGACTGCGTCTACCACCTCGCGGCCGCGGTGGGCGTGCGCATGGTCGTCGAGCGGCCGATCCACACCATCGAGACGAACGTGCACGAGACGAGCGTGGTGCTGCGCTTCTGCGCGGAGCGCGCGCTGCCCGTCCTGATCGCGTCGACGAGCGAGGTCTACGGCAAGGGCGTGCGCGTGCCGATGCGCGAGGACGACGACGTCGTCTACGGCTCGACGGGGTTCAGCCGCTGGTGCTACGCGTGCTCGAAGGCGATCGACGAGTACCTCGCGCTCGCCTACAGCCGCGAGTTCGGTCTGCCCGCGGTGATCGTGCGCTTCTTCAACACGGTCGGTCCGCGGCAGATCGGCGAGTACGGCATGGTGCTGCCGCGCTTCGTCGCGGCGGCGCTCGACGGACGCGCGCTCGAGGTCCACGGAGACGGGCGGCAGTCGCGCTGCTTCTGCGATGTGCGCGACGTGGTGAAGGTCCTCCCGAGGCTCGTCGAGACCGAGGCCTGCCATGGGCGCGTCTTCAACGTCGGACGCGAGGAGCCGATCTCGATCCGCGAGCTCGCGGATCTCGTCAACGCGACGCTCGGCGGCACGGGAGGCGTGCGCATGGTGCCCTATGCGGAGGCCTTCTCCGCGGGCTTCGACGACCTGCTGGTGCGGCAGCCCGACCTCTCGCGCATCCGCGAGGCCGTCGGCTTCGCGCCCGCGATCCCGCTCGCGCAGACGATTCGCGACCTGGCCGAGGAAATCAGGGGGCGACGCGCGCTCGATGCCGCGCACGGGGCGCCCGGATGAACCAGGCGGACGCCATCGCGCAAGGAGCGGAGGGGCTCGGTGCCGTGATCGAGCCGATCGCGCCCGCGCCGCTCGTCGGCCCGAGCAGCTTCGGGATGACCGAGCTGCTCAACGGCTATGCCGGCGTCTTCCTCGTGAGCTTCCTCGTCACGCTCGTGGCGACGCCGTTCGTGCGCAGGCTCGCGATCGCGATGGAGATCATCGACCGCCCCGACGCGTCGCGGAAGGAGCACCGCTACCCGATCGCCTATCTCGGCGGGCTCGCGGTCTTCATGGGCGTGATGGCCGCGATCGTCTACAGCGTGGTGCTCGTCGACGGCGCGGGCGGCGCGCTCGGGCCCGTGCCGTTCTCGATCATCATCGGCCTCCTCGCCATCACCTTCACGGGCCTCGCCGACGATGTGTGGGGCTGGGACCCGCGGCTCAAGATCATGGGCCAGCTCGTCGCGGCCGCCGCCCTCGCGCTCGAGGACACGGGGATCCGCGTGGCCGAGGGCGCGCTCCTGCCGCTCCTCGGGCCGCCCGCCGAGGTGCTCCTCACCATCGGCCCGGTCGAGATCTTCGCGTCCTATGTCTACGAAGCCGTGGGAACGCTGATCATCGGGCTGTTCGTCGTCGGCGGCTGCAACGCCATGAACCTGATCGACGGCCTCGACGGCCTCTGCTCGGGCACGGCGGGCATCATGGCGACCGCGCTCCTCGTCCTCTCGCTGATGATGGCGGCCGGCACCGTGATCGCCGACCCGTACGAGTCGATGGCAGGCGTGCGCATCGTCCTCTGCCTGGCGCTCCTCGGCGCAGTGCTCGGGTTCCTCCCGTGGAACTTCAACCCCGCCGTCATCTTCCTCGGCGACTGCGGGAGCCTTCTGATCGGCTATCTCCTCGTGGTGGTCATCCTCCTCCTCGGCGAGAAGGGGCAGACGCACCTCGTGTTCGCGGGGCTGATCATCTTTGCGCTGCCGATCATGGACACGGCGCTCGCGATCCTCAGGCGCAAGCTCGCGGGCGTCTCGATGTCGCAGGCCGACGCGAACCACATCCACCACCTCGCCAAGCGCGCGCTCGGCGGCGTCAAGCGCGCGGTCGGCGCCCTCTACCTCCTGACGGCGCTCTTCGGCGGGCTCGGCATCCTGCTCGGGTTCCTCGCGATCGAGCAGATCGTGCGTCTGCGGATCGTCTATGCCACCTCGATCGTGCTGTTCGGCGTGATCGCGGCCGTGAGCCTCAAGACCGCGCTCCGCAACCGCTGGGCTGCGCAAGTGCAGCCTGCCGATGCCGGTTCAACCGCCGCATCGGAGAACAAGGCAGGCCGTGGCTAAGTCAGAGGAACTCAATCAGGGCGAAGATTGCAGTCAGTATGACTCGAATGCGCGCCTCGACGCGCGCCTTGACGCGCGCTTCGACGCGAGCGGCCACATTCCCGTGATGCTGCCCGAGTGCCTCGAGGCGCTCGGGCCGCGGGGGGGCGAGACCTTCGTCGACCTCACGGCGGGCCGCGGAGGCCACGCGGCCGCGGTCGCGGAGCACCTCGGTCCGACGGGGAGGGTCGCGCTCTTCGACCTCGACCAGGGCAACCTCGATTTCGCCGCCGCGCGGGTCGCCCGCGCGACGGGCCTTGCGCCGATCGCGATCCAAGGCAGCTTCGTGTCCGCGCCCCGCGAACTCGCGGCCCGCGGCGTCGTCGCCGACCTCGTCCTCGCCGACCTCGGCTTCGCCTCGACGCAGGTCGACGACCCCGCCCGCGGGCTGAGCTTCATGCACGACGGGCCGCTCGACATGCGTCTCGACCCGACGGCGGTCGTCAGCGCGCGCGACATCGTGAACGGCGCCGACGAGCGCGAGCTCGCCGACATCCTCTTCCGCTTCGGCGACGAGCCGCTCGCGCGCAGGATCGCCCGCAAAATTACGGAGGCGCGCGCGGTCGCGCCGATCAACACCACGGCGCAGCTTGCGGATCTGGTTCGGGACGCCTACGGCTCCCGCGCCCGCACCTCGCGGATGCACCCGGCGACGAAGGCCTTCATGGCCATCCGCATCGCGGTGAACGACGAACTCGGAGCGCTCGAGGCGCTCCTCGGTTCGATCCGACGCGCCGCGGAGCGGGCCCATGCGGGCGATCCGAGCTGGTTGGCGCGTGGTTCGCGCGTGGCGATCATCGGCTTCCACAGCCTTGAGGACCGACTCGTGAAGCAGGCGTTCGCCGAGATGTGCCGATCGGGCCATGCGCGTGAGATCACCGCTGGCGCGTTGGTATCATCCCCGTCCGAGTCCGCGGCCAACCCGCGGGCGAGGAGCGCCAAGCTGCGCGCGATCACGGTCGCGCCCGACGCTGGCGCGAAGTGAGCAGCGTGCGCGGCGCCGTGCGAGCGGTTCCGCAGACAACCCGGTGCGAGAGTGGCCCGACGCAGAGGTGGCGCAGCGGATGCGCGGCGCGGCGGGCCGTTGGCGAGACTGCAGCAAGGAAGCTCGGTCATGACGCGCGAAAACAAGCTGGCCATCGTCGTCGGTTTCGGACTCCTCCTCTTCGTGGGCATCCTGGTCTCCGACCACTTGTCCGCGCGCCACGCGCATGTGGCGAGCCCCGCGCTGTCGCAGGTCGCGGTCGAGACGCCGACGCGGCTTCCCGGCGGGCTGCTGCCCGACGACCGCCAGCCCTTCGGCGAGATTCCCGATCCCTCGCAGTCCGGCCGCGCGGGCGCGGGCGGTCTTCCGATCGACGACGGCGCCCCGATCGACATGCAGGCCGATCCGTTCGGCCGCGCGATCGTGCGCGACGCGGCCGGCTCGGACGGCCTGCCGGTGCAGGACGGAGCCTCGGCCCCCGCGGAGCGCACGCACACCGTCGCGGCGGGTGAGCACCCCGGCGACATCGCCAAGCGCTACTACGGCAAGCGCGCGCTCGGCGTGAAGCTCGCCGAGTACAACGGCGTCGACCCGCGCCGCCTCAAGATCGGCCAGGTGCTGCGGGTGCCCGAGCTCGCGCAGCTCGATCCGACCGCGGCGCCCGCGCCGACGACCGGCGACCTCACGACTCCCCTCGTGGCCGAAGGCGAGAGCACGGCCCCGACGCCGGCGCCCGAGCAGCCGCGCATCCGCACCGTCAAGGTGGCGGAAGGCGACACCCTCTTCGGCATCGCGCGCCGCATCTACGGCGACGGCACGCGCTGGCGCGAGATCGCGCAGCTCAACAACCTCGGCGACGGCGCGTCGCTGAAGCCGGGCATGGAGATCCGCTACGCCTCTGCCCAGTGACGGGCCACGCCGCGCTCGGCGCGGAGGCGGGCCGCGGCCTCGATCGCCGCGCCCCGACAGGGAGTCCGCATGTTCGCGAAGCTTGCCACGGTCATCGTCGTCCTCGGTGCGATGTTCGGCGCGCTGCTGGTGAACAGGCAGCAGCGCATCGACGCGGCGGCCGAGATCAGCCGCATCCACTTCCGCATGCTCCGGCACGAACGCGCGCGCACGGCCATGCAGGCGCAGGTCGCGGCCGCGGTGCGCCCCGACCGCCTGCGCGCGAAGCTCGCGGATGTCTCGCCGTCCGGGCGCGGCGACGACGGAACGACAGGCGGTTTCAAGCCGATTCCGTTCCGCTCCAAGCCCGAGCGCGCGACCGACGAGGCGCTTGGTCCGCTCGAGCGGCTGGCGAACGAGGACGAACAGCGCGACGCCGCGCGGGAGCTTGGCGGATGACGAACGAATCGGGGCCTTCCGCCACGCGGGCGCGGTCGATCGCGCGCTGGTCGACGCCGCTGGTCGTCGGCGTCGTCGCCTTCATCGCGGCCACCACGGTGCGCGTCGCGCAGCTGAAGACGGCCCCCGACGAGCGCCTCGTCCGCTCGATGGAGCGCCCGAACGGGCAGCTCGTCCAGCAGCGCGCATTGCTCGAGCCCGAGCCGCGCGGCCGCATCGTCGACCGCGTCGGTCGGCTCCTCGCGCTTGATTCGGTGGGCGGGCGCCTCTTCGTCGATGTCAAGGACCTCTACGCGGACGCCCTTCGCGAGGCGGAGCGCACCTCGCGCGCGTCGCGGCGCGCGCGCCTCGAGTCCGGCTCGGGCGACGCGCACGGCCTCGCAGCCACGCCGATCTCGGGCCTCGATCCGATCGCCGCGCTCGCCGCGGAGCTCGAGCGGCCGCTCGGCGTTCCCGCCGCGGACATCGCGCGCACGCTGCGCGCGGCCGTTCCCGCGGACCTCGCGCTTGCGCGCCATGACTTCACGGACGCGGACTGGGCGCGCCTCCCGCGCTTCGTCGTCCTCTCGCAGGATCTCACCGAGGCGCAGGTCGCGGCCATCCACGAGGCGCGCCGCATCGCGGGCCCGCGCGGCGTCATCCGCGGCGCGCATGTCCAGTCGAAGTCGACGCGCGTGCGGCCGTTCGAGGAGCTCGCCGCCGCGATCGTCGGCCGCACGGGCTTCGACGGCAAGGGCCAGACGGGCGCGGAGCTCGGCGGAGAGCGGCTCCTCGCCTCCGAGGCGGGTCGCACGCTCTACTTCGCCGACGCGCGCGGACAGGTGATCTCCGTTCCCGCCAACGGCCACCTCGCGGGCCGCGCGGGCGGCGATGTCCGCCTCTCGATCGACATGGTCGCGCAGGAGGTCCTCGAGCGCGAGATCAACCGCGTGGTCGAGGAGTCGAACGCAAGCGGCGGGCGCGGCATCGTGATGGACGTCGAGACGGGCGAGATCCTCGCGGCGCACGATGTCCTGCGCACGAACACGGGGCGAAGCCCGGTCGCGGTCGACGCGAACCGCGCGATCGACGCGTCGCTGGGCCGCCTGCGATGGATGACGGACCCGTTCGAGCCCGGCTCGATCTTCAAGCCGTTCGTGTGGGCCTGGTCGATCGAACTGCGCAAGGCGCGGCCCAACGAGACGCTCGCGCTTCCCGACGGACCGAAGACCTTCACCGACGGACGCGCGCGCCGCACCGTGCGCGAGGCGCATCCGTCGAGCTACGGCACGAAGACCTGGGCGGAGTGCCTCACCAAGTCCGTCAACTCGGGCATGGCCACGGTCGCGCTGCGGATGTCGGCGGAGGAACTGAAGGACGGCCTCCGCTCGTTCGGGTTCGGCCGTCGAACGGGCCTCGCGCTGCCGCACGAGAGCGGCGGCATCCTTCCGCCCGCGGACGAGTGGTCGAACCGCACGCGCGCGCAGGTGTCCGTGAGCTTCGGGCAGGGCATCGCCGTCACGCCCGTGCAGCTCATCACGGCCTTCACCGCCTTCTGCCGCGACGGCACGATGGTGCTTCCCATGATCGAGCCGCCCGCGCCCGGCGGACGCGGGCAGGGCGGCCTCAGCGGCACGCGCCGCGCGATCGCGGAGGCGACGGCCATGACCACGCGCGAGGTGATGGAGGACTCGATCACCGACGGCACGGGCAAGAAGCTGAAGGACATCCTCCGCTACACGGCGTTCGGAAAGTCGGGCACGGCCCAGCTCGTCGGCCCCGACAAGCGCTACTTCGACTCGCGCTACATGTCGAGCTTCGTCATCGGCGCGCCCTTCGACGACCCGAAGATCGCGGTCCTCATCACCATCGAGGACCCCGACCTCAAGAAGACAGGCGCGTCGTACGGCGGCGGCGCGCTCGCGGGCCCGTGCGCGGCGCATGTCGTGAACGGCGTCCTCGAGTACCTCGGCGTCCCGAACGACGGCGAGCTGGTCTACAGGCCGAAGAAGCTCGCGGACGCCCGCTGACGCGGACGCAGCGGGAGAACCCCGACTCGACCGCGTCCGACGCCCTCGACGCAGCCGCTACACTGCCCGCCCCATGGGTTCCTCGCTCAACATCGAACTCTCCCCGGAGGTCGTCCAGATCGCCGTGAACGTCGGCATCATCGTGCTGATGGTGCATGTGATCCTCGGCGGCTGCGCCTACGCGATCATGCTCGAGCGCAAGCTCAGCGCCTGGATGCAGGACCGCATCGGCCCGAACCGGGTCGGCCCGCAGGGTCTCCTCCAGCCGATCGCCGACGGCATCAAGTTCATGCTGAAGGAGGACTACAACCCGAAGGGCGTCGACAAGGCGCTCTTCTTCCTCGCGCCCGGCTTCATCGTCGCGCCCGCGATCATGGGCTTCGTCGTGGTGCCGTGGGCGGGCGAGATCGACCTCACGGGCCTCGTCCAGTGGCTCGGCGTCGCGCAGGCGGGCGCCGAGTACCCCGTGCGGCTCATCGGCGCCGACATCAACATCGGCATCGTCTATCTCCTCGCGACCGCGGCGCTCGGGGTCTACGGCGTGTCGCTCGGCGGCTGGGCGAGCAACAACAAGTGGTCGTTCCTCGGCGGCCTGCGCGCCAGCGCGCAGATGATCTCCTACGAGATCCCGATGGGGCTCGCGCTGCTCTGCGTCGTGCTCGTCGCAGGGACCTTCTCGCCCTACGCGATCGTCGAGCAGCAGCTCGCGGGCCAGTGGAACCTCGTGCAGCAGCCGATCGCGGCGATCATCTTCTACATCTGCCTCCTCGCCGAGGCGAACCGCGCGCCGTTCGACCTCGCGGAGGCCGAGAGCGAGCTCATCGGCGGCTACCACACCGAGTACAGCTCGATGAAGTTCGCGCTGTTCTTCCTCGGCGAGTACTTCCACATCGTCGTCGGCTCTGCGTTCTTCGTGCTGCTCTTCATGGGCGGCTGGTCGGTCAACCCGTTCACGGGCCATGACCTCGGCGTCACCGCCGGTCCGCTCGCGGCGCTTCTCCAGTTCGCGATCGTCATGGGCAAGGTCACGCTCATGGTCTCGCTGACGATGGCGATCCGATGGACGCTGCCGCGCTTCCGCTTCGACCAGCTCATGCGCCTCTCGTGGGAAGGCCTGATCCCGATCACGCTCCTTCTCCTCCTCGCGGTGAGCTTCATGGTGTACTTCGACGCCACGCAGTACCTGTGGGCCGCGTCGATCGGCGTCGCCGCGCTCATCTACTTCCTGAAGCCGATCCTCAGCGAGGACGACAAGGCCAACCGCCGCATCCGCCTGATCGGCAGCCGCTTCAGCCCGATGACCGACTCGGACGGCACGCTCGCGAACCGCCCGTCGGTCGCGCTCGACGACCGCGCGATCCCCGATCCGCGGCAGGGCATGATGAGCCAGCACTGACCGTGGGTCGCGACCGATGATCCAGTCGCTCCTCGGACTCCTCGCGCTCGGCTTCGCCACGCGATTCCGCGTGAACGGCGCCTACTGGTCCTGGCGCAGGGAGACCGCGTTCGGCGCAGACGAGTCGAAGTGGCCGGGCGCAGCGGCGCGGCGTCACGCGATGCTCGACTACGCGCGGTGGGCGTGGCGCATGCGGAAGCATGTCTTCTGAGCGGTCGCCGCGTGTTTGAGCGGTCGCGGCTGCGGCCGCTCCCTTTGGTGCTGGGACGCGTGACTTGAGCGGTCGCCGCTGCGGCGGCTCCCTTTGGTGCTGGCACGCGTGACTTGAGCGGTCGCCGCTGCGGCGGCTCCCTTTGGTGCTGGCACGCGTGACTTGAGCGGTCGCGGCTGTGGCGGCTCCCTCGGGTGCTCGCGCGACCGTGGCCGCGTCGGAAATCTCTCCTTTTCTCCCGAACTTTTCCCGAACAAACGGGGAGTCTCCCGAAACGCCTTTAGACTCGGCGCCCATGGCGAAGAGTCGAACGGAGTTCCTCTGCCGCGAGTGCGGCGGCAACCACCCGAAGTGGATGGGGAAGTGCCCCGACTGCGGTGCGTGGGACAGCCTCGAGCGGTTCACGGTCGAGGCGGACGCGCCCGCGGGCGGCGGTGCGCCCGTGTGGGGCGTCGCGCAGGACGCGGCCGACAGCGATGCGCTCGCCCGCGCCGGCATCGGCCGCGCGGTCGCGATCGGCAGCGTCCCCGAGGCGTCCGTCGCGCGCATTCCGAGCGGGATCGGCGAGTTCGACCGCGTGCTCGGCGGGGGCATCGTGCCAGGCTCCGCCATACTCCTTGGCGGCGACCCCGGGATCGGGAAGAGCACGCTCCTGATGCAGGTCGCGGCCGCGCTCGCCGCGCGCGGAGGAAGCGCCCTCTATGTCTCGAGCGAGGAGAGCCCGCAGCAGGTCAGGCTGCGCGCGGAGCGGCTTGCGGTCGTCACGGGCGCAGGCGGCGTCGCTGCGCTCGGCGAACGCCTGAGCGTCCTCGGCGAGACGGGCATCGCGCGCATCGTCGAACAGGCGCGGCGCATGCGGCCGACGATCGTGCTCATCGACTCGATCCAGCTCGTGCACAGGGCCGACCTCTCCGCGGCACCCGGCTCGATCGCGCAGCTTCGCCGCTGCTGCCTCGACCTCGTGGGGCTCGCGAAGACCACGGGCTGCGCCGTCGTGATCGTCGGACATGTGACGAAGGAGGGCACGCTCGCGGGCCCGAAGCTCCTCGAGCACCTCGTCGATGTCGTCCTCGGGTTCGAGGGCGACCGCCACTCCGCGGTGCGCGTCGTGCGCGGCGTGAAGAACCGCTTCGGCTCGACGCAGGAGATCGGGCTCTTCGAGATGCACGGCGATGGCCTCGCCGAGGTCGAGTCCGCGCGCATCTCCCTCGATGGGCGACCACCCGCGCCAGGGTGCGCCTTCGTCTCGACCATGGCAGGCACCCGCTGTCTGCTCGGCGAAGTGCACGCGCTCGTCGCCACGGGCTTCCTCGGGAGCGCCAAGCGTCGCGCGAGCGGGCTCGACTCCGCGCGCCTCGCCATGCTGATCGCCGTCCTCGAGAAGCACGGCGGACTGCGCCTCTCGGACCAGGATGTGTTCGCGCAGGCCCTCGGGGGTCTTCGCATCGTCGAGCCCGCCTCCGACCTCGCCGTCGCGCTGGCCGTCGCGGGCGCGTTCCTCGAACGCACGCTTCCCGCGGGCACGGTCGCCATCGGCGAAGTCGGGCTGACGGGCGAACTGCGCACCGTTCCGCAGCTCGAGCAGCGCGTGCACGAGTCGCTGCGTCGGGGGGCGCGCACGGTTCTCGTTCCCGCGGGCGCACGCGTGCAAGCGCTCGCTCCCGGCGAGGGCACAGGGACTCGATCGGGCGAGATCGTGAAAGTCGGCACGATCTCGGGCGCGCTCGAACTGCTCTCGCCGCGGCTGCGCGCGCTCGGGGGCGGAAACGCAGAGGTCAAGCAAGCTCGGCCGCGTTCAACAAACAAGCCCGAGCAGACCGCCTCAGGGGGCTCTCCCCAAGGGTCTCGTCCCGGCTGATGCGCCGATTCGGCCGCACAAAATAGTTGTCCACACCAGCGGACAACGACGGGGTATCCGAAATTGCAAGTGTCTCACCCACATGGACTTGCGATTCGTCAACAGGGAGCGTCCCGCGGCGCATGCGCGGGAACTTCCCACCGACTAGACGAACTTGGGGCCTCAGGTTAAGTTTCCCGTTCATCGAAGCGGCCAGAGTCGGCCGATAGATGAGAAGACCGTCCGGTTCTGACCTCTCTCGTGGTCAGGACAAGAGCGGACGGGTGGATGACCGCGGGCCGTAATGAATGCGGCCCAACAACCTTGTACGGAGAGTTTCTACACATGAGTCTCACCAAGACCGTCGGCCTTTTCGCCGGCACGACCCTCGCCTTTGGTGGCGTGGCCTTCGGCGCCGACCAGAACAACTACGCCGCTGAGATCGCTGATCTCAAGGCCCAGATCGCCGAGATGAAGAGCGCCTCGGGCGACTCCTGGCTGACCGAGCAGCGCGCGGCCGAGATCCGCGGCATCGTCACCGATGTCCTCGCGGACGCCGACACGCGCTCCAGCCTCCAGGGCAGCGGCGCTGGCGCCGGCTACGACGGTGGATTCTTCCTCTCGTCGGCCGACGGCAACTACTCGATGAAGCTGAACGTCCTCCAGCAGATCCGCTGGTCGTTCAACGACGACGACTCGGCCGTCAGCGGCGAGAGCCAGTCCTTCGGCTTCGAGAACAAGCGCACCCGCCTCAACTTCTCGGGCAACATCGTCGACTCGACCTGGTCGTACAAGGTCAGCTTCTACTTCGGCTACTCGAACAGCGCCGAGAGCTTCGGCCAGGGCGACCTCGCCGACGTGTGGGTCAGCAAGGACTTCGGCAATGGCTTCGCCATGTACGCCGGCCAGTTCAAGCTCCCCTTCGGCGCCGAGTACGGCCTCGACGCGGGCAACCTGCAGTTCACCGACTACTCGGTCGCTGCCACGCTCCTCGGCCCGGGCTACGGCCAGGGCCTGATGTTCGGCTACTCGGCCGACATGTTCCGCGTGCACGCCGCCTATGTGAACGGTCTCGGCGAGGCCAACCAGGCGTGGGGCAGCGGCTCCCCGAGCACCGACTGGGCCTTCGCGGCTCGCGGCGAGTTCAAGCTCGCTGGCAACTGGTCGCAGTTCGGTGATGCGCAGTCGTGGAAGGGCGAAGAGTTCGGCGCCGTCATCGGCGCTGGCTACGCCGTCGAGCGCGACGACGCGACCGACGCGACCCCGTGGTCGTTCACCGTCGACGCGACCGTCGACTTCGGTGGCGCCAACATCGCCGCTGCGTACTTCATGACCGACGACGACGCTGGTGGCGAGGTCAACGCCTTCACCGTCTCGGGTGGCGTGTTCGTCGCCGACGACATCGAGCTCGTCGCTCGCTTCGAGAACATCGATGTCGACGGTGGTCCCGAGCTGAACACCCTCACCGGTGGCGCCAACTGGTACTTCGCCCGCAACACGGCGAAGGTCGGCGTCGAGTTCGGCTACGCCTTCGACGCGATCTTCACGAACGCGGCCGAGTTCGCCAACTGGGTTGAGTCGAGCGACGACGGCCAGTGGGTCCTCCGCGGCCAGATGTCGTTCAGCTTCTGATCGGTTTACCGATCTAGGCGAGCATCCACCTTGTCTTTAGGCACGCAAGTGCCTCAAACACGGCTCAGTCGGCCGCCCCGCAAGGGGCGGCCGATTTTCCTT
>CAYMSD010000002.1:74148-86602 GCA_964393015.1 uncultured Klebsiella sp.
TGCCCCGTCCTTCTGCCCCGTCCCTTTGCCCCAGGTTTTGCCCCGCGAGGTCCGCCGCGGGAAGCAGCCGGCCGCTGAATTGTGGTGATCCGCCGAGGAGGCGACCGATATCCAACCCCGACGCGCGGCGATCTGGCGGCGCGCTGCCAACGGGGTTTCGCGGATTGATGACCTTCATCGATGGGACCCCATCGATGAGCCATTCGAGAAGGAGCAGGCAGGATGCCTCAGACCACGCACAGGATGTGCCTTTCGCCGAGACGATTCGTCCGTACGCCAGCACCGATCCTCACGCCGCTCGTGCTCGCGGCGCTCGGGCTCGCGGGTGTCGCGCGGGCCGACCAGCCCGCGTCCGCGGCGACCGATGAACTCCTCAGGCGCATCGAGCGCCTCGAGGCCTCGAACCAGGCGTTGAGCGCCGAGGTCTCGACGCTGCGCGCAGCCGATGGCGACGCGTGGCTCACCGAGCAGCGCGCCACGGAGATCCGCGGCATCGTCACGGATGTGCTGGCAGACAGCGACACGCGCCGCTCGCTCCAGTCGGGCGACATGACCGCTGGCTGGAACGACGGCTTCTTCATGGCGAGCGCGGACGGGCGCTTCCGACTCGAGGTCGGCGGCCTTGTCCAGGTGCGCTACATCTACGGCTACATCCCCGACGGCCTCTCGGGCGTGAACATCCCGAACTCGCCGATCGCGGACGATGTCGAGACGCGCAACGGCTTCGACATGCCGAACACCCAGCTCGACTTCCGCGGGCATGTCTTCGGACCCGAGTACAGCTATCGCCTGCGCGGCCAGTTCTCGAACCAGGGCGAGGCGATCGTCGGGCAGAACCCGTTCGGAAACCTCGGCTCGGGCAGCGGCACCTTCCGCCTGCTCGACGCCTGGCTGCGCGCGGAGGTCTCCGACGGAATCGCGCTGCGCGTCGGCCAGTTCAAGCTGCCGTTCGCGCGCGAGCAGCTCGTCGACCAGGAGTATCAGCTCGCCGTGTCGCGCTCGACCATCGTCGAGCACCTCGGCCTCGGCTACTCGCAGGGCGTCGAGCTGCAGTTCGTCTCCGACGACGTCCGCGTGATGGCCGCCTACTCGAACGGCGGCACCGACAATGTCTACGGCATCCTCAAGGGCGCGGGCAGCGAGCCCCTCAACTCCGATTGGGCGAGCGATCGCGTCGACTGGGCCGTGACGGCGCGCGCGGAGTGGAAGCTCGCGGGCCGCTGGTCGCAGTTCCGCTCGATGACAAGCCCGCCGGGCGACGAGTTCGCGTTCCTGGTGGGCGTCGCGGCCCACATGCAGTCGGGTGATCCCGACACGGGCGGAAGCCCCAACACGAGCGATCCGAACGACTGGTACATCTTCACGGCCGACGCGAGCCTGATGTACGGCGGCGCAACGCTCTTCGGCAGCTTCACCTACTCGTCGATGGACTCCGCGTCCGCATTCGTCCAGGGCAGCAACAACTTCTTCCCGCCGACGACCGCGGACATCGGCAGCAGCCATGCGTGGGGCGCCGTGCTGCAGGGCTCGTACTACTTCGACCCGAAGTGGGAGGTGTTCGCGCGCGCCGAGTTCGGCGAGGCGAACATCTCGAACATCAACCAGATCACCGCTCCCACGGGTGTCCCGAGCCTCGAGCAGGGCAATCTCTTCAGCGTCCTGACGATGGGCGTGAACTGGTACATCGACGGCGAGGACCTGAAGTGGTCCGCAGACCTCGGCTTCGCGCTCGACACGATCGACGGGGTCTGGTCGAACAACGCCAACGGATGGCGCCCCGCCGCGGAGCAGAGCGAGGTGGTCTTCCGCACGCAGGTGCAGATGGCGTTCTGAAGCCCGGGACGCGCCGCGACCCTCGAAACCCCTGATTTCCCCGCACAGCGCCGCCGACAGCGGCGCTGTGTTTTCCTACACTCTCGACTTCCCCGAAGGTCGCGCACCGCCGCTGCTCGCGGCGTCACGCCGCCGTTCGCAAGGCCGAGACCATGCCCACCGCAGCAGCAGCGACCGAACCGAGCCAGCCCGCAGCCACGGCGATCCACCGCATCGAGGTGCGGCCGCGCCGTGGCCACCACGACCCGCGCGGCGCGTCTGTCGAGCGTGCGATCGCGTCGCTCGGCCTTGCGCGCGCCCCGAAGCGCGTCGAGCACGCGGCGGTCTATCTGCTGCAGGGCGACCTCACGGCAACGGAGGTCGACAGGATCGCCAACGAGCTGCTCGCGGACTGCGTCACCCAGTCTGCCGAGATCCATGCGTCGACCCGGGCGTCGCGGCCCTCGACGGCACCGGGTGTCTCCGTGGTCGAGGTGCATCCATTGCCCGGTGTCACCGACCCCGCCGCGGAGAGCGTGCAGGCCGCGATCCACGCGCTCACGGGCCGCACGGTCGAGGTGCGTACGGGCGACCGCTACGACCTGCATGGCGTCGACAAGATGGTGGCGAAGACGGTCGGCGAGCGCCTCCTCGCGAACCCCGTCATCCATGCGATCCACACCGAGCCGTACTTCCCGAGCGCGTTCGTGGTCGGCAAGCCCTACAGGCTCGAGATCCGCGAGGTCGCGATCACGAGGCTCTCCGACGCCGAGCTCGAGAAGCTCTCCCGCGAGGGGCACCTGTTCCTCTCGCTCGACGAGATGAAGGCGCTGCAGGCCGAGTATCGCCGCCTCGGCCGCGAACCGCGCGAGATCGAGCTCGAGACGCTTGCCCAGACCTGGAGCGAGCACTGCGTGCACAAGACGCTGAAGTCGACGGTGCGCTACCGCGAGCTGTCGCACGACCCTGCGTTCGAGGGCCAGTGGTCGCTCGCCGCCGACGCGTCGTCGCGGCCGAACCACGAGGTCGCCGCCGACGGCACCGTCACGGTGAAGAACCTCCTGAAGTCGACCGTCGCCGCGAGCACCCACGAGCTCATGAAGGACGGCATCGACTGGTGCCTCTCGGTGTTCGTCGACAACTCGGGCGTCGTCGCGTTCGACGACACCGACGCGGTGTGCTTCAAGTGCGAGACGCACAACCGCCCGAGCGCGATCGAGCCCTACGGCGGCGCCGCGACGGGAATCGGCGGCTGCATCCGCGACATCATCGGCACGGGCCTCGGCGCGAAGCCGATCGCGGCGACCGATGTCTTCTGCGTCGCGTACCCCGACATCGCCGAGGTGCCGCAAGGGTGCCTCGATCCGCGCCGCATCCTCACGCAGGTGGTGGCGGGCGTGCGCGACTACGGCAACCGCATGGGCATCCCCACGCTCAACGGCGCCGTCTACTTCGACGACAACTATGTGGGCAATCCGCTCGTCTACTGCGGCTGCATCGGTCTCATGCCGCGCACCTGCGTGAAGGGCGGCACGAAGAAGGGCGACCTCATCATCGCGGTCGGTGGACGCACGGGCCGCGACGGCATCCACGGCGCGACCTTCTCGAGCGCGGAGCTGACCGACAAGCACGCAGACGAGTTCAGCCACGCTGTGCAGATCGGGAACGCGATCACCGAGAAGAAGGTGCTCGACGCGATCCTCGCGATGCGCGACCGCGCGGACGGCCCGCTCTACAGCGGCCTCACCGACTGCGGCGCGGGCGGCTTCTCGAGCGCCGTCGGCGAGATGGCGGGCGAGATCGGCGCGACCGTGCACCTCGACCGCGCGCCGACGAAGTACGACGGCCTCTCGCCGACCGAGGTGTGGATCAGCGAGGCGCAGGAGCGCCTTGTGCTCGCTGTGCCGCGCGCGAACATCGACGAACTCGCGCAGATCTGCGCCGACCACGGCGTCGAGTGGTGCGAGCTCGGCGTGTTCGGCCTCGAGAACGCGCAGGGCGGCCACGACATCGCGCTCTTCTGGCACGGCACCGAGGTCGGGCGCCTCTCGTGCGAGTTCCTGCACGGCGCGATCCCGATGCCCGTCCGCGAGGCGGTGTGGGACGCGTCGTGGGCCGCGCAGCAGCGTGCGCCGAAGCGCGCGCCGCGATTCGAGCGCGACCTCGCCGAGGCGCCCGCCGACGCGCTGCGCGTCCTCGAGATGCTGCTTGCGCATCCGAACATCGCGAGCAAGGCGTGGATCATCCGACAGTACGACCACGAGGTGCAGGGTTCGAGCGTGCTGAAGCCGCTCGTCGGCGCGTCCGTCGGCGCGTCGGGCGGCGGGCCCGGTGATGCCGCGGTCATCCGTCCAAAGAAGGACTCCGACCGCGCGCTCGCGATCGCCAACGGTCTCGCGACGGGCCTCGGTTCCGACCCCTACGCGATGGCGATCGCCGCGATCGACGAGTGCGTGCGCAACCTCGTGTGCGTCGGCGCCGACCACACGCGCATCGCGATCCTCGACAACTTCTGCTGGCCGAGCTGCAAGGACCCGCGCAACATGGGCGCGCTCGTCCGCGCGTGCGCGGGCTGCTACGACGCGTCGAAGGCGTTCCGCGCGCCGTTCATCTCGGGCAAGGATTCGCTCAACAACCAGTTCGTCACCGAGGACGGCCGCACGATCCAGATCCCGCCGACCTTGCTCATCTCGGGCTTCGCACCCGTCGAGAAGGATTCGCGCGCGGTGTCGATGGACGCGAAGCGCGCGGGCTCGAGGCTCGTCGCGGTCGGCACGACCACGAACCGCCTCGGCGGCTCGCACTTCGCGATGCTCGCGGGCACGCACGCGGGTTCGCCGAAGATCGCGGCGCCGTGCCTCAAGACGGGCCCCGCGAACGCGGCCGCCGTCGCGCGCGCGATCCGCGCGGGCATCGTCCGCTCGGCGCACGACGCGAGCGAAGGCGGCGTGCTCGTCGCGGCGGCGGAGATGGCGTTCTCCGGCGGGCTCGGGCTCTCGCTTGATCTTTCGAAGCTCCCGTGCGACGGCGAGGTCGGGTTCCTCGCGCGCGCGTTCGCCGAGGACGCGTCGCGCTACCTGCTCGAGGTCGACGAGGCGGATCTTCCCGCGCTCGCGAAGGCGCTCGGCGCCGTGCCGCACGCTGTGATCGGTTCGTTCGACGCAAGCGGCGAACTCGCGCTCGCGGGCGCGGGCGGCGTCGCGCGCGCCAAGGTGCGCGCGCTCGGCGAGGCGTGGAGCGGCGGCATGGCCGCAGGAGGATTCTCGTGACTCGTCAGGCGAAGTCGGCATCGCTCCGCGCGCTCGTCATCACCGCGCCCGGCATCAACTGCGACGGCGAGCTCTGCGAGGCGTTCGAGCTCGCGGGCTGCGCGGTCGACAGCGAGCTCCTGTCGCGGCTCTCGCGCGACCCGGCACAGATCGACCGCTACGACCTGATCGGCCTGCCGGGCGGCTTCAGCTACGGCGACGACATCGCGGCGGGCCGCATCATGGCGGCGCTCATCCGCCAGTCGATCTACCCCGCGCTCGCCGCCGCGATCGAGCGGGGTGTCCCGATGATGACGCCGTGCAACGGCTTCCAGATCGCCGTGCAGGCGGGGCTTCTGCCGGGTCCTGCGGCGGGCGAGCCATGGAGCGATGTGCCCGCTGAGCCGACCGTCGCGCTCGCGCAGAACGCGACGGCGCGCTTCAACGACATCTGGACCACGATGGAAGTCCCCGCGAACACGCGCTGCGTGTGGACGCGCGGGCTCGTGATGGACGCCGACACCGCGCTGATCCCGTGCGCGCACGGCGAAGGCCGCTTCGTCGCAGACGAAGACACGATCGCAGAGCTCGAGGCGAACGGCCAGGTCGCGATGCGCTACGGCGCGAGCGACCACTTCAACGGCTCGATCAACCGCATCGCGGGCATCTGCGATGCGTCCGGCCTCGTCTTCGGCCTCATGCCGCATCCCGAGCGCTACCTGCGCTGGACGCAGCATCCGCGGTGGACGCGTCTCAGCGAGGCGCAACGGGCGGGCGATCCGCCGGGGCTGCAGATGTTCAGGAACGCCGTCGCGCACGCGATGGCGCGGCGCGAAGGCACAGGAGCGCGACGATGACCACAGGTGCAACGGCAGGAACGAAGACCCTTCGCTGCGCCACGATCGGCGTGGGCAAGATGGGGCGTCATCACGCGCGGCTCTACGCGACGACGGAAGGATGCGAGCTCGTCGGAGTGGTCGACGGGAACCCGGACCGCGCCGCGAAGATCGTCGAGGAGTGGGGCGGTCGCGCGTTCTCGTCGGTCGAGGATCTGATCGCATCGGGAGTCGATGCCGTGACCGTCGCGACGCCGACCGTCACGCACCGCGCGATCGTCGAGCCGCTCCTCAAGGCGGGCGTCGCGTGCCTCGTCGAGAAGCCGCTCGCGCCCGATGTCGCGGAGGCGCGCGCGATCGCGGACCTCGCGAAGAGCACGGGCGCGCTCCTGCAGGTCGGACATGTGGTGCGCTACGACCCTGTGATGGTGGCGATCCGCGAGCTCGTCGGCGCGGGCTCGATCCGCCCGCGCTTCATCGAGATCGACCGCGTCAGCCCGATGACCTTCCGCTCGGTCGATGTCGGCGTCGTGCTCGACATGATGATCCACGACCTCGATGTGCTGCTTGCGCTGATGGGCGCCGAGCCCGAGGAGATCCACGCGAACGCCGTGTGCGTCGTCGGCGAGGCAGAGGATGTCTGCAACGCGCGGCTCGTCTTCCCCGCGGGCCCGGACGGCATTCGCTGCACCGCGAATGTGACGGCGAGCCGCCTCGCGCTCAAGACCGAGCGCAAGATCCGCCTGATCAGCGAGGACGCGTATGTCTCCGCCGACTTCGTCGAGAAGAAGGGGACGGTCGTCCGCAAGACCGCGAACGCATCGCAGCTTGCCGATGTGCGCGAGCGCCTGCGCAAGGGCGAGGATCTCTCGGGCGTCAACTACCTCGAGATGATCGCGATGGAGCCGCTCGCTGTCGGCTCGGGCGAGCCGCTGAAGCTGCAGCTCCTCGACTTCCTCGACGCGGTGCGCACGAACCGCAGGCCGCTCGTGAACGCAGAGGACGGCTTCGCGGCCGTCCGCACCGCGGAGCGCATCGTGGCCGCCGCAAAGGCGGCGGGCGCGAGGATGGTCTGAGGTGGCGCGCGCCTCGCCCTGCGAGCGGCTCTGGATCGGCTCGCATCTGTCGACCGCGGGTTCGCTGCGCGCCGCCATCGACGAGGCGGTCGGCTTTCGCTTCGGCGCGGTGCAGATCTTCACGCGCAACCAGCGGCAGTGGGTCGCCAAGCCGCTCGAGAAGAGCGAGATCGCCGACTTCGCCGCCGCGCGCAAGGCAACGGTCTTCGAGGACACCTCGCGCATCGTGAGCCACAACAGCTACCTCGTGAACCTCGCATCGCCAGACGACGAGAACCTCGCGAAGTCGCTCGCCTGCGAGCGCGCGGAACTCGAGCGCTGCGAGGCGCTCGGCGTCGCGGTGTCGGTCGCGCATCCCGGCGCCCACATGAATGGCGAGGGCGGCGCCCCGCGCAAGCCGGCCGACCCGAACGATCTCGACGGCGAGCCGAGCGCCGACGAACTCGCCGGCCTCAAGCGCATCGCGAAGTCGATCGACCGCCTGCACGCCGAGCTCAAGGGCTATCGCGTCAAGATCGCGCTCGAGACGACGACGGGTTCGGGCACGAACCTCGGCTACGCGTTCCACCACCTCGGGCGCATCCGCGACATGGTGAAGGCGCCCGAGCGCATCGCCTACTGCATCGACACCTGCCATGTCTTCGCGGCTGGCTACGAGGTGTCGACGCCCGCGAAGGCGCGCGCCACGCTCGAACGCTTCGACCGCGAGGCGGGTCTCGCGCATGTCGCGGCCATCCATGTGAACGATTCCGAGGCCGCGTTCGGGTCCCGCAAGGACCGTCACGCCCACATCGGCGAGGGGCTGTGCGGCGACGCATGGTTCAAGGCGGTGCTGCGGCATCCTGCGTTCGCGTCTGTCCCCAAGGTTCTCGAGACAGAGAAAGGCGACGCACCCGATGGTCGCCCGTGGGACGCCGTGAACGCGGAGCGACTGGCGAATCTCGCGTGATCCGCGCCGCCGAGTCGCGGAGACTCAATCGAAACTCGCGCCTTGGGCGGTATCCCGTGGCCCGCGATTACAGGAACGCGCGCGTCTAGCCCGAAGATAGCCTCGCAGTCTGTCTGTGCGGAGTGCGGCAGGCGACGACGGGGAGCCACGCGTGGAGGGAACCACCGATCGGGCGAACCGACGGGACGGCACCATCGTCCCGCCTGAACCTCCGTCGCCGCGGGCAGCTGGTGTGTCGCTCACTTCCGTCGGAGCCTTCATGCACTCTCTTCGTTCGAACCCACCTCGCGATCGATCCATGCGCAACTCCGGGAAGCACCTCGCCCTGTCCCTCTCGCTTGCGGGAGCCGTTGGTCTTGTGTCCGCCCTCATGGTTTCCGGCTGCGCACCGAGGCCCGTCGCGCGTTCCGGCACCGCCGAGAGCCGCGCCGCGGAGCCGCGGCGCGCGCCCGTCCTGCGGCTCGAGCCGAATGCCGCCGAGGAGGAGCGGCTCGCGAGCGCGACCGAGGCGGCGGCGAGCGCCGACTACGACACGGCGCTGCGCATCTTCCGCGACCTCCTCGCCGAGAACCCGACGCTCGTCGACGCCCACACGGGGATGGGCGGCGTGCTCGAGGAGAAGGGCGAGCTCGAGCTCGCCGAGTCGTCGTACGCCCGCGCCACGCGGCTCGACCCGACGAACTTCATGGCGGCTTCGGGCCACGGCCGAGTGCTCGAGGCGCTCGGGCAGTTCAAGCTCGCCGTGCGCGCCGTGCAGCGCGCGCTCGTCGCGCGCCCTGCCGATGTCGACTCGAACCTCGCGATGGCGCGCCTCCTTCTCGCGACCGGCCAGGCGGAGGGCTCGATCGCGTTCGCGGAGCGCGCCACGCGCCTCGCCCCCGACAACGGATACGCGCACCTCGCGCTCGCCCGCGCCTATTCGCGCGTCGGCCGGGGCCGCGACGCCATCCGCGAGTACGAGACAGCCGTCGAGCTGATCGACCCGCCCGCCGATGTCATGCTGGCGCTCATCAACGCCTATGGCGAGGAGAAGCGCTTCCAGGAGGCCGCGAACGCAGCGGAGGCGCTGACACGGACCTCGCCGAGCGCCGCTGCGTTCGAGCGCCACGGCTGGGCGCTCTTCCGCCTCGGCGACTTCGACGGCTCCGACCGAGCCTACCGCACGGCGATCGAGCTCGACCCCGCCTACTGGCCCGCGCTGAACGGCGTCGGCGTGAACGCGCTCAACCTGTGGATCAAGAACGGACGCGACGCGAAGGACCCGCTCCGCGACGAAGCGCGCCTCATGCTGCAGCGCTCGCTGCGGGCGAACCCCGACCAGCCCAAGGTGGCCGGGCTCCTCCTCAAGTACAGGCTCTGAGTCGGCACGCCGATCCCTCGGCCGTCTACCATTGGCGCCATGCCAGACGCGAGCCCAGTCGACCCGACGCTCCTCGAGTTCTTCGATTCGCCCAGCGACACGCCCTTCGTGATCGAGCATGTGAGCGAGGAGTTCACCTCGGTGTGCCCGAAGACGGGCCACCCCGACTTCGCGCACATCATCCTGCGCTACCAGCCCGCGGCCGTCTGCGTCGAGCTGAAGAGCCTCAAGCTCTACTACCAGAGCTTCCGCAACGCGGGGATCTTCTACGAGGCCGTCACCAACCGCCTGCGCGACGACCTCGCCGAGGCGATGAGCCCGGCGTGGATGCAGGTCATCACCGTGTGGAAGGGCCGCGGGGGCATCCGCTCGCGCGTCGTCGCGACCGCAGGCGATGTGCCCGCGTGCTGGACGACGCGGCTCGACGCGTGAACGCGCGGCGTCGCGCGGTTCACGGGCGGCGTTGCGCGCCTCGCGTCGGGAGCGGCCCGACCGCGTCAGCGGCGCCGGGGCCGACCTCGTTGAGAAGCGTCTCCTGCAGGCGGCGGTGCACGCTCGCCTCGAGTTGCTCGAGATCGGCGCGCAGCTTGCGCCGCGCAGCCGTGCGGGCGCCGAGCTTCTGCACATCGATCCCGGCGGGCGACTGCGACGCCGCTGGCTCCTCGCCTGCCGCGACGAACGCCTCGCACAGCGTCTCGCGCGACTCGATCCACTCGGCGCGGAGCGCGTCGATCGTTCCGCGCGTCGACGCGGGCAGCGCCTCGACGGCGAGGGCGCGCGCGAAGAACGGCTCGAGGTCGCGCGGAATCCTGTAGGCGGCGGGCGTCATCGCGCGCGCCACTCCGCGCCGCACCGCCTTCGCGGCCGCTTCGTCGCCCGCGACGAGCGCGAGAAGCGCCTCCCGCGTGCGGCGGTTCGCGTCGGCGACCGCCGCGCGGGCCTCGCTTGCGCGCTTGGCCGCCTCACCGAGACGCGTGCTCGTGTCCGCCGAGAACTCGACCGTGCGCGCCATCTGCGTGGTGCCGTCGGGCAGCGTCACCTCGCTCTCGACCGTCGCGGCCTTCAGCGCATCGGCCTGGATGCGTTCGCTCTCCGTGATGGCCGCGCGCATCGCCTCGAGCGCCGCGACGGACGACTCGTCCCACGCGCGGAGCTCGCCTGCGAGGAGCGCGCGGCTTGCGTCGGAGAGCGCGGCGTTCCCGACGATCGCGACGAAGTCCGCTGCGTGCGCGCCGTTCTCGCCCGCGAGGAGGCGCGTGCGCGCGCGCGCGCGACGCGCGGACTCCGCCTCGAGCAGCTTGTCGGCCGCGACCACGGCGCGGAAATCGTCGAAGAGCCGCTCCTCCGATTCGTCGATCGCCCGCGCGAACGCAAGCCGAGCGTCGAGCGACTCGCCGCTCGGGCCGCCGATCACGAACGACATCACGGCGCCTTCGCCTTCCGGCTGCGCGGGCTGCGTCGCCTGCGCGAACGCGCGCTCCGCCTCGTTGCGCGCCTCCATCGCGCGCGCCACGAGCTCGTCGAAGAGCGGGCGCGACGCGCCGTCGAGCCCGAGGCGCGCCGCCAGCGCGTCGAGCTCCTTCGCATCGAGGCGTGGCGCGACGGACGAAGCGCCGCCGAGCGAGCCGGGCCCGACGAAGGCGAGGCCCATCATGTCGTCGCCGAGGTCCTCGCCCGAGAGCTCCGTGAACTCCCCGTCGGGGCCGCCGATGACGACGCTGACCTGCACTCCGCCGCCTTCGAACCCGCCGCCGCCGCCGCCGAACACCTCGGTCGGCACGACTGCCATTCCGCGAACTTCGCGCTCGACCTGCTGGTCGAGGCCGACCGCTGCGGCCAGTTCGTTCGCATCGCGGTTGGAGAGCTCCGTGAGGTCTGCGCCCATCCGCATGAGCACGCCCCGGATGCGCTCGAGCTCGGGGTCGCGCGCCTCCTCGCCGAAGGAGATCTCCGACTGGAGCCCGTTCGAGACGAGCTCGTCGACGAGGCCCATCATGCCGTCGAGCATCGGCCGCGCCGCGAGGTCATGCGCCGCGATCGCAGCGTCGGCAGCGGCGGCCTGCGACTCGCCGAGTTTGCCTGCAGCGCGCAGCGACTCGACGCGGCGCCGCGTGGCGTCGAACGGGCCGTCGGAGGCGATGGTCGGATAGAGCCCGCGCACGAGGTCCGCGCGCAGCGCATAGGCGGCCTGCGGCGAGAGCGCGATCTCGATCTCGCCGAGCGTGTCGCGGTGGAGCCTGCGGAGCTTCGCGTCGATCTCGCGGAGCTCCGACTCCGCTGCGCGCGTGATCTCGCGCATGCGCCGCCACCACTCGCCGCCGTCGGTCTCGCCCGCCTCGCCTTCGGGCTGCTCGGCGGCGCCCGCGTTCGCGGCCTGCGCGGCACGCGCCTCGGCGATGCGCACGCCGCGCGCGAGTGCCGCATCGGCCATGCGCTCGAGGAGCTGCGTGAGCGAGAGGTCGTAGGCGTCGAGCGAGGGCTGCGCGCGCGTGCGCTCGTCCTCGGAGAGCGCCGCGAAGGAGCCCGTCGCGCGCAGGTCGAACTCGGGTGCGGCGCGCGGCATGCCGAAGCGCGGGATCGCGGCCAGCGCGCGCCGTCGCGCCATCGCGGTGCGCATCGACTCCGCGCGCAGCGCCTGATCGGCGGTGAGGACGCCCGTCAGCTCGTCGACGAGCTGCCCGTCGAGCTGCGCGGCGCTGCGGAAGAGCCTGCGCCTGAGCTCCGCCTCGCGCTTCGCCTCCTCGACCGTCGCGCCCTGCATGAAGCGCTCGCGGTCGTTGAGGTCGCGCGCCACGCTCTTCATCGCGGGCTCGACCTCGCTTCGCTCGAACTCGCGGAAGCGCCTGAAGTACTCCTCGTGGAGCCCGAGGGCGACCTCGCGCATGGCGTCGTCGATTCGCGCCGCGCGCATCATCTCCTCGAACTCGGCGGCCGAGACGGGGCTCGGGAGCCGCTGCACCAGCTGCGCGTCCGCCGTCGCCGTGACGCCTGCGGCGCCGACCGCCGCCGCGATCGCAAGACCGGCGAACGCGGACGGCGCGCAGAGCCGCGCGCAGCCGAGACGGACCAGGCCGGCCAGGAGACCCGCGCGTCCGCGGGCGCGAGGATGGCCGTGCGTGCCGCCCCGGCCCGTGCGGCGGTCGAGTTGGTTGCGCATGTCGCGGTTCTGCATG
>CAYMSD010000002.1:86702-92179 GCA_964393015.1 uncultured Klebsiella sp.
GGTTCTGCATGTGGTGCCTCTGACGAAGGGTTTCCGAGTCTGTGGCGCAGATGATGCATCGCCGCGACCGATCCGTTGCCATCGGGCGGCCAATACGAAGGATTTTCCTCGCAATCTCGGCGAAAGCGCGCCCTTGACGCCGCGCGCGCCTTGATCGCACGCGGCGAACGGGTGTACCCTCTCCGCCTCGGCCACGGCCCTCCGCATCGCACCGCACCCGCGGCGCACGCGGCTCTCGGCAGGCCGACCCCTCAACCCCTCGGGGCTTCCGCCCGCGCGTCGGTCTGCGCGGGCGCCGTCCGGGCGTCCGGTTCGATCGCCCGCCCTCCGACCCCTCACGAAGGAGTCTTCATGCGACCACACCTCTCGCCCGCCGCTCCGGGCGGTTCCGCAGCCGTCTCTCACTCCGCACCAGCCAAGGCGGCCGATGCCGCGCTCGCCGCGTCGCTCGACTCCGCGGCCCACGCGAAGGCGATCGAGCTCGCCTCGACCGTGCTCGAGACCTGCGCCTCCGCGGGCGTCGGCAACCCGACCGTCGCCATGGGCGCAGCGCATGTGGTGTCCACGCTCCTCTACCAGTCGATGCGCTGGGACCCTGCGGCGCCGCGCGAACGGAACAGCGACCAGCTCATCCTGTCCGACTCGGCCTACGCGCCGCTTCTCTACGCGGCCTACGCCGACCTCGGCGTCCCTGCCTTCATCGACGGCGTGTGGAGGCCGCTTGCCGCGGCCGACCTCGCGCGCTTCGGCCAGTGCGACGGTCCGCTTCCCGCGTCATCGCTTCCCGGCCTGCTGGCGCCGATCGACGCAGCGACCGGCGCCGCCGGCGCAGGGCTCTCGCTTGCGATCGGTCGAGCCATCGCAGCTCGGTTCGACGGCGGCGAGCGCCGCCAGTTCGTCGTCATCGGCGACGGAGAGCTGCGCGAAGGCGTCCTCCTCGAGGCGCTCGCGCACCTCGCGGAGGAGCGTCTTGCAAGCGTGACCCCCGTCTTCCTCCTGTCGCCGTTCGCCTCGGGCGACCGCGCTGCCGCGGTCGATGGCGCGGAGGCGCTCGCGCGTCGCCTCGCGGCGCTCGGGCTCCACACGATCGAGATCGACGGCCACGCGCCCGCGAAGATCCGCGACGCGGCCGACGAGGCTGCGCGACGCGCGGCCTCCGGCCAGCCGACGGCGATCCTCGCACGCATCGTGAAGGGATGGGGCGCGAAGAGCCTGCAGGGCGGCGCATGGAGCGGCCGCATTCCCACGGGCGACAAGCTGCGCGCCGCGCTCGAGGAACTCCGCGCCTCGCGCGTCGGGCTCACGCGATCCTACGGCGTCGCCGCCCCACGGCCGACGCCGCGCGCTCCTTCGGAAGGCGCGCGCCAAGGCACGCCTGCGAAGGCGACCGCCGAAGCACTCGCGGCGCTTCCCGACTTCGCGCGCGCCATGCGCGAGGCCGACATGACGGCGCTCTACCAGACCGGCCGTCTCGCGCCGCGCCGCGCGCTCGCGCTGGCGCTGCGCGTCCTCGGCCGCGCCATGCCCGAGCTCTCGCTCCTCGAGAGCGAGGCGCGCCGCACGCTCGCCGGCGAGTTCTTCATGGCGGACCGCGCGCTCGCCGCGCGCGCGCACGAGTTCCGCGGCGCGGAGCAGCACATGGTGCTCGCCGCGCGCGGCCTCGCCGCGGCGGGCCGCGCGCCGTTCGTCGCGGCGTGCGCGCGCAACTACCTCCGCACGCACGAGGAGCTCCTCGCGGCCGCCCAGGACGGTGCCGCGCTTCGGCTCGTCGCCACCGACGCGGGCCTCTCCGCCGTCGCTGCGGGCCCTGCGTCGACGGCGCTCTCCGACCTCGCGTCGCTCAGGCCGCTCACGGCCATGCGCGATGCGTCGGGCACGCCCGCGCTCTACCTCCTGCAGCCGTCGGATGCGTACTCCGCCTACGCGCTCACGCTCGCGGCGGCGCGGCACGACGGACTGTCCTTCCTGCGCGTTTCCGCGGGCGACCACGAGTACCTCTACACGCCCGACACGGAGTTCGCGCTCGGGCGGTTCGAGGTGCTCGTCGAAGGGCGCGATCTCCTCATCGTGACGGCGGGCGCGATGGTCCACGAGGTGAACCGCGCGCTCGACGGCCTCGACGACGCGGGCATCGACGCCACCATCGTCGACCTCTACTCGATCCCGTTCGACGAGGAGGCGCTGCTCGACCTCGCGAACCGCAACGGCGGCCGCATCCTCGTCGTCGAGGACAACCAGGGCGCGCCGATCGCGGGCGCCGTCTCCGAGGCCTGCACCGCCTCGGGCGACGGCTTCACGCTCGAGTCGATGTGCGTGCGCACGCCCACCGTGGTGGCGCGCACCTTCGCCGACGCGCTCGTCGAGGCGCGGCTCTCCGCGGCCGACATCGTGGCGCGCGCCTCGCGCATGGTCGGGATCGGCGCGTAGCCACGCTCTGCACGCGCCGCGCGCCCGCCGCCACTACCTCGCGGGCGCGGGGCGCGGCGCCGGCTCCGGCCGACGGCCGCCGCCCGTGCCCGCCGCGCCCTCGGCCGAGACGGCGGGCGCCTCGGCGTGGCCGCGGGCCTGCAGGTGGTCCGCGATCTCGCGGTGAAACCGCAGCCGCGTGTGGACGCGCGTCGCGGCGTCGTCGAGACCGTCGACGATGTCGATCGCGCTCTGCGTCGGGAGGTCCTGCCGTCCCGCCGCACGCTCGGCCCGAAGCCACGCGTCGACCCGCGCCCTGAGGCTTGCGGCGCCGAGGTGCCGCGCGCGGTCGTCCCGCGCGCCGCACACGATGCGCACGCGCTCCGCGAGGATCGGTCCGATGCGCGACGGCTCGCGCATGAAGCGCCGCGCGATGTCGTGCGCGGCCCATGCCTCCGCGACGACGAGGTCGACCTCGCCCGTGTCGCGGTCGACGAGCGGCACGGGAATGCGACGCGCCGCGTCGAACGGCGACCACATGGCGGCGAGTTCGTGCCAGAACGAGCCCGATCGGCCGCTCGGGTCGAGCGCCGCCTCGAGCGCGAACTCCTCGCGCATCGTGAGGCGCACCAGGTCGTCGTCCGGGCCGAGGATCGCGCGCACGGCGGGGATCTCGTTCCCGAGCGCGTCCGTGAAGAGGTTCGCATCCCTGTAGAGGTCGCGGCCCGCGAGCGCAGCGAGGTCGAGATGGCTCGGCGCGCCGGCGAATGCGGCGCCGAAGGTCGCGGGCGCCTCGATCGCGAGGTGCACCGCGGACCAGCCTCCATGGCCATGACCGACCACCACGCGCGCATCGGGCGACGCGATCAGCCGGAAGCGCTCCTCGAGGTGCGGGATGAACTCCTCGACGAGCGCCCGCATGCGCGGGCCGTGCGTCTCGCCGTCGACGAAGCCCCCGTGCCCCCACGGCGTCTCGGTGCGGAGGAAGACCCAGACCGCCTGCGGAACGGTCGCGCGCGCCTCGGGCGTCGGAACGATGCGCGCAAGCTCGAGCGCGTCGAGCCACGCGTCGGGCCTGTCGCCGAGCACATAGACCGTGGGCCAGCGGCGCCGCGGGAACGCAAGGTCGTCGTAGCCGTAGGGGAAGACGACGAGCGCCTCGATGCCGTCGGTCAGCGTGTCCGCGCGCATCGCCTCGCTTGCCGCGCTGCTGCGTGCGTGCGCGCGGAGGAGCGCGCTCGGATGGCGGACAAGCGCCACGCCGGGCGCGGCGGCGAGTGCGCCCGGCGCGATCGCGTCCTCGGCGGTCGCCTCGATGCGGGTGGTCAGGTCGAGCCGTGTCTCGTCGAACCGGTCGGGCGCAAGCTCGACGGCGACCACATCGGACACGAGGTTTCCCTTGCCGAGGTGGCCCGCCGTGCGTCGATCGAGGTCGAGCACCGCCTGCACGCGCCAGCGCCCAGAGAGTTCCGCGAGCCTGTGGGTCGCGATGAGCCCAGCCGTGGCGGCCTCGCCGCGCGCGGAGCCCGTCACAAGCGCGATCTCCCCGTCGAGGGCGGAGTCCGCGCCGATCGGGATCGACGCGACCACCGAGCGGTGGTCGAGCGCGGGGCCCGAGGCCGGCTCGACGCCCGCGAAACGAGGTTCGTCGGGGAGGAGGAAGAGCAGGAGCCGGCCCTGCAGCGCCTCGCGGGCGGCGGGCGCGGCGGGAGCGGGCGCTCCTGCACCGTCGCCGACCGCGGGTGTCGCGGACGGTTGCCCCTCCGCTGCACCGGCGTCGCGCGCGGCTGCGATGCGAACGAGATATCGGTCCTGCACTGCGACGAAGGCGGGCGCCTCCGATGCGCCTCCTGCCTGCGGGCTGGTCGCGCCGCCCGTTGCAGTCTGCGTGGTGCCCGTCACGCCCCATGCGGTGGTCGCCGCAAGTGCTGCCAGGAGCGCCGTCAGGGCGCGTCCGAGCTTTGGATCGGGGGGATTCTTCCGCTCCATGCGTTGATCGACTCCCGCCTCAGATGCCGATAGACCCGTGTCCGCGGCGCACGCGCCCTCGTACACGCCCGTCGTCGGGGCGCTGCGGCGGCTGGCCCGTCGGCGAACCGCGCCGACCGGTCGCGCGAACGAGGTCGCTCGGCCCACGGTGTCGAACGACGATTGGAGTAGAAGCATGGTGAACCGACCGCTCCGAGCATTCCTGCCGTCCTGCACCGCGTTCGCGTGGATGCTCGCGGCCGTGCTTCCCGTGGCCCTCCCGGCGCTTTCGGGTTGCGCCCCGCATCGTACGCTCGAAGACGAGCTCATCCGCTCGGGCCGGGCCGTGGGCGACGCGGCGCGCTGGCGGACCTTCGACGCGGAGGAGCCCGTCGAACTGAAGACGACGGGCGCGCTCGCGGTCGAGGTCGACAACTTCGCGGGCCCCGTCGTGATCCGCGCCGACCGCAAGGTCGAGAGCACCTTCGTCGAGGTCCGTCGCGTCGCGCGCCACGGCCTCGGCCGCTGGAACGAGTCGCGCGAGGCGCTCGAGACCGCGCAGTGGACCGCCACCCTCGAGCCGAGGGCGGGCGGCGGCGAGACGCTCGTCGTCCGCACCGACACCCCCGACGCCGAGAAGCACTTCCAGAGCATGGAGATCCTCGTGGTCACGCCTGCGCTCGACACCGTGAAGGTGCGCTCGACGCGCGGCGGCGTCACGGTCATCGAGAACCGCGGCGTGGTCGACATCGAGACGACGCGCGGCGATGTGCGCGTGCTGACGCCATGGCCGATGACGGGCCCGATGACGGTCGTGACGAGCGAGGGGTCGATCGACTACCGCGTGCGCGGCGAGTCGCGCGGCGTGTTCGACTGCGAATCGCGCGGCGGCGAGGTGCGCCAGCGCGCGGAGTTCGGCAAGTGGGTCGCGCTCGAGAAGGGCAACGACCACGACCGCTTCCGCGCGGTGCTCAACGACGGCACGAACCCGGTGGTGCTCCGCACGACCGAGCAGCCGATCCGCGTGGCGATCGTGCCCGATCCGACGAAGGTCGGGCCGATCATCCGCGATCCGTGATTGGAGCGGTCGCCGCTGCGGCGGC
>CAYMSD010000002.1:92279-93607 GCA_964393015.1 uncultured Klebsiella sp.
CCTTTGGCGGTCAGGCCTTGGAGTGAATCCAAG
This sequence comes from uncultured Klebsiella sp., assembly GCA_964393015.1. Classification (GTDB taxonomy): domain Bacteria; phylum Planctomycetota; class Phycisphaerae; order Phycisphaerales; family SM1A02; genus QWPT01. The sequence goes on from CAYMSD010000002.1 coordinate 92,313, forward strand.
GCCTGCCTGGAGTGCGCCGCGCAGTCGAGGCCGGCTTCGCGATTCGCGCGCCGCGGTGCCGCTTGCGCGAAGAACCGCCCCCCGCTCCGCTACCATCACGGCCCGTGAAGGAAGTCCAAGACCACTGGTTTCGCCTCGCCAAGGAAGAAGGCTACCGCTCGCGCGCGGCGTACAAGCTGATCGACATCGACGATCGCAAGCGCGTGCTGCGCAGGGGCGCGCGTGTGCTCGATGCGGGCGCCGCGCCCGGCAGCTGGGCGCAGGTTGCGGCCGCGCGCGTCGGGCCGAAGGGCGAGGTGGTCGCGGTCGACCTCAAGCAGATCAACGGCGGGGGGTATCCGCAGAATGTGCGGCTGATCCAGGCCGACCTCCGCGAGATCACGCTCGAAGACCTCGGTGGCCGCCCGTTCGACTGCATCCTCTCCGACATGGCCCCCGACACGACGGGCGACCCCATGGGTGACGCCATGCGTTCGGCGCGGCTCTGCCACGACCTTCTCGACCGCGCGGCCGAGTGGCTGCGCGAGGGCGGCAACCTCGCCATGAAGGTCTTCGAGGGCGGCGAGTACCCCGAGCTCCTGAAGCGCGCGGGCCGCATGTTCGAGGAGGCCAAGGGCTACAAGCCGCGGGCCTCGCGGGCGGAGAGCGTCGAGATGTTCGTGGTGTGCCTCGGCTACCGCGGCAACGACGGCCGTGTGCCGACCGCGGAGGACGCGCTGCTTCCGAAGCGCAGGCCTTCCAAGGGGTGGTGACCGGTCGGGCGGGTGAAGTCCGCGCATCTCCTGCGCCCGTTCGGTCGATCCTGCGCGTCGCTTGTTCCTTCGCCCCCTTCGCACGGCCCTGACGACGAGGCACGGCGATTGCATCCGTCGCTCCGCGGTGTTTCCACCGCAACAGGAGCGACCCATGCAGATCAACAACGCGTCCCTGCAGTCGAAGACCATGATTCCGCTCGCGCGGAAGCCGCTGCCCACCGAAGCGACCTTCGCCAAGCTGAGTCCGACGGCATCGGCTCCGAACGGGCAGCCGGCCGATGCGAGCGCCCCGGGCAAGATCGCTCTCGCCCCCGGCACCAAGCCGCCGCCGGTCGATGCGAACACGATCCTGCAGAACTGGGGAACCTCGAACAGCCTCGCGGACCTCAATGTCGACGGCATCGTCGACGCGCACGACCTCGCGATGGTGCTGAACATGCAGCAGGGCACGGGCGGCGGCGATGGCGGCGTCGCGGGCGGCGACGACGGCTGGTCGGGCGTGACGGGCGGCGACCACAACGGCGACGGCGCGGTCGATGC
>CAYMSD010000002.1:93707-100170 GCA_964393015.1 uncultured Klebsiella sp.
ACGGCTGGTCGGGCGTGACGGGCGGCGACCACAACGGCGACGGCGCGGTCGATGCGCAGGACCTCGCGATCGCGCTGAACGGCCCGCAGGGCGGCTCGGGCGACGACGGCTGGTCGGGCGTGACGGGCGGCGACCACAACGGCGACGGCGCGGTCGATGCCTTCGACCTCGCCATGTCTCTGAACGGCCCGCAGGCGAAGCAGGCGACCGCGTCGGTGGCCGCCGAACCAATCGCGGTCGGCGACGCCGCGACGGTTGCGACGAATGCGGTCGGCGACACGCCGTCCGCCGCGGCCCGCGCGGTGGATCAGGTCGTGGGCGGGGTCTTCAAGCTGCTTGACGGCGACCGCGACGGTGTCCTCGTGCCCGAAGACCTGCGGAACGCGCCATCCGTCTTCAAGCGCTTCGATGCGGATGCAAGCGGCATGATCACGCGCGAGGAACTCACGAAGGGCCTGCTCGAGGAGTTCGACCGCTTCGCGGCGGCGCGCTCCGATGCGGATCCATCGATCTTCAGCAGACGGTGGCTCGATGCATTCTCAGGTGTTCGTCGCACCCCGGACTACATGGCGTACCAGAAGCTCGGCGAGCTGTTCGCGCCCCCTGGTGGGCTGAAGCCAGAGACCACATCCACGATCCTGTCCGCGAAGGCATGAATTGAGCCATGTCCTTCGTCCGTGAACCAGCCCGCGGCAGGACGCCGCGGGCTGTTCGCTTGGATGCGACCCGCCGCAAGCGCGGCAAATTCGGCTGAAGGCGTGAAAACGCACAACCCGCGCCATCGTGCTGCGTAAGAGACTCGGCTTCGCGACACGGTTTCCGATGCGGCGTCAGGGACTCCGCCGCACACCGCGAGACAGGTGCCGTCGAGGCCAGGCGCAAGGTCGTGCGTAAGTCCTTGCGTCATGCCGTGAGCGCGGCATGCGCGCGGCATGCGTGCGGCATGCGCGCGGCATGCGTGCGGTATGCACAAGTCATGCGCGCACCATGCGCAAGGCTGAGCGGATCGCGACGAAGAAGGCAGCGTGCCGTGCGGTTCTCCGCGGCGCCATGGGCTGTGGTTCGCCTCGCTTCGACTCAGCCGTCAGGGGTTCTTCTCACTCTCCTCCTTCTCTCGTGCCCCACGCCGGCTTTCCGCCGGCGTGGGGCGTTTCATGGGCCGCATCAGCCCGCGAGAAGCTCCCGCATGCGGCGCACGACCTCCTCGACATTCGCGCGAGAGTTGAAGGCGCTGATGCGGAAGTAGCCTTCTCCGCATCGGCCGAAGCCTGCGCCGGGCGTCGTCACCACGCGTGCGTTGTGGAGGAGGTGGTCGAAGAACCCCCAGCTGTCGAAGCCCGCAGGCACGCGGCACCAGACATAGGGGGCGTGCTCGCCGCCCCAGGTGCGCAGGCCCGCGGCCGCGCAGCCCTCGCGGAGGATGCGTGCGTTCTCCATGTAGTGGTCGACGAGCGCCGCCACCTCGCGCTTTCCTTCCGCCGTGTAGAGCGCCTCCGCGCCGCGCTGGACGGCGTAGCTCACGCCGTTCGAGCGCGTGTTCCAGCGGCGCGTCCACAGCGGGTGGAGCGCCACGGGCTGCCCCGCGCGCGTGTAGGCCATGAGCTCCTTGGGCACCACGGTGTAGCCGCAGCGCACGCCCGTGAACCCGCCCGACTTCGAGAAGCTGCGGAACTCGATGGCGCACTCGCGCGCGCCCGCGATCTCGAAGATGGAGCGGGGAGCGGCGGCCGCGCCGGAGAGGTCGCGGTTGTACGCCTCGTACGCGGCATCCCAGAAGATGATGCTGCGGTGGGCGCGCGCATACTCGACCCAGCGTGCGGCGCGCGTGCGGTCCATCACGGTGCCCGTCGGGTTGTTCGGGCTGCACAGGTAGACGATGTCGGGCGGCGCCACGCTCGCATCGGGCACATCGACGAGGAATCCGTTCGCCTCCGTGGCGGGGAGATAGAGGATGCCCTCGTAGCCGCCGCCCGGGAGCGCCGCGCCCGTGTTGCCGAACATCACATTGGCGTCGACATACGCGGGATAGACGGGGTCGCTGACGGCGATGCGGTTGCCCGGGCCGAGGATCTCGAGGATGTTGCCGCAGTCGCCCTTCGATCCGTCGGAGAGGAAGATCTCGTCGTCGGCGACCGCGATGCCGCGCGAGCGGAAGTCGCCCTCCGCGATCGCCGCGCGCACGGAGTCGTACCCCGTCCCCGGGCCGTATCCCTTGAATGTCGCGCGGTCGGCGAGTTCCGCGGTCGCCTGCTGCATGGCGCGCACGGCGCTCGTCGGAAGCGGCTCCGTCACATCGCCGACGCCGCAGCGGATGATCTCCGCCTTCTGCGACGGGTTCGCCGCGGCGAACTCCGCGACGCGGCGCGCGATCTCGGGAAACAGGTATCCGGCTGCGAGCTTCAGGTAGTGTTCGTTGACAAGAGCCATGGGCGTTTCGTTCAGGTGAGGGGCTTCGCGCGGGCGCGGTGCCTCGCGCGGCGGCACTGTACGGCGCGCGACTTTCCGCGTGCGTGGCTCCGCGCGCGGCGCGGTCGGTGTACCATCATCAGACTGTGCTTGAGTTCCTGACCGAAGCGCTCCGCAACTTCCGTTCGACGGGCGCCGTCTGGCCGTCGTCCCCTGCGCTCGCCAAGGCGATGACGGCGCAGCTCTCGCAGCTCGCGGGCGAGCGCCGCGTCCTCGAGGTCGGCCCGGGGACCGGGCCGTTCACGAAGGCGATCCTCCGCAAGCTCCGCGCAGGCGACCGCTTCGACCTCGTCGAGATCAACCCGACCTTCTGCAGGAAGCTCGAGAAGAGCGTGCTTGCGCCCTATCGCGAGCGGCACCCGTCGGTCGCGGTGCATCTGCACTGCGCGCCCATCGAGGACGCGCCCGTCGAGGGGCCGTACGACCTCATCGTGTGCGGGCTTCCCTTCAACAACTTCCCGCCGAAGCTGATGCGGTCGATCTTCCGACGCATGTTCGAGCTGCTGAAGCCCGAGGGCGAGCTCGTCTACTTCGAGTACGCGGGCGTCCGGGCGATGAAGGCCCCCGTGCTCGACCGCGCGGGGCGCGCGCGCATGCGGCGCATCGACGCGATCGGAAAGTCGCTCCGCCGCCAGCACGACGGACGCAGCGAACTCGTCCTTGCGAACTTCCCGCCAGCGTTCGCCTATCACCTCGCGGCTACGAAGACGCCGTCGGCGCGCGCGCGCTCCGGAAGCCAGCGCAAGTCCGCGCGGGTCAAAGGACGGGCGTGAAGCGGTCCGCGCGCCGCATCGAGCGCGCAAAGCCGGCGAAGAGATGCGCGATGCGGTTCAGGTCGCGCAGGCTCGTCATCTCGACCGTCGTGTGCATGTAGCGGATCGGAAGCGAGACGAGTCCGCAGGGGATCCCGCCCGCGACGAAGAGCGCGTCGGTGTCGGTGCCCGAGCCGCCGGGCGTTGCCGCGCGCTGAAGCGGTATCGACAGCCGCGCCGCGGTCTCCGCGAGCCTCGCCACGACCTCGGGCTGCATGGCGCCGCCGATCGCGAGCTTCGGCCCGCCCGCGAGCTTGAAGAGCCCGTGCTGCGCGTGGCTGATCCCGGGGCTGTCCGTCGCGTGGCCGACATCGGTCACGAGCGCCACATTCGGCGCAAGCGAGCGCGCCACCATGTGCGCGCCCTTCAGGCCGACCTCCTCCTGCACGGTCGACACCGCCACGACGCGCACCTCGAGCTCGGTGGCCACCGCCGCGACGAGGCGCAGCGCCTCCGCTGCGATCCAGGTGCCGATCCTGTTGTCGAGCGCGCGCGCAACCACGAGATCGTCGCTCAGCTGCATGAACCCGTCGAGGAAGACGCCCGCGTCGCCGATCGCGAGGCGCGACTTCGCCTCGTCGGCGCTCGCGGCGCCGATGTCGACGAAGAGCTCGTGGATCTTGCGGACCTTGCCCTCCGCGCTCTTGTCCTGCAGATGGATCGCGGTGGCCCCGATCAGGCCGAGCACGGGCTTCTCGACGCCCGCGACCGAACTCATGAAGCGCACGCGCTTGCCGACGATCGAGCCCGCGTCGATGCCGCCGATCGCCTTGCAGTAGACGAAGCCCTTGTCGTCGAAGTGGTTGACCATCAGGCCGATCTCGTCGGCGTGGCCGCAGATCGCGAGCGTCGGCACGCCGTCGCCCTCGGGCCCGACGGAGGCGAAGCAGTTGCCGTAGGCGTCGTTCCAGGTCGCGCGCGCGAACGGGCGGACATAGGAGAGCCACACGCGCTGACCTGCGCGCTCGAAGCCGGAGGGGCTCGGAGTGTCGAGGAGTTCCCGAAGGAAGGCGAGGCTCTCGGGTCGGACCGCGCCGATCAGGTTGGGGTCATGCGCGGGGGACTCGTTGGCGTTCGGCGCTGCGCTCATCCGCACAAGATAGCGGGGCGCGCGGACGGCCCGCTCAGCTCGCGCGCTTCGGGCGCGCCTTCAGGCGCGGGGCGCTCTCCGAGAACATCTCGGTGGCGGAGCGGATCGGCGGGGGCGACGAGGGTGGCGTCTGGGGCGGCATCTGGTGCGGCGCAGGCGGGGGAGCGGCGGCGCCCGACGGGCCTTGCGCGGCCGGTGCGCTCGACGAAGCGGAGGTCGTCTGCGAGGAGGCACGCACGGCGTCGGGCTGCGAGCCCTCTGCCGCGGCTGCGGACCCCGCGGCCTGTTCAGGTCCCACGCGGCGCTGGCGCGCCTCGTCGATCGAGCGGCCCATGTTCTGGATCAGGGCCCGGAGCTGCTGGGGGTTGCGCGTGTGTCGATTGTTGCTCATGTCGTCCTCCGAACGCCCGACCCGGGGCGCGCCACAGCGCCCTGCAGGGGTCGCGATGGAGCCGCGCGTCGCCATGCGGCCGCACGCGTGCATTCCCCTCGCTTTTCGCAGGATCGGCGCATAAAGCGCGTGGGTTTGGTGAATCTGCCGTCTTTCAGACGAATCGCCCTTGCGGGAATGCCCCGCGGCCGAGGGAGCGCCGCCGAGGCTCGGCGTAGACTGCGCGCCTTGCTCCGATCTCGACCTCGGAACCGCACCTCGGAACCCGCCAGCCATGCCCACACGCGCGCGCTCGAACGCCCTCGCCCATTCGGTCCTCTCCCAGCCGCTCCTCGCCCTCGCTGCCTGCGCCTTCGCGGTGCAGGGGCTCGGTGGCGCCACGGAGGCGCGGGCGGCCACCGTCGACCTTCCGCGGCATCCCGCGCTTTCCCCTGACGGAAGCATCGTCGTCTTCTCGTGGCGCGGCGACCTCTGGCGCGCGTCCGCGGCCGGCGGAGAGGCGATTCGCCTCACCTCGAACCCGGCCAACGAGACCCGCAGCGGCTTCACGGCGGACGGTGCGCGCATCGTCTTCGAGAGCGAGCGCGAGGGCGGCCGCAACCTGTGGTCGATGCGCCCCGACGGAAGCGACATCCGCCGTGTGACCGAGCTCGACGCGTCGTTCGCGCTCTCCTCGGTCGGCGTCTTCGGAGGTCGGCCCGTCGCCTTCATCGAGAGCACGCTCGAGGGCGACCTCTACCGCTCCTCGCGGCCGTTCATGGTGCCGCTCGACCTCGCCGAGGGCGCGACGGCGGCGCCGGTGCGCGTCCACGACGCGTTTGGCGGCGCGCCGAACGCGTCGTCCGCAGGTGATGCCGTCCTCTTCGAGCGCGGCGGCTCAGGTTGGCTGCGCCGCGGCTACACGGGCCCCGACAACCGCGATGTCTGGCTGTTCGACGCCGAGGGGAAGTCCTTCACGCAGCTCACGCGGCACCCGGGCAACGACGGCCTGCCGCGCTTCGTCGGCGCGGACGAGTTCGTCTATGTCTCCGACCGCGGCACGGGCACGCTGAACCTCCACCGCGCGAAGATCGGAGCAGCCGTCGACTCGGGCGCGCGCCTGACCGACTTCAAGGACACCGACATCCACGGCCTCGCCGTCTCCGCGGACGGTCGCGTGGCGGTGCTCGCCGTCTTCGGCGACCTGTGGTCGCTCGACCTCTCGCGAGAGGGCGCGGAGCCCGTGCGGCTCGCCTTCACGGCGTCCGACGACGGCCTCGTCGAGCGTCAGTTCAAGCAGGTCGGCCGCGAGGTCTCCGAGGCCGCGCTCTCGCCCGACGGGAAGACGATGGCGGTCGTCGCCTTCGGCGATGTCTTCGTGCGCGCGGTCGAGGACAAGAGCCCGACCCGCCGCGTCACATCGGGCGAGGCGCGCGAGCGCGAGATCGCATGGAGCGCGGACGGCCTCACGCTCTACTTCGTGAGCGACGAGGATGGAAGCGAGTCGATCCACGCGGCCACGGTCGCCGAGACACGCAGCGAGGCCCGCGAGCGTGGCAAGCCCAAGCCGCCTGCACCCGCGGAGGAAGCGAAGCCGGAGGAGCCGAGGGCAGACGAGCCGAGGGCAGACGAGCCGAGGGCAGACGAACCGAGGGCCGACACTCCGAGCGACGATGCCGGAGCCGAGAAGAACGCGGAGAAGGGCGACGACAAGAAGGACGAGAA
>CAYMSD010000002.1:100270-112970 GCA_964393015.1 uncultured Klebsiella sp.
AAGAAGGACGACAAGAAGGACGAGAAGAAGAAGGACCCCGCGCTCGACCCCGCGCGTTGGGCGGACGCCGTCCGCTTCACGGTGACGCCCGTCACGAGCGGTCCCGACGACGACCGCGGACCCGTCGCCTCTCCCGACGGAAGGTGGCTTCTCTTCCGCAGGAACCTCGGCGATGTGATGCGCCTTGATCTCGCGACGGGCGAGATCTCGACGGTGCGCACGGGCTGGGACTCGAGCGTCGAGTATGTCTTCTCACCCGACGGTTCGCTCCTCGCGATCGCGGAGAGCGACCAGGACTTCAACACCGACATCTGGGTGATGCCCGCGGACGGCTCGCGGCCCGCCGTGAATGTCACGCGCCATCCCGACAACGACGGCATGCCGCGCTTCTCGGCCGACGGCCGCATGCTCGCGTTCCTCTCCGAGCGCACGAACGAGGAGCTCGACGCGTGGGTCGTCTATCTCGACCGCGACATCGAGGGGAAGTCCGAGCGCGATCTCGCGCAGTACTTCAAGGACGCCGCGGAGGCAGCCAAGAAGCGCAAGCCGCTCGAGCCGGTCGCGCGGGCGAAGGCCGATGCCGCGCCTGCCGGGAACGCGGACGCCGAGCAGAAGAGTGACGCGAAGGATGAGGCGCGGCCCGCCTCGACGCTCTTCGACGAGCTCGAGCTCGACGACGCCTTCCTGCGGCTTCGCCGCGTGACCACGCTTCCCGGAAGCGAAGGCGGCCTCGAGCTGCTTCCCTCGGGCGAACGGCTCGTCTTCACGGGCTCGGAAGGTCGCGAGCGCGCGCTCCTCTCGATCAAGCACGACGGCACCGACCAGAAGCGCATCGGCGCCGATGTCCGCGTCTCGGGCCTCTCGTTCGCAGGCGACCGCGTCGTCGCCGTGTCGGGCGGGCAGGCGCAGTCGATCGCCGTCGCGGGCGGCGACAGCAAGACGATCGACATCTCCGCGACGAGCGAGATCGATCTGGCGAAGCTCAACGAGCGCAAGCTGCGCGAGGTCTCGCGCCTCATGCAGCGCGGCTTCTACATGGATCCCGCCGAGAAGGGCCTCGACTGGGCCGCGCTCACGGAGCGCCACGCGGCCCTCGCGCGCCTCGCGCGCACGGCCGACGAGTTCGACTTCGTGGCCAACATGTTCATCGGGCATCTCGACGCATCGCATCTCGGCGTCCGCTCCGCGTCGGAGGACGCGCCGCCGCGTCGCGCGCATGGCCGCATCGGCGTGTCGACGGAGGCCGCGGAAGGCGGACGCCGCGTGACGGCCGTGCTGCCCGACTCGCCCGCGGCGCTCGCAAGCCCCGCGATCGCGGTCGGGGATGTCGTGGTGTCGGTCGACTTCGAGCCCGTCGATCCATCGCGGCCGCTCGAGGCCGCGTTCGCGGGGAAGACGGGGCAGGAGGTCTTCGTCGGCTTCCGCCGCGCGGGCGCGGACGCAGCGGCGCCGCAGGAGCTCGGCGCGATCGTCGTGCCGGTCTCCTCGACGGCCGAGCGCTCGCTCCGCTATGCGGCGGAGACGCTCGCCAACAGAAGGAAGGTCGAGGAGCGCTCGGGCGGGCGGCTCGGCTACCTGCACATCCAGGGCATGGACCAGGGCTCGCTCGACCGCTTCGAGCGCGATCTCTACGCGGCCGCGGCGGGCAAGGAAGGGCTCGTCGTCGATGTGCGCAACAACGGCGGCGGCTGGACCGCCGACCGTCTTCTCGCGTCGATCGAAGTGCGCGAGCACGCGTATGTCGTGCCGCGCGGGGGCGACCGCTCGCGCATCCGCAGCTATCCGCAGGACCGTCTCTTCATCCAGCGCTACACGATGCCGATGGCGATGCTCTGCAACGAGAAGAGCTTCTCGAACGCGGAGATCATCTCGCATGCGTTCAAGACGCTCGGCCGCGGGCTGCTCGTCGGGCAGCAGACCGCGGGCGGCGTGATCTCGACGGGCTCGGCGAGCCTCGTCGACGGGACGACCGTGCGCATGCCGTTCCGCGGGTGGTACCTCGCGGGCGGCGTCGACATGGAGGAGAACGGCGCGATGCCCGACTTCGTCGTGCCGCAGACGCCCGAGGCGGAGTCCGCGCGCGCCGATCTCCAGCTCGAGAAGGCCGTCGACGAGCTCATGCGCGCGCTTCCCGCGAAGAAGGCGGAGCCGAAGTGAGCGCCGCGTCGGAGCGCCTGCGGTTCAGCGCCTGGCGGCCGCATCCGTGGCACGGGCTCGAGGTCGGGCCGAAGCCGCCCGATGTGGTGCACGCGTTCATCGAGATCACGCCGTTCGATGTCGTGAAGTACGAGATCGACAAGCAGTCGGGCTACATGCGCGTCGACCGCCCGCAGCGCTCGAGCTCGGTGCCGCCCGCGCTCTACGGCTTCGTGCCGCGCACCTACTGCGGCACGCGCGTGGCGGCGCTCTCGCCCACGAGCGCGCGCGGCGACGGCGACCCTCTCGACATCTGCGTGGTGACGGAGCGGCCCGTCGACCGCGCGGAGATCATCATGGACGCGCGCGTCCTCGGCGGCATCCAGATGATCGATGGCGGCGAGGCCGACGACAAGATCATCGCCGTGCTGCCGAGCGACCCCGTCTACGGGCGGGCCGTCGACCTCGAGGACCTGCCGCGCGCGCTCATCGACCGCCTCGTCCACTACTTCGCGTCGTACAAGACGATGCCCGGCGAGGAGAACAAGGTGGCGATCCGCGGCACCTACAGCGTCACGCACGCGTGGCAGGTCGTGCGCGCGTCGATCGACGACTACGCGGAGCTGATCGCGACGCGTGGTTGAGTTGAGCGGGCGCGGTCGCGGCCGTTCCCTCTGGCGGGACTGAAGTCAGGGGTGCCCGCATGCTTCAGCATGCGGAACGGTTGACGCCGGCCTTCCACGCCATGCTGCGTCACCGTCGTCGTCGGCCCATCGCCAGCAGTCCGACGAGCGACGCTGCCATCGCGGGCGGCGCGGGGATGTTCACCGTGAAGATCAGCATCTCGCCTGCGCCCGAACCTGGACGAAGCGGGTCGGCGACTCCGGGCGTGTTGCGCCAGATCCAGCGCGCGTCCGTGGTGATTCCCGCGATCACGCCCCACGGCGCGACGCCGTTGTTCTCGCCGACATAGGTCGGCTCCCACGCGCCGAGCCCGTCTGCGGCGGAGACATGCGCCTCCATCTCCGAGACGAGCGGATGCGGCGCGCCGGTGTTGCGGTCCGTGTTCGTCGCATACACGCGCCAGCGCGCGTCGCCCGTCAGCAGCGTGCCGAGCGACGGAGACGAGAACTGCGCGAGAAGCCCCTGCGCCACCGAGTTGTCCGACCACGCGGCGATGTAGATCGTCTCCGTCGCCTCGAAGCTCCAGGTCTCGGCGATCGACCAGTTGTAGGTGCCGGGGTTCCCGGCGAATCCCGTCTCGTTGCCGCCGATGTAGGTGAAGGTCGCCCCCTCGCGCGTGAAGATCGCGTAGTGGTTGTCGCAGGTGATCGTGGTGGTGACGATCTCCGCGTGCGCCGATGGCGCCGCCGCGAGGAGCAGTGCTGCGATGGGCTGTGCGATGGCGAGCGCGCTCATGCGCGCACGGCTCGAATGGACGATGGACATCTCTTCTCCCTCTTTGGTTGTTCACGGTCCGTGCAGCGGGCGCGGTCCGATGACGCGAGGGTGACGCGGATTGCGCGCGCTGCAACGGTCGTACGGCCCGAACGGGAGAGAAGCCCGTCGGCGGGTTCCATCTGTACCGTCTGCGCGGCCTGCACCGTCTGTACCGTCTGTGCGGCCTGCACCGTCTGTACGGCCTGTGCGGCCTACGCCGTCAGACAGAGCCTACTCCTCGCTCGCCTCGCGCCCCGCGGGCGCATCGGCCGCGCGATCCTTCAGCTCTCGGCCACGCGCGGCGACCGAGTCGTAGATCGACGCAAGCAGGCCGACGAGCGGGAACTTGCCCTGCAGGGGCGACTGCCCGAGCCTGCGCAGGAGCGCGTGCGGCGCGAACGGCTCTGTCTCGTCGGAGAGCCCGTCGATCTGCCGTCCGGGCCGCCAGAAGCTGTCGAGGCAACGCTCGAGCGGCTGCGCCTCGGGCGCACGCTCGACGGCGGGCGGCGTCGAATGCGCGCGCGCGATGCCGCGCGTGGCGATGGCGCGCGCCTCCTGCAGCCGCTCGAGGAGGCGCTGTCCATCGAGGCCGCGCAGCGTGAAGGCGAGAAGCGGGTCGCCCGCGAGCCGTTCCGTCACGAGTGCGCCCACGCAGCCGATGTGCTTGCACGGCTTCGGCAGGTCGCAGGTGCAGGTGCGCGTCACGGTCGCAGGGTCCGTCGGCACGAGCTGCTGGCCGAGCGACACGAACGGCTGCTCGACGAGCGGCGGCATCTCGCCCGCGAGAAGCTTCGCCGAATAGACGGCCTCGCGCGCCATGATGGCGACCACGCGGTCCCAGTCGGCCGCCGAGATCACGACGGGCGCGATGCGCACGGCGTAGGGCCGCGACGCGCGGCCCTGGACGGTCGCCTCGATGCCCGCGGGCGTGATCTGGAGCGACGCCACCTGCCCGGCGCGCGCATAGTCGAGCGCCTCGGTCCTCACGGCGTCGACGACGCCGTCGAGGAGGATCGCGCACCAGCCGTCCGCGGGCCACGAGAGGAGGTCGATGCCCTCGCGCCTGCGGAGGCGGATGCCGTTCTTCAGGCGACGCGGCGTGTCGGGCCTGCGCATCTGCCGCACGCCCGGCCCCGAGTTGAAGGTCGAGTTGCGCGCGAACGGGTTCGGCGCCGCAGGCGCGGCTGGCGTCGCGGGCAGATCCCCCGCGTTCGGCAACGTTTCGTCGGAAGCGCTCATTCGCCGTCCTCCAGCGTGTCCCTGCGAAGGGTGAGAAGGTCGCGCAGCTGGCCCGTCGAGAGCTCGGTGAGCCACGACTCGCCCGCGCCGATGATCTGCTGCGCGAGCTCGGTCTTCTGCTCGATCATCTGGTCGATCCGCTCCTCGAGCGTGCCTTCCGAGATCATCTTGTGCACGTTCACGGTGCGGTGCTGGCCGATGCGGAACGCGCGGTCTGTGGCCTGGTTCTCGACCGCGGGGTTCCACCATCTGTCGAAGTGGAAGACATGGTTCGCCGCGGTGAGGTTCAAGCCGACGCCACCCGCCTTGAGCGAGAGGACGAAGATCGGACACGCGGGGTCGTTCGACTGGAAGCGCTCGATGAGGTGCTCGCGCTTCGCCTGCGGCGTGCCGCCGTGGAGGAAGAGCGCCTCGGTGTCGAGCTCCTGCCGCAGCATCGCGACGAGGAGATGGCCCATCTGGCGGTACTGCGTGAAGATGAGCGCGCGGTCGCCCGCCGCGATCACCTCCTCGACCATCTCCATCATGCGCATCGCCTTGCCCGATCGCGCGGAGAGCTTCTCGCCAGGCTTGAGCGTGGGAAGCGGCACCGCGTCGTCGTCCGCGCCCTGCCTGAGGAAGTGCGCGGGGTGGTTGCAGACCTGCTTCAGCTTGACGAGCGCGGAGAGCACGAGCCCGCGTCGCTTCATGCCTTCCGCGTTGTCGACGCGGTTCAGCATGTCGCTGACGACCGAGTCGTAGAGCTGCGCCTGCTCGGCCGTGAGCGGGACATTCTGCCGCGTCTCGACGAGCGGCGGAAGGTCCGTGATCACCGTCGGGTCCGTCTTCAGGCGCCGCAGCACGAACGGGCGCACCAGGCTCTTCAGGCGATCGGCCTGCCGGCGGTCCTTGTGGCGCTCGATCGGCGCCGCGAAGCGCCGGCGGAAGTCGCCCTGCGTGCCGAGGTAGCCAGGCGTGCAGAACTCGAGGATCGACCAGAGCTCGCTCAGGCGGTTCTCGACGGGCGTGCCAGTGAGCGCGATGCGGTGGCTCGTGCGCAGCGCGCGGATCGACGCGGTCTGCTTCGTGGGCGGGTTCTTGATGTGCTGCGCCTCGTCGAGGACGACGCGCCGCCAGTGCACGCGCTCGAGGCTCTCCTTGTCGCGCACGACGAGCGCGTAGGTCGTGACCACCACATCCGACGAGAGCGCGGTCTCGACGAACTTCTCCCCGATCGGCCGCTCGAGGCCATGGTGGACATGCACCACGAGCTCGGGCGCGAAGCGGTGGAGCTCGCGGTTCCAGTTGCCGACGACCGACATCGGGCAGACGAGGAGCGTCGGCCCGACCACGCGGCCCTGCGCGCGCTGGCGCTCGTGCTGAAGGAGCGCGATGAGCTGCACGGTCTTGCCAAGGCCCATGTCGTCGGCGAGGCAGCCGCCGAGGCCGAAGCGGTCGAGGAACGCGAGCCACGAGAGGCCCTGCTGCTGGTACGGGCGCAGCGTGCCCTGGAACCGCTCGGGCTGGTCGACGATCGTGAAGCGCTCGTCGCCCTTGAAGCCGAGGAGCTCGCTCACCCAGCCCTGCGCGTCGAGGCCGAGGATCGGCAGCCCTGTCTCGGGTCCGTCGAGGCCGTTGCCGAGGCGGATCGCCTGCATCACCGTCATCTGCCCGCCCGGATGCTCCTTGAGGAAGCGCACGGCGCCGTGGAGGTCGTCGGGGCGGATCTCCACCCACTGGCCGTTCACGCGCAGCAGCGGCGAGCCTTGCCCCGCGAGGCGCTGGAACGCGTCGATCGAGAGCGTCTGGTCGCCGAGCGCGATCTGCCACGAGTAGTTGACGAGGCTGTGGAGGCCGAGGTGGCTTCCTTCGCCGTCGGGGCCAGAGCCGCCGCCGACCGGAACGCTTCCGTCGCCCGAGTCGATGAGGAGCCGCGCGCCAAGCCGGCTCGCAGGCTGTCCCCACCAGCCCGGCGCCAGCACCACGAAGCCCGACTCCATGAGGATCGGGCGGAAGTCGCGGAGGAAGGCGTATGCCTCGGTCGTCGAGAGCTCGATTCCCGCGGGCGTCGCGCTCTCGAGCGCGCGCTCGACGCGCGGCCAGATGCGCGCGGCGCGCGCGAGCTCGCCGAGGAGCACATCTCCCGCGGGCTCGTCCTCGCCGCCGAAGCGCGCGAGGAGCCCGCGCAGCCCGTCCGCGCCCTGCGCCCAGATCTGCTCTGCGTCGATCACGACGGGCGGGTCGTCGTTCGTGATGAGCTTGAACGCGATGTGCCACTGCGCGTTTCGGCCGAGCTCGTCGCCCGAGTCGAAGCTGGTCGGATCAGGCTCCGTCAGCTCGAAGGCGAGGCGCACGAAGCGCGACTCGCTCGCTGCGTCGAGCGAGGAAAGCCACTGCCGCGCGCCGCGCATCAGGTGGGTGTCGGAACTCTTCAGCCCCGCGACCGTGCCGTCGCGGCCGAGGAGCCCCGTGAGCCACGCCACATGCGGGTCGACGGTCGGGTCGCGCTCGTCGATCGCGTCGCCATAGCTCTCCGACTCGAGCACCGCGCGCACCTCGGCGTCGATGAAGCCGATGAGCGCGGCCTCGATGATCGCCCACGGCTGCCCGCGGAATTCGTCGTCGACCGCGCGCGCGCTCGCCGGAATCGCGGAGAGCAGCGCCTCGAGCCGCTGCGCGGGCGCGCCGTCCGCGAGCCACGGCTGCCACACCGCGCGGAAGCGCCCCGACTTGTCCTGGATGAGCGACGGCACCACGCGCTGGTCCGCGATCAGGTCGGCGGCGAGGTCGGCGAGCTCACGCCAGAAGCGCAGGTCGTGCCCCGCGAAGAGGCCGTCCGCAAGCGGACGCTCGTCGTCGTCGACCGTGAGCAGGAAGCGCAGCGCAGCGGGGCATTCGACGGCGAGCGCGGGAACCTCGAGCGACGCGAGGTGCGCGATCGGCTCGTCGCTCACGCCGAGCGCGTTCGCGAGCCGGTCGCTCGGCAGCGGCGTCACGCGCGCGTCGGCCGTGGTCGCGGGAAGCGAGAGCCTGATGCGCGCAGGTTCGGCGCAGAGGTCGTCGCCCGCGAGGAGGCCCGTGGAGACGAGAAGTCCGCGCAGGGTGGTGGCGTCGCACGCGAAGGGGTGGCTCGAGGCGCTCGCCGCCGGGGGGGTGGGTTCCGATGACTCCACGCCGGCGTCGCCCGCCGCACGCTGCAGCACCGCCAGGGCGGGCGTCGCCGCCGCCGCGTCTTCTGCCCAGAGGTGGAGCCGTTCGCTTGTCCAGACTGCGTGGAGGACGATCATGATGCGGAACGCTTCCTCTGCGGGTGTGCCGTGGGCCTGAACTCCGCCTCGGGAGAGGCGGACGCGACTGGTCGGCGTCCTGCTGGCCGCCAGTGATTGCGCTGGGACTTGAACCCAGGACCTACGGCTTAAAAGGCCGCTGCTCTACCGACTGAGCTACGCAATCGCGAAGGGAAACAGTGTAGCCGAACCCCGCGCAGCCGCGCCAAGAACACCTTGCGCGGGATTCCCAGCGCTCGGCTCAACCGCATAGACGGAACAGCCGATAGGAACCGAAGCGAGTTCCCCGCACGGAGAATCCCCATGCCCGTTGAGAGCGCCATCAGGAAGCCCGCAGCCACCGCCCGCATCGCCTACGCCGGTCGCGCGTCCGCGGCTCTGCTCGTGGTCGCAGTGGCCCTGTGCGGGTGCAGCGCGGTCCAGTCCGTCGCCGACGGCGTCGGGTCGCTCTCGAGCCGCAAGGCGGACGCGGTTCCCGAGCGCCGCACCGTTGCCGCGAGCGCCACGCCCGTGTCGACCTCTGCGGCCCGCATGGGCGCGGTGTCGCGCTCGCGCGCATCGGCGCCCACCTTCGCAGGCGACGATTTCGACGCCGAGACCCCTGATTTCGCGACGGATGGCGGCGAAGGCGGCCCGGGCCGCCGCGCCAGCGTCAACGCGCCGCTCTCCGTTCCCGACGCCTCGATGAGCGCAGCCGTTCGCCGTGCCAGCCTCGCGGTGCCGGGCGTCTACGCCCCCGCGAAGTCCGCCGATGCCGACGACTTCCTAGAGGGTGCGTCGAACCTCTCGCAGGTCAGCTTCGCGGTCGAGGGCGGCGACTACTCGCCCGATGTCGACCGCACGGGAAGCTTCATCGTCTTCGCGTCGACGCAGCACAGGACGACCTTCGACCTCTATAGGAAGTCCGTCGACGGCCGCACCGTGACGCAGATCACGACCGATCCGAGCGACGACCTCATGCCCGCGATCTCGCCCGACGGCACGAAGATCGCCTTCGCCTCGAACCGCAACGGCAACTGGGACATCTTCACGATGCCCGTGGGCGGCGGCGCGGCGACGCAGATCACCTTCGATGTCGACGAAGAGGTCCAGCCCACCTGGGCGCCCGACGGCAAGCGCCTGGCCTTCAGTCGCAAGAACGGCCGCTCGGGCGCGTGGGAGATCTGGATCGTCGACACCACGACGCCCGGCCTCCGCACCTTCGTGTGCGAGGGCTTCCTGCCGCGGTGGTCGCCCGACACGGGCTCCGACCGCCTGCTCTTCCAGCGCGCGCGCCAGCGCGGCTCGCGGCTCTACGGCATCTGGACGATCGACATCGTCCGCGGCGAGGGCATCAACCCGACCGAGGTCCTCAGCGCGCGCAACGCTGCGATCCTCCAGCCGAGCTGGTCGCCCGACGGGCAGCAGATCGTCTTCACGACCGTCGCAGACCCCGACTCCGACTTCGACTGGCCCGAGCGCTCCGACATCTGGGTGATCAGCGCAGACGGCACCTCGCGCAGCGCGCTCACGAACGACCAGTACCGCAACATGCAGCCGATCTGGGCCGCGGACGGGCGGATCTACTTCGTGTCGAACCGCAGCGGCATCGAGAATGTCTGGGCGATGACGGCAGATCGAACCACGATCGAGAAGAATTCGGCCGAGATCGCAGCAGGACGCAAGGTGAAGGGCCCGCAGGGCTCGAAGCCCGCGCTGGCGGCTGCGCCGTCGAAGTCCGCGCCTGCGCCCGCTCCCGCCGACGAGGCGGAGATGGTTGAACCCGGCACGACCGCCAACACGCCTGTGACGGCCCCCGACTTCCTGAAGCGTGACCGCGTGGCGGGCGGCATCGAGGAGTGAACGCGTCGGGTCGAGGGCGTTTCGCGTCCCCGACCATCCGTCGCGTGAATCCCGGTCTCCGCTTCCTGTGGTGGCATGGGGATTGCCGCCGATATGCCCTCCATGGCACGGCTCGCCACATTCGCGCGCATTCTGGCAACTCGCACCTGCGCCATCGCCCGGTCCGCGGCTGAAACCGCGCGTCGGGCGCTGCCCGTCGCGTTGGTCTGCGCGCTCCACGCCGCCGCGCTCGTCGGCTGCAGCGGCACCAAGCGCGCGGAGCCCACGATTCTGATGGCGCCGTACCCCGCGGAGCGCGTCTGGGCGGTCGTCCCGTTCGCGAACGAGTCGGGCGTCTCCGACATCAACGGCGCCTCCGTCGCGGACAAGTTCGTCGCGGAGATCGAGGGCGTCGACGGACTTCGCTGCCTGCCCCTCAACCGCACGCGTGCCGTCATGCAGCAGCTCGGCATGACCGAAGTCTCCGACCTGCGGCAGGTCTACACGCTGATGCGCGCCCTCCAGGCCGACGGCCTCGTCCTCGGCACCGTGACAGACTGGGACCCGTACAAGCCGCTCCGCTTCGGCGCCGCGATCGAGGTGGTGTCGCTCCTCGACGAGGTCGACGGCCGCGCGCTCGACCTCAAGGAGCTCACGATGCCCGTCGCCGACTCGGGCGGGGGGCTCGATTCGGCGCGCGTGGCGGTGTCGCAGGCGTCGCGCCTGTTCGACGGCCGCAACAACGCCACGCTCCGCGAGCTCGAGCGCTACGCGACAGGCCGATCGGACCCAGACAGCGCCCTTGGCACGCGGGTCTACGAGCTTCGGCTCGACCTCTTCACGGGCTTCGCGGCCTATGTCCTGGTCCGCGACCTCCTCGAGCAGGAGGCCGCACGGCTCGAGGTCCCGCTCCCCGCCGGCCGCGCCGAACGCCCGCCCGCGCGCGACTGAGAATTGTCCGAGAAAGTTCGGCGCGCCGATTTCACGGTGCCTATCCTCTGTCCTGATTGAGGTTTATGGACGGGGGAGCGTGCATGCGCCCGATCAAGGTCGATTCGACCCCGATCGCGTGCCGACGCCTTCGGTGAGCGCGAAGGCGCCCGCGGGACGCCCCCGCATGGGCCACACGGATGTGGCGCGTAAAAATTCGTGAACTGTTCGAGCGATCAGGCCGATAGCCCTTACGGCACTCGGACCTTTCGGCCCGCGTGCGAGGCGGCGGCCAGAAAGATGCCGGACCTGTGAGCACAGTCAGCAATCGCCCGCGAGCGCGTTGTGGGTGGGACCACAGCGCCTCGACCAAGCCAGCGGCATCCATCTGCGTCCGTTTCCAGCGGCCGCAGGACGAGAGAGGCATACGCCATGAACGAGAACCTGCCAATCGTCGAGCGCTTCCTGTCGTACCTGATCGATGAGCGCGCCTTCAGTCCCTACACCTCGCGGTGCTATGGGCTGGACCTCCGCCAGTTCGTCGAGTTCCTCGAGGGCGACCTCAAGGTGAAGGTGAACCCGCAGACCGAGCAGGCCGCCCTCGACGCATCGCTTGCGAAGAAGGCCGCGCCCGCGTCGATCACGGGCTCGATCCTCTCGTGCGATGTCGAGCGGATCCGCGGCTTCCTCGCCAAGCTCGCCGAGCAGAACTACTCGCCCGCCACGATGGCGCGCAAGATCGCCACGCTGCGCAGCTTCCACAAGTGGCTCGAGAAGCGCGGCTTCACCGCGTCGAACCCGATGACCCTGATCCGCACGCCGAAGCAGGCGCGCAGGCTTCCCAAGGCGATCACCGTCGACGAGGTCGAGCGCCTGCTCTCCGCGCCCGACGACAACGATCTCCTCGGCGCGCGCGACCGCGCGATCCTCGAGACGCTCTACTCGACGGGCATCCGCGTGAGCGAGGTCGTGGCCATCAACCGCGGCGACCTCAACGAGTCGAACGAGTGCATCGTCATCCGCGGCAAGGGCCGTCGCGAGCGCCTGGTGCCGCTCGGCGCGCACGCGCTCAAGAGCCTGCGCCACTACCTCGACATGCTCGACGCGGAGATGAAGGCGGCCGGACTCACCTCGAGCCCCGACGCGCCGCTCTTCGTCAACAAGCATGGCTCGCGCCTCTCGAGCCGCTCGGTGCGCCGCAAGGTCGCCAAGTACCTCGTGAAGGTCGGCCTCGACCCCGACATCAGCCCCCACACGATCCGTCACAGCTTCGCCACGCATCTCCTCAACAACGGCGCCGACCTCCGCGCCGTGCAGGAGCTGCTCGGCCACCAGTCGCTGTCGTCGACGCAGGTGTACACGCACCTCGCGCAGGGCAAGATGCGCGCAGACTACGACAAGGCGCACCCGCGGGCAGAGGCCAGCTGACGCGATTCGAGCGCAGCCGCCTTTGGCGATACGAAATGATCAAGCGACCTGCGGTGACCCCGCGGGTCGCTTGCGTTTTGGAGCAAGCGGAATGTCGAAAGACGCCGCCGCTCCTCCGGAGCGGCGGGTGCCACATGCTTGCGAAGCAAGCAGTGCTAGCAGAACCAACCGAAGCGTCGACAGCGCGGCGCGCAGCGCGCGCCGGTCCCGCCAGCAGCACCAAAGGTAACGGCCGCAGCCGCGACCGCATGAATGACGGGACCGCCGCTTCGCGGCGCACTGTCGTGGGCTCGAGGGGTTCGGCTAGCACTGCTTCCCCGCTGCGCGAGGAAGCACGTGGCACCCGCCGGCCTTTGGCCGGCGGCGCTGTGTGACATTCCCACGCAAGACGCCGCCGCTCCTCCGGAGCGGCGGGTGCCACATGCTTGCGAAGCAAGCAG
>CAYMSD010000003.1:0-34597 GCA_964393015.1 uncultured Klebsiella sp.
CGGCGCAGCACATAGCCGCGACCTTCGTTCGAGGGCGTGGCGCCATCGGTGAGCGCCATCGTGAGGCAGCGGATGTGGTCCGCGATCACGCGGTAGGCGATGTCGGTGTGGTCTTCGAGATTGCCCGAGTAGGCGCGCGCGCCCGTGCGTGCGCGGATCGCCTCGAAGACGGGCGCCCAGATGTCGGTGTCGTAGTTCGAGCGCTTGTCCTGGATGACGCTGACGAGGCGCTCGAAGCCCATGCCGGTGTCGACATGCTTCGCCGGGAGCGGCTTCAGGCTCTTGTCGGGCTCGCGGTTGAACTGGATGAAGACATGGTTCCAGATCTCGAGGACATCGGGGTCGCCCGAGTTGACCTTCGACGCGGCGTTGCGGCCGCCGCCGATCCGGTCGTAGTGGATCTCGGTGCACGGGCCGCAGGGGCCGGTGTCGCCCATCTCCCAGAAGTTGTCCTTCATGTTGCCGGGGAGCACATGGCCCGCGGGGAGGAGCGATTCCCAGATCTTCTTCGCGTCGAGGTCGGGCTCGAGGCCGGCGGCCGCATTGCCTTCGAACCAGGTCGCGTAGAGGCGGTTCGGGTCGAGGCCGTAGACCTTGGTGAGGAGCTCGAAGCCCCAGCGGATCGACTCTTCCTTGAAGTAGTCGCCGAAGGACCAGTTGCCGAGCATCTCGAAGAAGGTGTGGTGATAGGTGTCCTTGCCCACATCCTCGAGGTCGTTGTGCTTGCCGCCGGCGCGAATGCACTTCTGGGTGTTGACCGCGCGGGTGTAGGGGCGCTTGCCGCGTCCGAGGAAGACATCCTTGAACTGGTTCATGCCTGCGTTGGTGAACAGCAGGGTCGGGTCGTCGTGGGGGACGACGGGGCTCGACGGGGCGAAGGTGTGGCCCGCCTTCTCGACGAAGAAGTCGATGAAGGCCTTGCGGATCTCGGCGGCGGTGGTGGGGCGCGGCATTGGGACGGGGAGGATACGGTGGCGGGTACCGCGCGGGTACGCACAGGTGCCTGGCACCTGCCTGGCGCGTGCCGTGCACCGTTTGTGGCTAGGCTGCGCGCATGGCGACCCGCGTCTCCCGCACCCCCTTCGTTGGCGGCAACTGGAAGATGAACCTCACCCGCGCGGGCGTTGCGGACCTCACGCGCGCCACCGCCCAGGCCGCCGCCGGCCCTGGTGTCGACTGCGTCGTGTTCCCGCCGTTCGTCTACCTCTCCGACGCGATCGCCGCATCCGCCGACCTGCATGTCGGCGCGCAGGACTGCTCGGCGGAGCCGCAGGGCGCCTTCACCGGCCAGGTGAGCGCCGCCATGCTCCGCGACATCGGCTGCACTCATGTGCTTATTGGCCACTCCGAGCGGCGTCACGGCCTCGGTGAGAGCGACGCCACGCTCTCGAAGAAACTGGCGCGCGCGCTCGAGGCGGGCCTCGTGCCCGTTCTCTGCGTGGGCGAGACGCTTTCCGAGCGCGAGCGCGGTGAGGCGGACCAGATCATCGAGTCGCAGCTCTGCGGCTCGCTCTCGGGGCATTCCGAGAACGCGCTTGCGGACCTCGTCGTGGCGTACGAGCCCGTCTGGGCGATCGGAACGGGCCGAACCGCCACACCCGCGGATGCCGCCGCCGCGCACGCAACGGCGCGGAGGACGCTCGGGAGGCTGTATAGTGGTCGATTCGCCGAGCGCACCCGCATCATCTACGGGGGCTCTGTGAACGCCCGCAACGCCGCCGAGCTCTTCGCCTCCGAGGAGATCGACGGCGGTCTGGTCGGGGGTGCCTCGCTGGTCGCGGCCGACTTCGCCGCCATCATCGAGGCCGCCGCGCGCCGATGAGCACGGACACGGCCTCTCCCGCGGCGCGTGCATGAACGGATCACAAACGCCATGAGCTTCCTCTTCATCATCCTCACGCTTCTCTTCATCGTGACGGCGATCGCGCTCGTCCTGATCATCCTCGTCCAGCGCCCGCAGGGCGGCGGTCTGTCGGGTGCGTTCGGCGGCGGTGGAGGAACCGACACGGCCTTCGGTGGCCGCACGGGCGATGCGCTCACCGTGGCGACGATCACGGCGTTCGGGATCTACCTGCTTCTTGCGATCGGCCTCAACATCACGGGCAACATCATCCGCTCGACGCCCGTCGAGCCCGTGGCCGACACCGCCCCGGCGACCGATCCGCTCGGCGACCCGGCCGCAGGGTTCGATCTCACGCCGCCCGTAGGTGACGCCGCGGTGCCCGTGCCGGCGACCGACGGCTCGGCACCCGTCGCACCCGCGGAGACGCCGGCCCCCGTTCCCGCGGGCGCTCCGACCGAGACGCCGGCCGCCGACCCCGCCGCTCCCTCCACGGGCGGCTGAGCCGCACGCTCCACACCCATGATCCGTTCGATGACAGGTTTCGGCGCTGCCGCCGCTGATGCGGAGGGCTGCCGCTTCGCCGTCGAGGTGAAGAGCGTGAACAACCGCTTCTTCAAGGCGACCGTTCGGCTTCCCGAGGAGCTCTCGACCCTCGAGGCCGAGATCGAGTCCGCCGTCTCGCGCAGGCTCGGCCGCGGGAGCGTCATGGTGCTCGTGCGGTTCGTCCCCGGGGGCGCCGTCGCCGCCGCGGAGGTGAACCCCGACGCCGCGCGCTCCGCCCTCACGGCGCTTCTGGCCGCGCTTCCCGTCGAACTCCGCGACAGGGCGACCGTCGACCTCGGCGCGCTGCTCGCGGTGCCGGGCGTCCTCCGCACGGACGGCGTCGAGAAGATCGTCGAGTTCGCGCGGCCCGTCGTCCTTCGCCTTCTCGACGAGGCCTGCGCGCGCGTCCTCGAGATGCGCGCCCGCGAGGGCGAGTCGATCCGCGCAGAGCTCGGCCGTCACGGCGCCATCCTCCGCGAGGCGCTCGCGGAGACCGCGCGCCTCGCGCCGCAGGCGTCGCTTGCCTACCAGGAGCGCCTGCGCACGCGCATGAACACGCTCCTCTCCGAGGTCGGCGCCGTCGCCGCGGAGACCGACCTCCTGCGCGAGGTCGCCGTCTTCGCAGAGCGCTCCGACATCGCCGAGGAGGTCGCGCGGCTCTCGGGCCACCTCGAGCAGTTCGAGGGCGTGATCGCGCCCGCGCATCCCGAGCCTGCGGGCCGCACGCTCGACTTCCTCTCGCAGGAGATGCTGCGCGAGGCGAACACGATCGCGAGCAAGTCGCAGGACGTCGGGATTGCACGGCGCGTCGTCGAGATGAAGACCTCGATCGACCGTATCAAGGAGCAGGCCGCGAACGCCGAGTAGAGCGGTGGCCGCCTGACACGCGGCCCTCCCGTCCGCGTCGACCGATCCGCCCACCCCGCCAGCGACCGCCGCCGTGAGCGACAAGCACGACCCCAACGCCCAGCACGCCCCGCCGCACGCGCGGCCTGACGGCCATGCCGCCGAGGATCCGCGCCGCGAGCGCTTCACCGCGCACGAGATCGCGCAGGTGCTCTCGCACTACGACCTCGGCGTCATCAGCGCGATCCGCGAGTACCGCCGCGGCTCGCGCCGCGCCGCGAAGCTGAAGCTGATCACAGAGCGCGGCGAGCATCTCCTCAAGCGCCGCGCGAGCGGGCGGGTCGCCGAGCGCGAGCGCGATCGCGCCGCAGCGAGCCACCGACTGCAGCAGATCGCCGCGAAGTCGGGCGTGCCTGTCGCCACGCTCGTGCCGCTCAGGACGGGTGGCACGCTCCTCGAGCTCGACGGACGGCTGTACGAGCTCTTCTCGTGGATCCCGGGAACGCGCTACGCCCGCCACGCCGAGCAGGCGCGCGCCGCGGGCATCGCGCTGTCGCGGCTCCACGGCGCGTTCGCGGGGCTCGAGCTCCTCGATGAACTTCCGCTCGGCGGCTTCAGCGCGTTCGCCTCGGTGCGCACCACGCTGCGCCAGGCGCTCGAGCGCGCGTCCGCAGGCGTCTCCGCCGAGGTCGCCGCCTCGCTCCAGGCCTCGATCGAGGGGATGCTCGCCCACCTCGACCGCGTCGAGTCGAAGCTGAACGCGAAGGGCCTCGCCCTGCAGCGCACCGCGATCTGCCACGGCGACTTCCATCCGGGGAACACGCTCTGGGCGGGCGATGTCCTCGCCGCCGTCATCGACTTCGACAGCGCGCGGCACGAGTCGATCGCCGCCGAGATCGCGAACGCCATGCTGCAGTTCTCGATCCGCCAGCGCGTGGGCGAGAATCCGCTCGCGTGGCCCGTCGGCCTCGACCCGGAGAACCTCCGCTCCTTCGCGGCAGGCTACGGAGCGGCTCCCGCGATCGCGCTCGGCGAGATCGCACCGCTCGTGCCGTGGCTCATGATGTCGGCGATCATGGCGGAGGCCGCATCGCCCATCGCGCGCGACGGCGACTTCGCGGGAATCCCCGCGGAACCGTTCCTGAAGGCGAGCCTGAGCCTCATCGACTGGATCTCCCAGCGCACCCGCGCCGTGGCGGCGGTTCTCGGCGACTGACCCGGCGCAGGGCGCGTTTCACCGCTGTTTTCACGGTGTTTCCGCGAAAGCGGCCCGCCGCCGCGTGACGCCGCCCGATCCCGTGCTACGCTCTCGCCGTGCTTTCCGAGGCCGCGCTTTCCCTCGTCTTCGTGCTCGCCGCGCAGGTCGAGAACCGCGCCGCGCAGACGCCGCCGCGGGTTCCCGTGCAGGTGGATCCCCGCGGGGGCGCGGAGGACGGCATCCGGATTCCATTCGGCCCCGATGGGGACGGTGCGCGGCGCGTCGTCCTGCCGACCGCGTCGGCGCCCGCGCTGCCGACCGACGCCGATCTCTCGCGCATCGAGGTCGACGCGGAGCTCGTGCGGCTCGCGCGACAGCTCGACGCGGAGACCTACGCCGAGCGTGCGTCGGCCCGTGCGCAGATCCGCGCGCGCCCTGATTCCGCCGAGGAGATCATGGCGCTCCTTCTCCGCAAGGATCTCTCGCCCGAGGCGCGCAACGCGCTCGTGGCGGTGCTCGAGTCGCGCATCCTGCATGCGCCGCGCGGCGCGCTCGGTGTGCGCATGGACGGTTTCGACGGCCGCGACGGCGGCGTGCGCATCACCGGGCTCATCGCGGGCATGCCTGCAGAGCGCGTGCTGCGCATCGGCGACGCAGTCCTCGAGATCAACGGCCAGCGCATCATGGATCGCACCGACCTGATCCGCGTGGTGCAGGCGCTTCCCCCCGCCGCGGAGGTGAGGCTCGTCGTGCGCCGCGTGAAGCGCGACGCCGCGGGCCGCCCCGAGCTCGCCGACGATGGCACCGAGCGGACCGACGACCTCAAGCTCTCGCTCAGGCTCGGTTCGACCGAGGAACTCGACAAGTTCGGCGACCCCGCGGGCCCCACGGTGAACGCCGTGTCGCTCGAGCGGCGCGCGCGCGCGCAGGCTGCGTCGCTTCGGTTTCTTCCCGCCGCGCGCACGGTCGACTTCCCCGATCGCGGCGATCCGCGCGAGCGCTTCCCGCCCGCGACCGTGCAGGGCCTCCGCAAGGAGATCATGAGGCTGCAGCTCGCGGGCGCAGACCCGGAGGGCGTGCGGAAGATCCGCGAGAAGCTCGACGCGATCGCCGCCGAACTCGGTGCGAGCGGCGCGGGCGACCTCGCGGGCGCCGCGGGGCGCGAGCCTTCGATCGACCCCGAGGTCCAGGGCAGGCTCGAGACGCTTGCGGCCGAACTCAGGTCGCTCCGCGCAGGTGCGGGCTCCTGACGGGCGTGGCTTGAACGTTCGCAGACGAAGCCAGCGGAACCGTTCGTGTCGGAGTCGACGGCCGGCATCAACCGTTCCGCATGCTGAAGCATGCGGGCACCCATGATCCCGGTCCTTCCGAAGGGAGCGGCCGCGGCCGCAGCCGATCCATCACGACAACGGATTGCGGAAGTGCTCGTTCTGGATCGGCACGATCACCTCGAGCACATGCTGCAGGACTTCCGCGGGCGAGCCCATCGCGTTCACCTCGTAGATGATCTCGTTCGGGTAGCACGCGAGCACGGGCCGAGTCTCGCGCTCGTAGACCTCGAACCGCTTGCGGATCACCTTCTCGTCGGCGTCGTCGATGCGGTTCTCCTTGAGCGCGCGGCGGCGCATGCGCGTCACCATCGCCTCGATGTCGGGGCAGACGAGGTGCAGCACGGCGAGCACCTCGAGATGGTTCTCGAGCGCACGCGCCTGCGTCACATTGCGGGGAATCCCATCGAGGACGAGGAGATCGACCGCGGGCTTGTAGATCGAGAGCACGGTCTGCGCGTGCATGTTCTGGTTCCACATCTCGATCGTGAGCTCGTCGGGCACGAGCTCGCCGCGAGACGAGTAGGCCATGAACTTCCTGCCGAGCTCGGATCCCATGTCGAGCGAGCGGAACACATCGCCGCACGCGAGGTGGAAGAACCCGGGCACCTTGCCGAGGATCTTGCCCTGCGTTCCCTTGCCGGCGCCCGGGGCGCCGAAGAGAAGGACCGTCTTGTAGCGACGCTTGGACTGGGGTTCGGACACTGTGGACATGGCTCGCTCCGGGCGCCCGTGCGCGGGCGCGGTGCGGAGGGTAGATCGCCCATCGGCACGCGGGGCGCGAGGCCAAAGCGAAAAGGGCAAAATCGGAGCGGTCGAAGGGGCGGCAAGCGCGGGCCCTCGCCGCGGGGGCGAGGTTTGCCGGCCTCGCCGGCCTCTGGCGGAGGCTCGGTACACTCCGAAACATGGAGTTTCCGACCAAGCGGTGGATCAGGCCGGAGGGGCGTGCGGAAGGGGGCGGGCTCCTCGATCGCCTGTTCGCCGCGCGCGGCCTCGGCGGCCTCGACGAGCGCGAGGCGTTCTGCAGGCCGAGCCTGCTGCAGCTCGAGCGGCCCGACGCGATGCACGGGATGCGCGCGGCCGCCGACGCCATCCTCGAGGCGCTCCAGTCGGGGCGCAGGCTTGCGATCTACGGCGACTACGATGTCGATGGCATCATGTCGACCGCGATCCTGTGGCACATGCTGCGCGCGATCGCGCCAGATGCGCCCGTCCGCACCTATGTCCCGCACAGGATCGAGGAGGGATACGGACTCAACCGCGAGGCGCTCGACGCGCTGAAGGCGGAGGGAATCGGCACGGTGGTCACGGTCGACTGCGGCGTGTCTGCGATCGGCGAGGCGGCGCACGCGCGCGACATCGGGCTCGAGCTCGTCATCACAGACCACCACGAGCTGCATCCGTCGCACGAGGTTCCGATCGCGCGCGCGGTCGTGCATCCGCGGCTCCCGGGCGAGCAGAAGTTCGGCGAGCTTTGCGGCGCAGGCGTCGCGTGGAAGCTGGCGTGGGCGCTCGCCGAGCGCTGGTGCGGCTCGGAGCGGCTTCCGAAGGTGCTCTCCGAGCGGCTGCTCTCGCTCCTTCCGCTCGCTGCGATCGGCTCGGTCGCCGATGTCGTGCCGCTTCTCGGCGAGAACCGCATCATCGTCGCGCGCGGGCTCACGCTCGCGCACCGCACGGGGATCGCGGGGCTCGACGAGCTGCTCGCGTCGTCGCGTGTGGCGGACCCCGTCGACTCCGAGCAGATCGCCTTCCGCGTCGCGCCGCGGCTCAACGCCTGCGGCCGCATGGGGCACCCGGAGGAGGCGGTCGAGCTTCTCACGACCGCGAACCGCGCGCGTGCGCGGGAGATCGTCGCGCGCCTCGAGGAGCTGAACACGGGCCGCCGCAAGGAAGAGAGCCGCATCTTCGAGGAGGCGCTGGCGCAGCTTGCGCCGCAGATCGCGTCAGGCATCCCGCCGCGCGGGATCGTCCTCGCGAGCGAGTCGTGGAACCTCGGCGTCGTCGGCATCGTCTGCTCGCGGCTCGTCGACCGCTTCGCGTGCCCCGCGATCCTGTTCACGCGCAACAAGGATGTCTACAAGGGCTCGGGCCGCAGCGTGGCGGGAATCGAGCTCCACACCGTGCTCGCCGCGTGCGCGGAGCATCTCGTCGGGTTCGGCGGCCACGCGATGGCCGCGGGAATGTCCGCGGCGGGGCCGGACGAGATCGCGCGCTTCACGGAGGCGTTCGTGCGCGAGGTCGACGCGCGGCTGCCGCCGATCGGCGAACAGCGGCCGCCGCTCTCGATCGATTCGTCGTGCGAGATCGGCGAGCTCGACATCGCCACCGTGCAGGCCATCGAGCAGCTCGCGCCGTTCGGCCGCGAGAACAGGAAGCCCGCGCTCCTCGTCGAGGGCGCGCGCCTGACGCGCACGCGCGTCTTCGGCAAGGCGGGCGACGCGCGGCATCTCGAGCTCGTGGTCAGCCAGCCGCGCTTCGGGCGCGACAGCTTCCTGCGCATCCAGTGGTGGGACGGCGCGCGCCACGCGGATTCGCTCGAGAAGGGCATGATGCTCGACCTCGTGATCGAGCCGGGGCTCGACCGCTTCCGAGGCACGGTCGAACCGAACGCGCGCCTCGTCGACCTCGCGGTCGCGGCGGTCGGGAGCGTGCGATGACGGCGTCGTCGACCGACGCGCTCGCGGCGCGCGCGAAGGAGCCCGTGCGCGCATACCTCGCGTGCGCGCGGCTCGCGTGGATCGCCGATATCGACGCGTTCGCGGAGCGGTTCGCTGCAAGCGGCGCCGTCGGGCGCGCACGGAGCGACGCGTCGCTTCCGTTCCGACGCGGCGTCGTGCGCGCGCTGCTTGCCGCCGCGCGCGAGGCGCGGCAGTCGTCGGGCGCGTGCAGCGGCTGCGACTGCAAGGAGCCCTGCGAGACGCCGCTCGACCCGCAGGCGTTCGAGGCGTTCGAGCGCGCGTGGGCGCGCGCGGGAATCGCCGAAGCGTCGCAGCGCGCGGCGCGCGCATCGCACGCCGAGAACGACGCCGATGCGTGGGAGATCTACCGCCGCACCGCGCTCGAAGGCGCGGAGACCAGAGAGCTCGCGCGCGAACGCGGCATCACGACCGCCGAAGCCCGCGCGCACGCCGCCCGCGCGGCACAACGCTTCGACCACGCGCTGCGCGAAACCCTCGCCGAAGAGGGCGTCGCCGCAGAAGACGCCGACGACGAGCTCGCGTGGCTGATGGACGCAGCGCTGCGCTGATCGTGGCGCGCAGGGCTGCGGTCAGAGCAGCACTTCCTCGCCCGGCTTGATCTCTCGCGGGAGCGCGATGTCGGCGAGGTCGTCTGCCTCGAGGGCGGTCTCGGCTGCGATCTCGATGCGGGCGTCGACATCGCCGTTGGGCTTCCGTGGGATCTTCACGCCGAACTTCTCGAGCCAGTCGCCGTTGCGGTTCGACTGGATCTGATGGCTCCATGCGGGGCTGTCTTCGCCTGTCGCGTTCTTGAGGGGCGCGAACTCCTCGGTGCGGCTCGTCTCCATGACGAGCGACTTCCTGGCGAGGCCGAGCGCGTCGAAGATGAACGCCTCGAACTTGATCGCGTTCGGCTCCGCGGGCTCGACGGTCTTCTGCTGGGTGTCGCACCAGTAGGGGACCTTCTTCTTCGCGCGGTGGAAGGGGAGCGCGAAGTCGCCCTTCGTGAGGCGCTGCATGAACTCGACCGAGATCGCGTGGATCGCGATCGAGCCCGCGTTGAAGCGGAGCTTGCCCTGCGCGTCGAGCGAGTTCGTGAGCTCCGCGGGCATGTCGCTGTATTCGATCACCGAGGTCTTGCCAGCGACCTCGCAGAAGACGCCGACCTTCTCGGCCGCGTCGCGCTTGGCGACCATCTTGCTCGACATCTCGCCGGACGAGCCGTCGCTTGCCGCGTGGAGGCCGAGGAACACGGGGTCCGCGATGCGCACCATCGGGTTGTCGACCTGGAAGTAGCTCATGTGCTCGACGCCGCGCGCCTGCATGTCCTCGAGCGCGCCGCTTGCGTGGAGCGCACGGATCGCGCCGCCGTGGCCGTCGGGGTTGAGCGCGAGCGACGACGGCGTCTCGAGGATGAGCTTGCCGTCGAAGGTGACCGACGGCATGGTGCCCTGCTCGAAGAGGAAGGTGTCGGCGGGATTGCGCCCGAACCAGTTGTTGTCGCGGAAGAACGCCTGCGTGTCGGCGCTGTTCAGCGGGCTCGTCATGATGTACCACGGCAGCGAGCGGCCGTAGCGCTTCTCGGCCGCCGCGATCTGCTCTGCAAACACGCGGAAGAGCGGCTTGCCCGTGACGACGGTCGCGGGGAAGGTGCCCTTCGGGCCCTTCCAGCCGAGGCGCGTGCCTTGGCCGCCTGCGACCGTGAACACAGCGACCTTGCCCGCGCGCAGCAGCGACTCGCCGTGCGCGCGCGCGGCGCCTGCGGGCGAACCGAGCCCGATGTAGGGCGCCGGCTTCACCGCCGCGTAGTCGGTCTTCGCGTCTTCGCCGCCCTTCACGAGGCGGGCGACGAGCGGGAGGTCGACCGCGGCGAGCTGCGCGAGGAATGCCTTGCGTTCGGAGGGCGAGAGCGCGTCCGCGTGGCGCAGGACATGGCTCTGCCCGTGGGAAGCGAGGGCGTCTGCGAGGGGTCGTTCTTCTTCAAGGAGCATGGGGACTTCACTGGCTCGGCGGGAGCGGCTGCGACCAGCCTTCGGGGCGGTGGCGCACGATGAGGCCTGCGTGCAGATAGATGACCTGTTCGCACACATTCGTGCAGTGGTCCGCGATGCGCTCGATCGACTTCGTGATCGTGAGCAGGCGGAACGCGTAGTCGACGGGCAGCGTGCCCGCCGCGACCTGCTCCTGCGCCGTCTTCATGAGCTGCTTCTTGAACGACGCGACGGTGTCGTCGAAGAGAAGCACCTGCTGCGCGAGGCTCGTGTTTCCGTCGGCGAGGGCGCGGTTCGAGTCGCGGAGCATGCCGATCACCGAGTTCGCCATGACGCGGAAGACATCGGGGATGCGCGCGGGGAGCGTGACATCGGAGAGGACGGCCTCCGCGATGTCGACCGCGCAGTCCGCCACGCGCTCGAGCTCGTTGTTCACCTTGACGATCGTGAGCACGGAGCGGATCGACTTCTCGTCGGTGACGCCCATCGCGAGGAGCGGGATCGACGCGCGCTCGATCTCGACATCGACGCGGTCGATCTCCTCGTCGAGCGCGATCACGGCCGCAGCCTTGGTGCGGTCGCCGTCGAAGTAGCTCTCGACCGCCCGCAGCGTGATGTCGAGCACGCGGTCGCCCTGGGCGACGATGTCGGTGCGGAGGTCGGCGAGTCGTTCGTTGAAGGTCGTCACGGGAGCGCGAGTATACCTCTCGCGCGTATGCTGACGGCCCTCACGGATACCTCAGTCATGCCTGAACTGTGCGTCAACATCGACCATGTCGCGACCGTCCGCCAGGCGCGGAAGACCTACGAGCCCGACCCTGTGCTGGCCGCGACCGAGGCCGAGGCGGGCGGCGCGGACGGGATCACCGTGCACCTCCGTGAGGACCGACGGCACATCCAGGACTCGGACTTGCCGCGGCTGAAGGAGGTCGTGCGGACGAAGCTGAACCTCGAGATGGCCGCGACCGAGGAGATGGTGGCGATCGCCATCGCGCTGAAGCCGCAGCTCTCGATGTTCGTGCCCGAGCGGCGCGCCGAGGTGACGACCGAGGGCGGGCTCGATGTCGCTGGGCAGGAGGCGCGGATCCGCGAGGCGGTCGCGAGGCTCAAGGGGTCTGGGATCGCGGTCAGCGCCTTCATCGACGCGGATGAAGCGCAGATCGCGGCCGCGGCGCGCGCGGGGTTCGACTTCTGCGAGATCCACACGGGGCCGTATGCCCATGCGCACCATGACTTTGGGGCCGCGGACCCCCGAACGGCCGCAGAGCTTGCCAAGGTGCGGCGCGCGGTCGAGCTCGTCGGCGCGCTCGGGATGCGCCCGAACGCGGGGCACGCCCTCAACTACGCGAATGTCGGCTCCGTTGCGGCGATTCCGAACCTGCGCGAGCTTCACATCGGCCACGCGATCGTGTCGCGCGCCGTGTTCGCGGGGCTGCGCGCGGCGGTGCGGGAGATGAAGGTCGCGATCGACGCGCGGTGATCGTGAGGTCCGCGCGCGCCGCGCGTTTCGCGGGAAACTCTCGCTACACTCCGCGCCATGATCGAGTTCCGCGGCTGCTACACGGCGATCGTCACGCCCTTCACCTCCGACGGGATCGCCGTCGACGAGGCGCGCCTCGCAGAGCACATCGCCTTCCAGGCCGACGGCGGCGTGCGCGGCATCGTCGCCTGCGGCACCACGGGAGAGTCGCCCACGCTTGAGGACGATGAGCATCGCCTCGTGGTCGAGGCGGCGGTCGAGCTCGGCAAGAAGCGCGGCCTTCAGGTGATCGCGGGCGCCGGCTCGAACTGCACGCGCCACGCGGTCGAGCTCCAGAGGCTCGCCTTCGAGCTCGGCGCAGACGCGGGCCTGCAGGTGAGCCCGTACTACAACAAGCCTTCGCAGGAAGGCCTCTACCGCCACTTCATGACGGTCGCGGATTCGTGCCCGCTTCCCGTGATGCTCTACAACATCCCCGGGCGCTGCGGCGTGGCGATCAACCCCGAGACCGTGGCGCGGCTTGCGAAGCATCCGAACATCGTCGCCATCAAGGAGGCGACGGGCTCGATGGATTCCGCGAGCGAGATCCGCCAGCGCTGCGGGATCACGATCCTCTCGGGCGACGATTCGCTGACGCTCTCGTTCGCGGGCTGCGGCAGCGCCGGCGTCGTGAGCGTGGTGTCGAACCTGATCCCGTCGCGCGTACAGG
Source organism: uncultured Klebsiella sp. (assembly GCA_964393015.1). Lineage (GTDB taxonomy): Bacteria > Planctomycetota > Phycisphaerae > Phycisphaerales > SM1A02 > QWPT01. The sequence goes on from CAYMSD010000003.1 coordinate 12,617, forward strand.
CGCTCTGTGATGCGTTCCTCGGCGACCGCTTCGCGGAGGCGCAGGAGATCCACCGCGGCATCTTCCCGCTCGCCAAGGGGCTGCTTTCGCTCGATGTGAACCCGGTGCCGCTCAAGGCCGCGATGCGGATCCTCGGCCGCGACTCGGGTGCCGTGCGCCTGCCGCTTGCGGAGGCGTCGAAGGAGACCGTGGCGCGGATCGCGGAGATCCTCGCGACGGCGGGGCTGACCAAGCTCGAGGCGATCGCGGTCGAGACGAAGCAGGCGGCGCAGGCCCAGACGGTGCGCGCGTGAATCCGTCGCAGCCGCATGTGAATCCGCACGACGCGCGGTCGATGCCGTACAAGATCGCGGTCCTCTGCTACCTCTACGACGAGGAGGGGCGGCTGCTCCTGTTGCACCGCCGCAAGCCGCCGAACCGCGACATGTACTCGCCGATCGGCGGAAAGCTCGAGATCGCGGACGGCGAGGGACCGCACGACTGCGCGCTGCGCGAGATCCGCGAGGAGGCGTCGATCGAGCTCAAGCCCGAGGAGATCAAGCTGATCTCGATCGTGAGCGAGCGCGCGTACCAGGGCGAGGAGCACTGGCTGATCTTCCTGTTCGAGGCGACGCGGCCGATCCGCCCCGACGAGATCCCGCACCAGGAGTTCGACGAGGGGCGGCTCGAGTGGCACCGCGTCGAGGATGTCGAGAAGCTGCCGATTCCCGAGACAGACCGCGCCGTGATGTGGCCGAATGTCTGCAAGCACCGAGGCGGCTTCTTCATGGTGCACATCGATTGCGCGGAGCAGCCGATCAAGCCGAGGGTCGTGGAATCGTGGTTGTAGGCTCGTGTTTGTAGCCTCGTCCGCGCTGCGGCGCGGACTCGGCGGCGCGGATGACGCGTGTCGGTGGGCGCCTTGAAACCAGCGTGGCGCACGGCGGAATGGACCACCTATGAGCAACACCTCGACGACAGGCCAAGGCAGCGCGGGCAATGTGATCGCTGCGATCTGCAGCTTCTTCATCCCGGGCCTCGGGCAGCTGGTGCAGGGGCGCATCCTGGCCGCGCTCCTCATGTTCGTCCTCACCGGCGTCCTCTGGTTCGTGAGCTTCGGCACCCTCGGCTGGATCATGCACCTCGTCGCGTGCATCGAGGCTGCGCGGTGGCGCAAGCGCGGCTGAGCCGCGCATGACGCGTTCGCAAAAAGCCAGCGGCCCCAACGCACGATCGCGTGGGGCCGCTGACGCAGGGGGCTTGGTCTGTTTGCGATCCGCTCGCCGGGCGCCGCTTCCCAAGGGAAACGCAACCCGCGCGCCAAGCATGAAACCGTGGCGAACACGGGCGTGCAAGCCGATCAATCGGATTGATATGATCGGTTTCACCGATGATTCCGATGCGGACCCAGCGCCCTCTCGACTGCTCCTTGCGCGAATTGCACGCGGTGAGCTGCGTGGCGGCGGAGGCGAACTTCGGTCGCGCCGCGCGCAGGCTTGGAATCGCACAGGCCACGCTCTCGGGGCAGGTGCGGAAGGTCGAGCTCGCGCTCGGCGCGCGGCTTTTCGAGCGTCGAGGCCGCCGATTCCTCGTGACGGATGAGGGCCGCGCGCTGTTGCCGCAGATCGACGGGCTCCTGGTGGCCGCAGGCGCCCTCGCGGCCGAGTCGCGGCGGCTGACCGCCGTCGAGCTGCGCCCTCTGCGTGTCGGGGTGATTCCCACGCTCGGCCCGTATCTCGTGCCGCATCTCCTCGGTCACGCGGCGACTGCTGCGTCGTCGGCGCGGGGCACGGCACCTGCCGAGCTTCCCTTTGAGGTCTCGGAGCATCGCACGGCGGAGCTTCTCGAGCTGCTCTCCGAAGGCGCGATCGACGCGGCGATCCTGGCGCCATCGGGCCGTGAAACCGGGCTCGTCCTCGAACCGCTCTTTACGGAGCCTTTCCGGCTTCTCGCGCGGCGGGGGAGCGCGATCCTCGGCGTGAAGCGGCTCGTGCCCAAGTGCCTCGACGCGCACGCGATGGTGCTTCTCGAGGAGGGGCACTGCATGCGCGACCATGCGCTGGCGATCTGCCACGCGGTTGGCGGCGACGAGCCGAAGCTTGCGGCGGCCAGCATCGAGACGCTGAAGTACCTGGTCGCGTCGGGCGCGGGTTACTCGCTGCTTCCCGCGCTTGCCTCTTCGATTCCAAGGGAACTCGAGGCCGTGCTCGAGCTTCGCGCCTTCGACGGACAGGGGCCGTCGCGCCATGTGGCGCTTGTCGCACGGACGGGGTTCGCGCGATCCGAGGAAGTGCGGCGGCTTGCGGCGTGGATTCGCGAGGCGGTGCGGGCGCTGGCGGCGGTCGGCATGGATTGAGGTCTGTGCGGCTTGTGCGGCGTGCGCTGACTTTGCGGGTGTTTCGGGTCGGGTGAGCCAGGCGGTCTGCGCGGTGTGCGCGGGCGGCGCTGCATGGAACTTCTGCGTGCCCTGGAGCGGCGGTTGCGCCTGCGCGGGTTGGGAGTAGTTTCCGAGCGAGGGAAACCGCTTCACTGCAAGGGGAATCGCATGAAGGAGGGAAACGACGACGCACGCCTGCTGGAGCCGCGCAACGGTGGCGGGGCGCGACGCGCGTCCGATGCGGGGCGGATGGCCGCGCTGGGCGTGGCGGCCTGCATGGCCGCAGGCGCCCTTGCGTCGTCTGCGGACGCTGCGTTCGTCGCATCGCTCGTGGCGCGGACCGAGGGCCGCGTCGAGTCATGCGGTCACTCGGCGCAGCTTGCGTGGGACTCCGCGGGGTCGGTGACGATGCATGCGCGCGGTGCCTTCCAGCACGATTTCGAGGACGGTGAGGGGACGCCGTTCCGGAGCTGGGCGCTTGAACTAGGCCCCGCGCTTGATGGTGGCGCGATGTATCTCTTCGAGCAGCGAACGCTCGCGGCCTCGGGCCTCGGCGGCGTGCGCGGAGTGCTTCTCTCCGATCTCTTCGCACGGTGGATCGACCCCGCGACCGACCGCGTCGTCGGTCCGCACGCCTCGCGCGCCACGATTTCCGCCGCGTTCCAGCTGGTGGTCTGGGAGATCGCGCACGAGAACCTCGACACGGACGACGCGACCGTCGCCCGTGGGCGGATGACGCTCGGGCTCGGCGCGTTCCAGGCCAGCGCATCGGCCGCGACGGCGTCTGCGTTCACGGAGATCGTCGACTCGCTCGGGGCGGGTGGTTTCCTCGGGAGCGGCCTCGAGGTGTTGGCGAACCCCGTGGCGCAGGACCAGATCAGGGCGGTTCCTTCGCCCGGGGCGGCCTTCGCCCTTCTCGCGGCGTTTGCCGCGCCCGCGCGCCGGCGACGCCCATGAGGCCCGGTGGACGAGCGCTGCGTCGACGGATGAAGCCGCGGATGCGGCGTTTCCATCCGCGCGGGCGGGCGCGTACCCTTCCCGCTTCTCGAAGCGGTCGTCCTTCGCGGCACAACCCGTCTCGCCTCCTCCGATGTCCGTCGAACTCTCGCCAGCCAACCTTCCCGACTATCCGATCTCGCGCCCCGTCGACCAGATCGCGCGCGAGTGGACGATCGACCCGCGGATTCCCGCGACGGTGAAGGGCTTCGACGCGCCGTTCTTCCAGGCAGGGCTCGCGGGCTATTCCGACGGCGCGATGCGGCTCGTGGCGCGGCGACACGGCGCCCCTTTCTGCGTGACGGAGGCGCTTCTCGACCGCACGCTCATCAACGGCGGCAAGGGCAGGCGCAAGGAAGACCCCGATCTGCTCGCGACGGAGTGCGGCATGGGCGAGATCGAGGACAACATCGCGGCGGGTCTCGACGACCACCCGATCGCCGGGCAGGTGATGGGCACGACGCCCGAGGAGATGGCCCGCGCGGCCGAGATCCTCGTCGGCATGAACTACGACGTGATCGATGTGAACCTCGCCTGCCCCGTGAAGAAGATCAAGAAGGCGAACCGCGGCGGGCACTTCCTCGCGTACCCAGACGATGCGATCGAGATCCTGAAGGCGGTGCGCTCGGTCGTGCCTCGCGAGATCCCGTGCACGGTGAAGCTGCGCCGTGCCTACGACGACACCGCCGAGATGGCCGCGAAGTTCGAGGAGATCTTCGCGGCGACCTATGAGCTTGGCTACGCGTGGGCCGTGGTCCACTGCCGAACCGTGCAGCAGAAGTACCTCGGCCCGGGCAAGTGGGAGTTCCTGCGCGACCTCGTGCGGCGCAACCCCGACCGCGTGATCTTCGGGTCGGGCGACGTCTGGACGGTCGACGACATCTTCCGCATGCACGACTACACGGGCGTGCACGGCGTGTCGGTGGCGCGAGGGTGCATCGGGAACCCCTGGATCTTCACGCAGGCGCGTGCGCTGATGCGTGGCGAGCCTGCGCGTGAGCCGACGCTCGCGGAGCAGCGCGCCGCGCTCGAGTCGCATTTCGAGCTTGCGATCCAGCTTCATGGCGAGGCGGCCGGCGGGCGGCGCATGCGGAAGTTCGGGATCAAGTTCGCGACGCATCACCCCGAGGCCGAGCGCGTGAAGCGCGACTTCATCGACTGCGAGACGGTCGTCGACTGGCGGCGGACGCTCGAGCGCTGGTACGCGCGCGATGGGTCGTCCGCTCCGCTCACGGCGGAGCCCTGACCCGCGGCACGGCGTAGAGGGCGGCGCCGGGGCTCGGTTCCTGCGACTCTTCCTCGGTGTAGCGATGGCCGACGACGGCCACGAGGTGGCCTTTCTGCCGTGGACTCGCATCGAGCGCGGGCCGGGTGCGCGTGTCCGCGGCAGGGCGAGCGGGGACCAGAGGCTCCGCCAACGCAGCCGTCGCCCCGAACAGCGCGGACGCAAGCGAGCGCGGCGGGACAAGCGTCGCCGTGAAGCGGCCCTCGTCGAGCTCGTAGACCCAGGCTCCGCCGACATCGCGAAGAAGGGGATCCTGCTCTTCCTCGGCGATGGCGTCGGTCGTCGGTGCGCCGACGAGGAGAAGCCCCGAGCCCAGCGCGAGCGTCTGACCGAAACCCGCGCGGACGAGCGAACTCGGCGGGTCGATGCGCTTCGGAGCCGAGTCGGGCCGTGCGAGATCGATGATGTAGACGCAACCGAGCGGTTCGCCGAGGCCTTGGTGCGCGCGCGCGCGCGGCACGCCGACGGCAAGTGTCTCTCCCTCGAGCGCGAGCGCGAGCCCGAACCACGCGGAGTGCTCGGGGGAGGGCGCCGCGAGCGTGCGCTCGAGGCGGTAACGCTCCGCGGACCCGGCGGCAGGATCGACGCGGCGATAGAGGAATACCACGCCTGCGCTCGGGATGACCACGCCGCTCGTCGGGTCCGTCGCATCGTGACCCGGAGCGCCGATCGCGAGGAGATCTCCATCGAGAGCGACCGCAGCACCGAACCACCCGCTCAGCTCGGGCGCGGGTGCCTCGATCACGGCGACCTCACTCCACCGCGACGCCGTGTCACTCGGGAGGGAACTTGCGGTGCGGGTGAAGACGAACACGCGCCCTGCGTCCCAGACCCATGACGAGCGTTCGCATGGCGGCGCATCGTGTCGTGGGGCGCCGACCGCAAGCCGCGCGGCGCCACTCGCGTCGAACGCGAGCGTGCCTCCGAACTCCGCGCCCGGCTGAGGCGCGCTTGCCGAGAGCCGCGCGACATGGCGCCAGCCGGGCTTCGCACGCGTCGAACGCTCGAAGAGTTCGACGGCGCCCGACATTGGGAAGGGCTCGTCGGAAGAGGAGAGGGCGTCGGCACGATCAGCCCCGACCGCGACGAGATCGCCTCGATGAAGGTCGTGTGCAATCGATGCGGCGAGCGCGGAGCCGAAGCGGTCGCCTGCGGCACTCGAGCCGGACACGAGCTCGGCCTCGCGCGCGAAGACCAGCCTGCCATGCGGGTTCCACGCGAGGCGAAGGAGCGTGACGGCCCCGGGGGACCACGCGTCGTCTCCATCCGTCGGCGCGGCGACCGCGACGAGGGATCGGTCGGCGGCCACGCGATCGCCGAACCTCCGCGCGGATGGCGCGGAGGCGTCGTCGGCAGAGATGGTCGCGATGGGCCCGACCTCGGGCGGCGGAGGAGCATGATGCGGTGCCGCTCGGAACGCACAGAGCGATGCGGCGCAGAGCAGCGCCGCCAGCATGCGGGCGCGCGAAGTCCGCGGCTGCGATCCCCGCGCAGCGGTTCGCATCCCGTCTCGTTTCGATTCTCGCATCCTCTTTCGCGTGCTTTCCCGCGTGCTTTCCCGCGTGCTCTCCCGCGTCGTGCCTCTCGCGGGGCCGCGCGCCGCGTCACGCACGGTCGACCTCGCCGAATCCTCGGGCACCCGCGCCGTGAGGGCGTGCGACACCTCCCGCGCGCCGCGCATCCGCGCGGCTGCGGATCCCCCGACAACATGTGTGGACACCTTTCTCTCCCGCCTTTCCGTCGGCAGTCCGACGCGGGCAAACCTACCACGCCGGACGACGCACTCCCGAAAGTCCGTATGTTCTGCAGGAGAGATTTTGGATCTTTCTCTCCGCGCCCCGCGCGCGACGCAGCGTGCGCTCGACCGCCACGCGCCGGAGCTCCCGCACTACACTCGCCGCATGAGCTCGACCGCACGCACTGGATCGTTCTTCACCTACCACGATGGCCAGCAGGAACTCGAGGGGTATGTCGCGCGCCCTGACGCAGCCGCGCGCACGCCCGTCGTTCTCGTCGCCCACGCGTGGGGCGGGCAGGACGACTTCGCGCGCGAGAAGGCCGACATGGTCGCCTCGCTTGGCTACATCGGCTTCGCGATCGATGTCTATGGCAAGGGCCGCCGCGGGAACTCGCCCGAGGAGAACTCGAAGCTGATGACGCCTTGGGTCGAGGACCGCGCCGCGCTGCGCACGCGCCTCCTTGCAGCCGTCGACGCGGCTGCGAAGCTCGATGGCGCAGACCCCGCGCGGCTCGCCGTGATCGGGTTCTGCTTCGGCGGGCTTTGCGCGTTCGACCTCGCGCGCGCAAACGCGCCGGGCGTCAAGGCCGCGGTCGGCTTCCATGCGCTGTTCGGTGCGCCGAATCTCGGCGCGCAGGCGTCGATCGGCGCGAAGGTCCTCGCGCTTCACGGCTACGACGACCCGATGGCCACGCCCGAGCAGATGCTCGGCTTTGCGAAGGAGATGACCGACGCGGGCGCGGACTGGCAGGTCGTCGCCTATGGCCACACCGGGCACGCCTTCACGAACCCGCATGCGCACGACCGCGCGAGCGGCATGTTCTATCGGGAACTGATCGCGGATCGTGCGTTCGCGGCCATGCGCGGGCTCCTGGCGGAGACCCTCGGCTGAATTTGGCGCCTGCCGCGGGTTCAGGCTTCCGAGCCGCGCCGCGCGCGGTCATACTGCGCGAATGCCCGTGCGCGAGCCGCGAATTCGCCCGACCAGCGTGATCGCCGCGCTCTGCGTCGCGATGTCCGCCGCGCCAGGCTCGCTGCACGCGGCAGACTACGACAGAGACGTGCGGCCGATCCTCGCGGCGAAATGCTTCACCTGCCATGGGCCGGACGCGGACTCGCGCGCGGCGGGCCTGCGCCTCGACACCTTCGAAGGGGCGACCGCCGTCCTGAAGAGCGGTCTTCGCGCGATCGCGCCCGGCGACCCCGCCGCAAGCGAGATCCTCGCGCGCGTCGCGCACACCGACCCCGACGAACTCATGCCGCCCGATGGCCGCGAGCCGCTCTCCGTGGCCGAGATCGACGCGATCCGCCGCTGGATCGAGTCGGGCGCCGAGTACACGGCGCCGTGGGCGTTCGAACCGATGCGGGCGACCGCGGCCCCGCGAGTGAGGGACGAGCGCTGGCCGCGCGGCGACATCGATCGCTTCGTGCTCGCGACGCGCGAGCGCCATGGTCTCGCGGCGCCTGCGGACATCGATGCAGCCTCGCTTCTCCGTCGCGCGAGCTTCGACCTGCGCGGACTTCCCCCGAGCGAGGAGGAGGCGCGCGCGTTCGCGGCGGTTCCCGCGGGCGAGGCGCGCGACGCTGCGTTCGCGGCGTTCGTCGATGCAGCGCTTGCGAGCCCCGCGTTCGGCGAGCGTTGGGGCCGGCACTGGCTCGACCTCGCGCGCTACGCCGAGAGCCTCGGCCACGAGTTCGACTACGACATTCCAGGCGCGTGGCGCTACCGCGACTATGTGATCCAGGCGTTCAACGCCGATCTCGCGCCCGCGCGGTTCATCGCCGAGCAGATCGCGGGCGACCTGCTCGAGGCGCGGCCCGCGCTTGGTCTCGCGAACGCCGCGCCCATCGGCACCGCATGGTGGTTCCTCGGGCCCGCGACCCACGCGCCCGTCGATGTCCGGCTCGACGAGGCGGACCGCATCGCTGGAAAGGTCGATGTCGTGGGGCGCTCGCTCTTCGGCCTGTCCGTCGCGTGCGCGCGGTGCCACGACCACAAGTTCGACCCGATTCCCGCGAAGGACTTCTTCTCGCTCGCGGGCGTCGCGCGCAACACGCGCCGCGTCGAGGGATTCCTCGATACGGACGAGCGCGCGGGGCCGCTCGTCGAGCGCGCACGGCGCGCGCTTGTCGCGGCAGGCGAGGCTGCGGGCGTCGCCGTTTCTCTGCCCACGCATGATGTGCGGAAGCCGGCCGACGGTTCGAACGCCCCCGCGCTGATCGACGACGCGCGACGGGGCGGCGCGGAGTGGCGCCGCTCGGGCCATGCGTTCGCGGCGTCGGGCGCGCCGCTTGCGCTTGCGTCCGACGGCGCGCTGCGCGTCGCTGCGGCCGACACCATCGACAGCGCGCGCCTCGACCTCGCGCTCGTCGGCAGCGCGCGGTCGCCCGCGTTCGATGTGTCGAAGCGCTATCTCCATGTGCGGCTGCGCGGCCACGCCGCGTGGGTGCGCGTCGTGGTCGGGAACTACTGGCTCGACGAGCGCAACGCGCTGCTCTTCGAGGGAATGCGCCGGCGCATCGAGTCGGGCGGCGGACCCGCGGCCGACCCGCGCGATGCCGCGTGGCGCGTCGAGACCTTCAATCTCGTGCGCTTCGCGGGCGAGCGCGCCTATCTCGAGCTCGTCGACGATGGCGACGGCTGGATCGAGGTCGACGCCATCGTGGCGAGCGACGATGGAGCGCAGCCACCGCAGGAATTCTGGGGCGAACAAGCCCACGCGGCGCGGATGCCCGACGCAGCGCGCGTCGGGGAGGCCCGCGTCGAGGACCTTCGCATCGCCGCGCTCGCCGCGCGCGACGCGCTGCGTGCGACGAAGCCGCCGATCCGCGCGCTTGTCGCCGAGGAGGGCGGCGCCTTCGACGAGCCCGTCCATCTGCGCGGCTCGCCGCGCACGCCCGGCGAACCCGCGCCGCGCGCGCGCATGTCGATCCTTGCAGGTTTCGTAGACTTCGCGGAGCCTGCCGACGCCGCGCTCGAGGGAAGCGGGCGCCTCGCACTCGCGCAGGCGATCACCGCGCGCGACACGCCCTTCCTCTGGCGCACGCTTGCGAACCGCGTCTGGCTCAAGCTGATGGGTCGCGGCATCGTCGAGACGCCGGACGACTTCGGCCAGCTCGGCGCTGCGCCGTGGAGCGCGGAACTCCTCGATCACCTCGCGCTCAAGCTCGCGGACGGCGCGACCTTCAAGTCGCTCATCCGCGAGATCGTCCTCTCGCGCGCCTATCGCGCAGCGGCGGATGCGGGCGAAGTGCCGCCGACCGCGTGGCACGCGCCGGCCGTGCGGCGCCTCGATGCGGAGGCGATCCGAGACGCGATGCTCGCCGCGTCGGGGCGGCTCGACATGTCGGGCGGGTCTGAGGACACGCGCGGCGGGCCGAGCGTGCCTGTCCATCTCAACGAGCACATGCAGGGCCGCGGTCGGCCCGACGAGAGCGGTCCTGTCGATGGCGCGGGCCGGCGCAGCGTCTATCTCGCCGTGCGCCGCAACTTCCTCGACCCATTCATGCAGGCGTTCGACCAGCCGCCGCCATCGGCCTCGTGCGGGCGGCGACATGCGTCGAATGTGCCCGCGCAGGCGCTCGCGTTCCTGAACAGCGAGCTGGTGCACGAGTTCGCGCGGCGCTGGGGCGAGCGCCTCGCGCGCGACGCACGGAGCGACGAGGCCCGCATCGAGAGCGCGTGGCATGCCGCGTTCGGCCGCGCGCCGCGCGCGGACGAGGTCGCGCTTGCGCGTGCGTTCCTCGCCGATGAACGCGCGGCGGCTGGGGCGGAGGTCGAGCCCACCGTGCGCGAGTCCGCGGCCTTCGCGGCGCTCGCGCATGTCCTCTTCGCATCGAAGGAATTCATCTATCTCCGCTGAGGAGCGCCCACATGGACGAACGCGCACGACACCATTGCGGACGATTCGCAGACGCGCCCTGCACGCGGCGCGACATGCTGCGCACGGTCGGCGGCGGCTTCGGCATGGTCGCGTTCGCGGGGCTGTTCGGGCGCGTGGCCGGCGCTCAGTCCACGGCATCTTCCATGCCCGCCGCGTCGGCCGCCGACCGCGCGCTTCTCGCCACGCATCGCCCCGCGCGCGCGCGGAGCGTGATCTTCCTCTACATGGACGGCGGCCCCTCGCAGGTCGACACCTTCGATCCGAAGCCTCGACTCGTGGATTTCGACGGGAAGCCCTTCCCGATGGAGATGGCGCCGACCCAGTTCAACAACAACGGCAACACCCTCGCGTCGCCGTGGAAGTTCAGGCGCTACGGGGAGTCGGGCCTGCCCGTCTCGGACCTCTTCCCGCATGTCGGGCGCCTCGCCGACGAGCTCTGCGTGGTGCGCTCGATGACGAGCGACTTCAGCGAGCACACGAACGCGAACTACTTCCTCCACACGGGTGCGGGAGTGCCCGGGCGCCCGTCGATGGGTGCGTGGAGCTCCTACGGTCTCGGCAGCGAGAACAACGATCTCCCCGGGTTCGTCGTGATCGAGGGCGGGCTCGTTCCGCCGGGCGGGCTCGACTGTTTTTCCGCGGGGTTCCTGCCCGCGCGTCACCAGGGCTCGATCATGCGTCCGACGGGCGAGGCGATCGCGAACGCGTCGCCGCGCGAGCCACTCGACGCGCAGGCGCGCAAGCGGCAGCTGCTTGCGCGGCTCGACTCCGCCTACGCGCACGAGACGCAGGCGGAGGCCGTCGAGAGCGCGATCCGCAACCACGAGCTTGCCTACCGCATGCAGGCGGCCGTGCCCGAGCTTGCCGCGCTCGACGGGGAAAGCGACGAGACGAAGGCGCTCTACGGCTTCGACGCACCCGATGCGGCGACGCGCACCTACGCGCGCGAGTGCTGCCTTGCGCGGCGGCTCGTCGAGCGCGGCGTGCGCTTCGTCGAGGTGACCTGCCCGCGCACGCTCGGCGACCGATGGGACCAGCACAACGACCTGCGCGCGGGGCACGAGGCGAACGCACGCGCGGTCGATCAGCCCATCGCGGCGCTTCTTGTCGACCTGAGGCGCCGCGGGCTGCTCGAGTCGACGCTCGTCGTGTGGGCCGCGGAGTTCGGGCGGACACCGTTCGCGCAGGGCTCGAACGGCCGCGACCACAATCCGTTCGGCTTCACGGTGTGGATGGCGGGCGGCGGCGTGCGCGGCGGCACCGTGATCGGCGCGACCGACGATTTCGGCTACCGAGTGGCCGATAAGCCGTACCGGATCCACGACCTGCATGCGACGATGCTCCACCTGATGGGGGTCGACCACCGCAGGCTGACTTTCCGCTCGGGCGGGCGCGATCACAGGCTGACGGATGTGCACGGCGAGCTGATCGAGGGTGCCATTTCCTGACTCGAAACCGTGCCTGGCACATTCAAGGCGCCGTTTCCGTTTCCGTTGGGGAGCCGTTTGTGACAGGATGGCCACGCTGGAAATGCCGCGAAATCGCAGCGGGCGATGTATCTCGCCGCGGTTGCTCCGCTCCTTCGGCCCTGTCTAGGGCGTTCGGCATCCGTGTCCGAGCCCTCCGACCTCGCCACTTGCCCGCAGACGCGGTGCCTAGCCCGACCTGGAGTCCATCATGAAGATCCGTACCCCCATCGTTCTCTCCGTCCTCGCCGCCTCCTCGCTCGCGAGCGCCGTCGCTTCCGCCGACATCGGCTTCCCCGCCGCCGTCGACGCCGCGCGCGCCGCGGCCCCGAAGGACATCCTCTTCTCGATCCGCATCGACGAGCAGGACAAGGTCCTCGGCTACGAGGCCGATCTCTTCAACCTGACCGCCACGCTCGGCACCTCGATCCGTCTCGACTTCGACACGGGCGAGGTCCTCGAGTCCGAGACGGATGCCGTCGACGCTGCGGACGCCGCGGAGATCCTCGCGGTGCTCGACCTTCTCCCCGACGCGCAGCTTGACTTCGCAGACGCGATCGAGGTCGCTGCGACCGAGGTCGAGGGCGGCGAACTCTCGCGCGTCCAGCTCGAGATCGAGGCGGGCATCCTGACCTTCCAGGTCGAGTACGCCGACGGCACAGAGGTCGATGTCGACGCCGTCACGGGCGGCATCATCCCGCATCACGCCGACGGCGACGACTTCGAGGAGACGATGCCGTCCGCCGCGGTGCAGGCCGCCGTCGCCACGGCAGAGGCCGCCGCAGGACCCGCATGGACCACGATCGGCCTCGAGGTCGAGACCGAGAAGGCCGGCAACGCGGTCGAGGTGCTGTTCCTCAACGCGAAGTCGGGCATGCTGGCCGAGTCCGTCGTGATCGGCGACGCCGTCGTCTCGTTCACCGAGTTCACGCCTGCGGGCGCGCAGGCTGCGAAGGTCGCCGCGATCCAGGCGGCTCTCCCGCTCGTGGCACGCCCCGCATCGGCCGCCGTCGGCGTCGCCGAGGCCGAGTATCCCGGCGCGGGCGTCAACGAGGTCGAGATCGTCGTCGAGGCCGAGGGCCAGCTCACCAGCGTGCTCTGGAAGGTCTCGCTCATCACCGTGGATCTGATCGAGGTCGACTTCTTCGTCGACGCCATGACCGCGGGCGCAGGCGGCCTTCAGTTCGCGACCGCACCCGTCAACTTCAACGACGCGGACTTCAACCGCGACGGCGTCGTCAACGCGATCGACCTCGCCGACATCCTCAGCACCTTCGGCGCGGTCAATCCGCCCATGGACCTGAGCGGCAACGGCACCGTCGACGCCGCCGACCTCGCCATGCTCCTCTCGAGCTGGTCGAACGGCTGACCTGTCGCTGACACATTCCGTACCCCTGCACACCTGCGGGGCGGCGTCCACGCACGCCGCTCCGCAGGTTGCTTTTTGCGCCGAGCAGGCGCGGACGCGGTAGGCTTCCCGCATGACGCGGCTCGACGCGCGGATCTGCGACAACTGCGGGCACGATCGCTCGGGATCGGAGTCGCCTGTCTGCAGCGAGTGCGGCGTCCCCCAGGGCGGTCTGCGCTTTGCACAACTGCCCGCCGCGCGGGCCGGCGCGCTTTGCGCCGCGTTGCGATTCCTGGGCCAGTCGAATCTCTCGCTCGCGGCCGCTGCAGCGGGCTTCCTGTCGCTCTTGCTGGGGACGCTCTTGCGCGGGATGTCGGGCGGCTTCGAGTCGGGCGCGCTTGTGCACGCGATGGAGCTCCTCGGATCGGCCTTGATCTGGCTCGGGCTCGCCCTCGGGACGGCGGGACCGTGCGCGGCGATCGTGCTCGCGTGGATCGGCTTCCTTCGGATACAGAGGGCGGTGGGCCCCGCCCGCGGGGAGCAGGGCTCGGCCCATCACGACGCACGCCATCGAGACACGGTGCACCACGACGCCGAAGTCGGCGACGCTGCGCGCGACGCGCTGCGTTTCTCGGTCGTCGCGACGGGTTTCGTGGTGCCGCTCCTCTTCTGGAACCCGCCATGGGCGGCCGGCACGATCGCGATCGGCGCCAGCGTGGTCGCTGCGCTCCTCGTCGCGATGCAGCTTCTCATGCTCGCGCGGCTGCGGGCTCTCTGCGGCCAGAGGTCGCACGGGCGCCGGGAGGCGGCGTGGCCCGTGCCTCTTGCGTGCCTTCTCGTGTCTGCGCTCTCGCTGGCGCTTCCAAGCGCGGGCGGGATCCTGATCGACCCGGTGATCCCGCTCGTCTTCATGGTTGGAAACGCGCTCGAGCTCGGGCGATTCCCGCGCGTGGAGCGGGGACTGCGCGCGCTCAGCCCTTGCGGCCGCGGCGACCCTTCTTGAACCCGGGCTTGTGGCCGAACTTGTCGCGGCCCGTCTTCCCCTTGCGGCCGTCGCGCGGACGCGGCTCGAAGTGGCGTCCTTCGCCTTCGTTCACGCGGCGCGCGCCTGAATCGCCGGAGGCCGCGAGCTCGCCCTCGACCTCGATCGCGGCGCGCCCGAACTTCACGATCTCGAGGTCGAGCTGCCGTCCGCGCAGGTCGATCATGGCGATGCGCACGCGGATCCTGTCGCCGAGGCCGACCGACGCGCCGCTGCGCGACGCGATGAGGCGGCCGCTGCGCGCATCGTGCGTCCAGCGGTCGAGGCGTCCGTCGCCGCCCTTCATGTCGCGGCTCTTGATGGCGCCGTCGACGAGATAGCGGTCGATCGACACGAAGATCGTGCCGTTGGGCATGATGCCCGTGACGGTGCCGTCGAGCTCGTCGCCGAGGTGCTTCTCGTGCAGGAGCTGGAGCACGAGGAAGGTGCGCAGGTCCTTCTCGGCGGCGTCGGCCGCGACCTCGCGCTCGCTCGTGTGCCGGCCGAGATCGATGAGCGCCGCCTCGTCGAGGACGCGCGGATCCTCCGAGAGCGCCCGCGCGAGCGCGCGGCGCTTCTTGCCGCCGCCCGACTCGCGGCCGTTGTCGGTGATGTCGAGGTACGAGTGCACCACGCGGTGGACGAGCAGGTCGGGGTAGCGGCGGATGGGGCTCGTGAAGTGCGCGTAGTGCTCGCTCGCGAGCGCGTAGTGGCCGATCAGCGCGGGCGAGTAGACCGCCTTCGACATGCAGCGCAGCACCGAGAAGTGGATCGCGCGCGCGGCGGGCGAGCCTCGCGTCGCGTCGAGCAGCGCCTGCAGGTCCTTGCGGGTCGGCTCCTCGGGCAGGCGCCACTTCGCGAGGCGCGCGAACTGCCGCACCTCCTCGATGTCGCCGAAGGTGGGGTCTGGGTGGATGCGCCGCAGGAGCGGCGTGTCGAGCCCCGCGAAGGTGCGCGCGACGGCCTCGTTCGCCTCGACCATGAACATCTCGATCAGCGTGTGCGTGAACGAATCGTCCTCGGGCACGGCGTCGACGACATGCCCGTCCTTGTCGTAGACGAGCTCGACCACGGGAAGATCGAGGTGGATCATGCCCTCCTTGTGGCGGCGGCTGCGGATCGTCTTCGCGAGCGTGTCGGCGACGCGCAGCGTCTCGAGGAGTTCGTCGGTGTAGACAGGCTCCGTCTTCGAGTGCTTGCGCGCCTCGTCGACCTTGCCCTCGATGAGCCGCTGCGCCTCGATGTAGGTGAGCCGCTTGGCGCTCTTGATGACCGTGCGCGCGAGCCGCTGGCCGACGACCTTGCCGTCGGAGTCGAGCATGATGAACGCGCTCAGCGTGAAGCGGGCCACGCCCTCCTGCAGCGAGCAGACGCCGTTCGAGAGGATCTCGGGCAGCATCGGCACGGTGTGGCGGGGGAGGTAGACGCTCGTCGCCCTCGCCCGCGCCTCCTCGTCGAGCGCGGAGTCCTTGGTGACGAAGTGCGCGACATCGGCGATGTGCACGCCGAGCTCGTAGTTGCCCGTGATCGCGTCGTGGGCGATCGAGATCGCATCGTCGAAGTCCTTGGCGTCGGGCGGGTCGATCGTGAAGATGAAGCGGTGGGTGAGGTCCTCGCGGTCCTCCCACGCCGGTGCGCCGCTCTCGCCCGCCGCCGCAGCCCCAGCCGCCGCCGCAGCTTTCGTCGCGCGCTCGAACGACACCGCGGCCTCACGCGCCTGCGCGATCGCTTCCTCGGGGAAGATCTCGCGGATCATGTAGGTCGCGATCACCGCCTGCGTCTCGACATCGGGGCGGCCCGCCTCGCCGAGCACCTCGAGGATCACGCCCTCCGCGAGCGCGCCCTCCTCGGGCCAGAGCAGGATGTCGACGACGACCTTGTCGCCTTCCTTCGCGTTCTTGGCGCCCGGGTCGCGCACCACGATCGGGTCGCGGATCGCGCGGCCATCGGGCTCGACGAGCCACTCGCGCCCGCGCTTGACGAGGACGCCCGCAAACCGCGACTGGCCGCGCGAGAGCACCTCGACCACGCGGCCGAAGATGTCGTCGCGGGCGCCGAGCGGCGTGGCGCCGAAGCCGCGGTTCCAGCGGTCGCCGCGGCGCACGACCTTGACGCGCACGCGGTCGCCCGACACGGCGTCCTTCGTCTCGCCCTGCGGCACGAAGAGGTCGCCCTCGCGGTAGTCGATCTCGGTCTTGACGAAGCCGATGCCGCGCGGCGTGAGCTTGATGACGCCCTCGATCTCCTCGGGCATGCGGGGGAGGCGCAGCTTCTCGTCCTTGCCGATCTCAAGAAGACCCGCTTCCGCGAGCTCGCGCACGGTCTCCGTGAACTCCGCCTCGTCCTCCTCCGAGACGCGCAGCTGCCGCGCGACCTCGCTCATGTAGATGGGGAGGTAGTTGCGGTGCGCGAGGTGGTCGAGGATACGGCTCTTGAAGCGGAGGCTCACGGCCGCAGTGTAGAGACCCGCGGGCTGCGCGGACGGCGTGCGCGAGGGGGATCGTTACTTCTTCCGCGCGCGGCCCTTGCTTGCGGCTGGCTTCGCGGCCGCGGCGGGCTTCTTTCCGCCCTTCGCGACGATGTTGCCGATGCCGCGGCCGATGCGGGACTGATGCGTCGCGCGCGCCTCGATGCGCTTGTTCTCCGCTGCGGCGGCGGCATCGGGCTTCGATGCGCTCGTCGGGTCAGTCTTCGCGTCTGTCTTCGGCGCTGGTTTCGATTCGGTCTTCGGCTCGCGCTTCGCGTCGCTCTTCGGATCAGACTTCGTACCCGTCCTGCCGTCGGTCTTCGCGTCGGTCTTCGCGTCGGTCTTCGCATCGCTCTTGGCATCGCTCTTCGCGTCGGTCTTCGACTCCGCCTTCTCCTCGCCCGACCTCCTCTCCGCTTCCTCGCCAGACCTGTAGCTCTCGCTGCGATAGTCGGTCTCGTAGAAGCCGCCGCCCTTGAAGATCACGGCGCCGCCGATGCCGATCTTCCGCTCGACCTTCTTCCTGCGGCACTTCGGGCACACGGCGATCGGATCGGCCTTGATCGACTGGAACTCCTCGAACTCGTGCCCGCATGCGCGGCAGATGTACTCGTAGGTCGGCATGGATCACGCCTCCGGCGCGACGGCCACCTTCGCGGGGCGGAGGACGCTCTCGCCGAGCCGCCAGCCTGTCTGGAAGCGCATGCTCACGCAGCCGGGGGCGATGCCCTCGGCGGGCTGACGCATCACGGCGTCGTGCTGCATCGGGTCGAAGGGCGTGCCCGGCTCGGGCTCGATGCGGGCGATTCCGTTCTGCTCGAGCGCCTTCTGAAGCTCCGCGCGCGTCATGGCGATCGACTGCGCCATCTGCTCGGCGGTCAGCTTCGAGTGGTCCTGCGCAAGCGCGAGGTCGAAGTGGTCGAGCACCGGCATCAGCGCGCGCGTCATCTGCACGAGGCCGCCGATCCGCGCGCGCGCCTCGTTCTCGATCGAGCGGCGCTGGAAGTTGGCGAAATCAGCCTGCGCGCGCAGCTTCGCGGCGATCGCCTCGTCGCGCGCCGCCGTGAGGCGCTCGATCAGGTCCTGCGTGTCGCCGCCGTCGGCGTCGGTGCCGTCGAATGCCCGTGCGTCGTCCTGCCCGTCGAGTTCCTCGTTCGTCATGTCTGGCTCGGTCGGAGTGTCGTGTTCCATCGCGTCCTCCCGTCGGACTCGGATTCGCGCGTCGTCGCGCCTCAGTTCCCGAACGGATTGATCTTCTTCCAGAAGCTCTGTTCGCCGCTGTTCACTTCCGCGCGCTCCGTCTGCGCATACTCGGCGAGGAGCCGGCGCTGGTCGTCCGTCAGCCTGCGCGGCACGACGAGCTGGAAGACGACATGCATGTCGCCGCGCTCGCGGCTGTTCAGGACCGACATGCCCGCGCGCTCGACGACCACGGCCTCGCCGTGCTGGCTTCCAGCGGGGATCTCGAGGTCGTACTCGCGGTCGATGCCCTCGATCTTCACCTTCGCGCCGAGCGCGGCCTGGGCGAACGCCATCGGCTGGACGACGATGAGATCCGCGCCGCGCCGCTCGAAGCGATCATGCTCCGCGACGCGGACCACGACATGGAGGTCGCCGCGCGGACCCTTGCCCTCGGGGCTCGCCTCTGGCGGCGGCGGCTCGCCTTCGCCTGAGAGCCGGATGACCTGCCCCGACTCGATGCCCGCGGGAATGCGCACGGAGAGCTTGCGGCGCGTGGAGACGCGCCCCTGGCCGCGGCACTTCTCGCACTTCTCGCGCACGACATTGCGGCGCCCCCTGCACTCGGGGCAGGTCGTGACCATGCGGAACATCCCGCCGAAACCCGTCTGCGCGACCTGGCCCTGTCCGCCGCAGGTCGGGCAGGAGACGGGCTTCGA
Organism: uncultured Klebsiella sp.; assembly: GCA_964393015.1. GTDB lineage: Bacteria > Planctomycetota > Phycisphaerae > Phycisphaerales > SM1A02 > QWPT01. Next base: position 31,076 of record CAYMSD010000003.1, read on the forward strand.
CCCGGGCTTCGCGCCCGAGCCGCCGCACGGCTCGCACACATCGAGGCGCTTGAACTCGACCTCGCGCTCGCAGCCCTTGAAGGCGTCCTCGAGCTCGAGCTCGACCTCGGTCTCGAGGTCGTAGCCGCGCGCAGGCCCGCGCTGCCCGCGGCCTCCCGCCTGCTGGCCGAAGATGTCGTTGAACATCGAGAAGATGTCGTTGACATGCATCGAGCGGAAGTCGTGGCCCGGGTTCTGGCGGAGGCCTGCGTGACCGTGGCGGTCGTAGAGCTCGCGCCGCTCGGGGTCGGAGAGCACCTCGTAGGCCTCGGTGCAGGCCTTGAACTCGCCCTCCGCATCCGCGTTGCCCGGGTTGCGGTCAGGGTGCCACTTCATCGCGAGGCGGCGATACGCCCGCTTGATGTCGTCCTGCGAAGCGGTCTTCTCGACCGACAGGATCTCGTAGTAGCAGCGTGTCTGCGGCATGCGCGTCCCTGATCAGTCCGTGATCCGCCTGTGCAGAGGACGCGCGAACCGCCCGCGCGTCCCGTGCCTCGAAAGAAAGCGCCTCTGCGCGGTTTCCCGCGCAGAGGCGTGGAGTTCTCAGCTGACGGCGCCTTCGACGGGCGCTTCCTCTTCCTTGAGCTCGGTCACGATCACATCGGTCGTGAGCATGAGGCCCGCCACGCTCGCCGCGTGGAGGAGCGCGGTCTTGACGACGAGCGCAGGGTCGATGATGCCGCCCTTGACGAGATCCTCGTAGGTGCCCGTCGCGGCGTTGAAGCCGACATTGACCTTCGCCTCGCGGATCTTCGAGACGACGAGGTCGCCGTCGTGGCCGGCGTTCTCGGCGATCTGCGCGCACGGACGCTCCATGGCCTCGGCGACGATGTCGAAGCCGAACTTCTCGTCGCCCTTGGCCTTCTTCTTCGCCTCGAGCACGGCGTCGATCGCACGCACGAGCGCGACGCCGCCGCCCGCGACGAAGCCTTCCTTCGCGGCCGCGCGGGTCGCGTGGAGCGCGTCGTCGACGCGGTCCTTCGCTTCCTTCATCGCGAGCTCGGTCGCGCCGCCGACCGAGATGATCGCCACGCCCGAGACGAGCTTGGCGAGGCGCTCGTTGAGCTTCTCACGGTCGTAGTCGCTGGTGGTGCGCTCGATCTGCGCGCGGATCTGGTCGGCGCGCGCCTCGATGTCCTTGGTCTTGCCGCCGCCCTGGACAAGCGTCGTCTCGTCCTTGGTGATGACGACCTTCTTGGCCGTGCCGAGCTCCTTCAGCTCGACATCCTCGAGGCTGCGGCCGATGTCCTCCGCGAAGAAGGTGCCGCCCGTGAGGACGCCGATGTCGCCGAGCATCGCCTTGCGGCGGTCGCCGAAGCCGGGGGCCTTCACGGCGCAGACCTGGAGCACGCCACGGAGGCGGTTCACGACGAGCGCGGCCAGCGCCTCGTTCTCGACCTCCTCCGCGATGATGAGGAGCGGCTTGCCCGCGGACGCGACCTTGTTGAGGAGCGGCAGGAGCTCGGCGAGGTTCGAGATCTTCTTCTCGTTGATGAGGATGAGCGGGTTCTCGAGCACGCACTCGGCGCGCTTCGGATCGGTCATGAAGTAGGGCGAGAGATAGCCCTTGTCGAACGACATGCCTTCGACGTAGTCGAGCGTCGTGTCGGCGGTCTTGCCTTCCTCGATCTCGACGACGCCTTCTGCGCCGACCTTGTCGATCGCCTCTGCGATCAGCTTGCCGATCGCGGTGTCGTGGTTGGCGGAGACGGTGGCGACCTTCTCGAGGTCGGCCTTGCCCTTGCACTTCTGCGCCATGCCCGTCACGGCGTCCGCGCCGACCTGCGCGGCGGCGTTGATGCCGCGCTGGATGGCGACCGCGTTCGCGCCCGAGGCGATGAACTTGAGGCCGCCGTTGAAGATCGCGCCCGCGAGGACGGTGGCGCATGTCGTGCCGTCGCCCGCGACATCGGCGGTCTTCTTCGCGACCTGCTGCACCATCTTGGCGCCCATGTTCTCGAACGGAGCGGGGAGGTCGATCTCCTTGGCGACGGTGACGCCGTCCTTGGTGATCTGCGGCCCGCCGTAGCTCTTGGTGAAGAGGACATTGTGCCCGACCGGGCCCATCGTGACCGCGACCGCCTGCACGAGCTGGTCGACGCCGCGCTTGAGTTCCGCGCGTGCCGCCGCATCGAACTTCATCTGCTTCTGTGCCATGTGTGTTGCCTTCCGTTTGGGGTTCGTGTGCGCGCGCGGCTCACTTGGCGAGGATGCCGAGGAGCTCGCCCTCGCGGACGATCACATGCTTGGTGTTCTTGATCTCGATCTCGGTGCCCGCGTACTTGCCGTAGACGACGGTGTCGCCCTTCTTGACATGGACGGGCGCGCGCTCGCCGTTGTCGAGAAGGAGGCCGGGGCCGACGGCGACCACGGTGCCCTGCATCGGGCGCTCCTTGGCTGCTTCGGGGAGATAGAGGCCGCTCGCGGTCTTGGTCTCGGGCTCGGTGGGCTTGATGAGGATGCGGTCTTCGAGGGGTCGAACGGTGGACATTGGTGTGTCTCGTGCTTTCTTGCGTGATTCGCGTGTGACGCGTGATGCGTGTGGTTCGTGTGACTTGCTTCAGGTGGCGGGTGAGCGAGGAGCAGGGGCTCAGAATCCCATGCCGCCCATGCCGCCCATTCCGCCCATGCCACCCATGCCGCCCATGCCACCACCGTGGTCATGGTCGTGGCCGTGGCCGTGGCCGCCTGCGTCCTTCGGCTGCGGCTTCTCGCTGATCGCGCAGTCGCAGGTGAGGATGAGGCCAGCGACGCTCGCCGCGTTCTGGAGCGCGGTGCGGTCGACCTTGGCCGGCGTGATGACGCCCTGCTTGACGAGGTCGCCGTACTCGAGCGTGAGCGCGTTGAAGCCCTCGTCGCCCTTCATCTCCTTGACCTTGGCGACGACGACGGTGCCCTTCTCGCCCGCGTTCTCGGCGATGGTGCGCAGCGGAACGCAGAGCGCCTCGGCGACGGCCTCGACGCCCGCGACCTCGTCGCCGACGCAGTCCTTGCGGACCTTGTCGAGCGCGGGAAGCGCGCGGATGAAGCTGGTGCCGCCGCCCGCGACGACGCCCTCGGCGTTCGCCGCGCGCGTGGCGTGGAGCGCGTCCTCGACGCGCGCCTTCTTCTCCTTGAGCTCTGCCTCGCTCGACGCGCCGACATTGATCTGCGCGACGCCGCCCGCGAGCTTCGCAAGGCGCTCCTGGAGCTTCTCGCGGTCGTAGTCGCTGTCGGTCGCCTCGATCTCGTTGCGGATCTGGTCGCAGCGGCCCTTGATGGCCGTGGTGCTGCCCGCGCCCTCGACGATCGTGGTCTTGTCGGAGTCGACGATGAGCTTCTTGGCCTGGCCGAGGTCCTTGATCGTGACCTTGTCGAGCTCGATGCCGAGATCCTTCATGATCGCCTTGCCGCCCGTGAGGATCGCGAGGTCCTCGAGCATGGCCTTGCGGCGGTCGCCATAGCCCGGCGCCTTCACGGCGCAGACATTGAGGACTCCGCGGA
>CAYMSD010000003.1:34607-40742 GCA_964393015.1 uncultured Klebsiella sp.
GTTGATGACGAGCGCGCTGAGCGCCTCGCCCGTGACATCCTCGGCGATGATGAGGAGCGGCTTCTTCGCCTCCATGACCTTCTCGAGGAAGGGCACGAACTTGGCGAGGCTGTCGATCTTGTCCTCGTAGATGAGGACGAGCGCCTTCGAGAACTCGACGGTCATGTCGTCGGTGTTGGTGACGAAGTTCGCGCTGAGGTAGCCGCGGTCGAACTGCATGCCCTCGACGACATCGATGGTCGTCTCGCGCGACTTGCCTTCCTCGACGGTGATGACGCCGTCCTTGCCGACCTTCTCGAACGCCTCGGCCATGATCTTGCCGATCGCGGTGTCGTTGTTGGCGCTGATCGAGGCGACGGCGGCGATGCCGCCCGAGACCTTCTCGACGGGGCGAGCGCCGTCGGCGATCCTCGCGGCGACGGCGGTGACCGCCTTCTTCATGCCGCGCACGACCGAGTTCGGGTCTGCGCCCGCCGCGATCTGGCGGAAGCCCGCCTTGATGAGCGCCTCGGCGAGCACGGTCGCGGTCGTGGTTCCATCGCCCGCGTCGTCAGAGGTCTTCGACGCCGCTTCCTTCACGAGCTTCGCGCCCATGTTCTCGACCTTGTCGCGGAGCTCGATCTCCTCGGCGACCGAGACGCCGTCCTTGGTGACGGTCGGTCCGCCCCAGCTCTTGTCGAGCACGGCGTTGCGGCCGCGCGGACCGAGGGTGCTCTTGACTGCGGCGGCGAGCTTCTCGACGCCCGCCAGGAGGCTCTTGCGTGCTTCGTTCTCGAAGGAAAGTTCCTTGACGGCCATGGTGGTCGTTCTCCGATGCTCTTGCGTGGTCCGCCGCCGTCGACCGACGGCGGCGGTGGTGATGGATTGGCACTGCGGACGCGGGCGCCCGCCCCGAGGGGCGCGGGAGCCGCGCACCGTGAGGGGCGGTGGCAATACAAAGGCCGTACCAGCCGAGGTGTGTGCGCGGAGGCTGCTTCGGTCTTCCGTGTGCAGGCGTCTGCGCGGCGCAAATGCTTTCCAAGAATGGACTTGGGAGTTCGCAGGCGGCGGTCCTCTCCCCGAGGCGCGCTGACAGTTCCGCCCCGCGGTCGGGAAGCGCTGCCGTAATGGCAGACGCCCTTACGAGGCGCTGGGGGGATCGCGCGGGTCGGAGGGGGTGGACCCGTCGGTTGCGGCGTCGGTTGCGGAATCGGGTGCTCCGTCCGCGAGCACTTCGGCGAGCGTCGGGTCGGGAGAGAGGGTGGCGCGGAGGATCCAGGCGCAGTTCAGCGCGAGGTACCCGAACCCGATGATCGCGAGGCCGGCGCTGGCGGCCGCCGCGATCTGGAGGAGGGCGATGGTCGTGTCGTCGCTCCCGGCATCCGCTGCGAACGCGCCTGCAGCGCTGGCGACGCCGGCGATCACGACCGCGAGGAGGAGCTCGTCGATCCGCTGCTTGGCGCTCGAGCGGGAGCGGTAGACGCGGGAGAGGGGCCCGAGTTCGCGCAGCAGCGGACTCAGCGCGAGAAGGGCGAGCGCCGCGGGCAGCGCGGTCGCCGCGACGCCGATCGTGGCGGCGGGCGGCACGATGAGCGCGACCCACATCGCGAAGGCGCAGCAGCCTGCGAGGCGGGTGCGCAGCAGTCGCCGTTCGCCGCGCCAGGGAAGCAGCGCGGCGAGCGCGACGAGCCCGAGCAGGGCGCCCGCGAGCGCGGCGAGCTGGAGGAGATCCGCCGCCGTATCGAGCGCGGCGAGCGTGCGCGCGCCCACGGCGTTGCGCGCGGAGTATTCGTCAAGAACCGTCCTTGCGGCGAACTCCACCGTGCGCAGGCTTGCGCCGAGGATTCCCGCTGCGCCGAGCATGAGCGCCCACGCGAGCCGCCGCGCTTCGGGCGCCGGCCGGGCGGGCGGACCATCGAGATCGAGGCGACGCGCGAGCGAGACGACGATCTCGCAGCCGCACTCCGGGCACGCGCCGCGGGCGGGAAGTCCCTCGAGGTCGTATCCGCACTGCGCGCAGCGGAGCGGTCTGCGGATCACGGCCTCGGGCATCGGCAGCATGGTGCATCGGGATCGCCGCGAGGGCAAGCGGAGTCCCGCGGGAAACGGGGGAAACGCGCGCTTCGGGTACACTCGCGCCATGCATGACAGGATTGCCGCGCTCCGAGGCAACATCGTCTCCGTCTACATGGGGAACACGCAGGCCGTCGACCGCCTGATCGTCTGCCTCCTCGCCCGCGGGCACGCGCTCATCGAGGATGTCCCCGGCGTCGGCAAGACCGTGCTCGCCAACGCCCTCGCGCGCTCGATCCGCTGCACCTTCACACGCATCCAGTGCACCCCCGACCTGCTCCCGTCGGATGTCACGGGAACGAGCATCTTCCGCCAGCAGACAGGCGACTTCGAGTTCAGGCAGGGCCCGATCTTCGCCAATGTCGTGCTCGCCGACGAGATCAACCGCACCACGCCGCGCACGCAGGCCGCGATGCTCGAGGCGATGTCGGACGGGACCGTCTCCGCGGAGGGCACCGTGCACCACCTGCCGCAGCCGTTCCTCGTGGTGGCGACGCAGAATCCCTACGAGTTCGAGGGCACCTACTTCCTTCCCGAGAACCAGCTCGACCGCTTCCTGATGCGGATCTCGCTCGGCTACCCGTCGCCCGACGACGAGTCGCGCATCCTGCAGAAGCAGCCCGCGCGCACGGCGCTGCCCGACCTCCGGCCCGCGATGGACGCGGAGGAGGTGCTCTCGCTCCAGCGCGCGGTCGACGCGGTGCGCATGAAGCAGGAGCTCGTCGACTACATCATCGCGATCGCGACCGCGACGCGGAACAGCGAGGACCTGCAGGTCGGCGTCTCGCCGCGCGGCGCGCTTGCGCTTGCGGCGGCGGCGCGCGCGACGGCCCTCGTCGACGGGCGCGACTACTGCGTGCCCGACGACATCGTCTCGAACGTGCTGCCAGTGTGCGCCCACCGCGTCATCAGCCGCACCTACATGCACCAGGGCGACACACTCACCACGCGCCGCATCATGCAGCGCGTGCTCGAGGCGGTGCCGAGCCCCGTCTGAACGCGGACCGAGGTTCCACGCACGATGAAGCGCGCCGTCGTCCTTCTCTCGGGTGGCCTTGACAGCGCCGCCGTGCTCGCGTGGATGCGCCGCGAGGGCTATGCGTGCCACGCGCTCAGCTTCCGCTACGGCCAGCGCCACGGCGTCGAGCTCGCGCGCGCGGCGGAGATCGCGCGCGCGCTCGGCGCGGCCGAGCACAAGGTGACGGAGATCGACCTGCGCGCGTTCGGCGGCAGCGCGCTGACCGCGGACATCGCGGTGCCGAAGGACCGCGCCGAAGGCGAGATCGCGCACGGCGTGCCCATCACCTATGTGCCCGCGCGCAACACGATCTTCCTCGCGTTCGCGCTTGCCTACGCCGAGACGATCCAGGCGAGCGACATCGCGATCGGCGTGAACGCGATCGACTACTCGGGCTACCCCGACTGCCGCCCCGAGTTCATCGCCGCGTTCGAGCGCCTCGCGAACCTCGCGACCGCGTCCGCAACCGAGGAAGGCGCGCGCTTCAGGATCCACACGCCGCTCCAGCACCTGACGAAGGCGGGGATCGTGAAGCTCGCGCTCGAGCTCGGCGTCCCCGTCGGCCGCACGCTGTCCTGCTACGACCCGCTGCCCGACGGCACGCCGTGCGGACATTGCGACGCATGCATCCTGCGGCGCAAGGGCTTCGCGGAGGCGGGCGTCGAGGACAGGTGACGGGGTGTGTGCGGATTACGAGGTTTGAGCGGTCGCCGCTGCGGCGGCTCCCTCTGGAGCGGATCACGCGGATTGAGCGGTCGCCGCTGCGGCGGCTTCCTCTGGCGTGGATCACGCTTGGCGGAGTCGACGGCTGACATCATCCGTTCCGCATGCTGAAGCATGCGGGCACCCCGGGTTTCGGTGCCACCAAAGGGAGCCGCCGCAGCCGCGACCGCTCAGGAACGCGCGTCCCACAGCTTCAGCAGCTCGCGTTCGCGGTCCGCGCTGATCCCAGGCGTGCGGCCCGAGCCCCATGCGAAGTCCGCGGGGCGTTCGTCGGCGGTCTGCTCGAAGTCGAGGATCGTGTCGCGCGCCGTCTCCGCGAGCGGACGGAACGAAAGCCCGTGCGCGAGCGCCTTCGCGTTGCTTGCGCGGCCCGAGCCCGCATACTCGGGCGCCTGCGGGATCCACAGCGGAAGTCCCATCCATGGCTGCACGCCTTGCTCAAGCAGCCACGCCTCGTCGACCCACGCGAACTCCACGGCGCACGAGACAGAGGACTTGATGCCCGCGAGCATCTCCTCCATCGTCAGCGGCCCGGCGGGGCCCGTCGCGATGTAGGTTCCGTTGTGCCCGTCCTCGACGAGCTTCAGCTGGAAGAGCGCGAGGTCGCGCACATCGATCACCTGGACGCGCACGGCGTCGGGCTTCGGCGCGCGCGGCGCGAGCACGCGCCCGCCGCGCGCGATGCGCACGGGCCAGTAGGTGAAGCGACGGCTGTCGTCGCCGGGGCCGACGATGAGGCCCGGGCGCACGATGCACGCCTTGCCGGGGCAGGCGGCCTCCGCGGCCTGCTCGCAGAGCGCCTTCAGCGGGCCGTAGGTCTCGCCCGTGACGGACTCGACCGTCGGGTCTGCGATCGTCGCCACGGGGGTCGACTCGTCGGGCGCGATGGAATTGTCCATCCAGACGGAGACCGTCGACACGATCTGGTACATCTGCGTGACGGGCGCGAGGAGCTCCGCGGATGCCTTCGTGATGCGCGGCACATACGACGAGTTGTCGATCACGGCGTCGAACTTCTCGCCGCGGGACTTCATGTCGGCCACGAGCGCCTCGAGCGACTTGAGGCCGTCGCCCTTGCTCGGGTCACGGTCGCCGCGCAGCTGGCGCAGCGCCGCGTACTTCTCGCCCGAGAGCCGCGCGGGATCGGTCTTGCCTCGGTTGAAGGTGGTGATCGACCAGCCCTTCGCAAGCGCGAGGTCGACGAGTTGTGGCCCGAGGAATCCTGTGCCGCCGAGAATGAGAATGCGCATGGGGTCTCTCCAGGTGTCTGCGCGGCGAATCCGCACGGGCGGGAGCGTATCCGCGGCCGCGCCCGCAGGGGGATTCCCCTCGTAGGATGCCGCCATGCGCACCTCGCGGTTCGGTCTTGTGGCGGCCCTCATCGGAGGGATCACGCTCGTCGGCGTCGGAGTCGCGCTGAACATCCTCGATGACTCCGACACGCGCCCGTCGCCGCGCGCGACGGGGCGGGGCGGTGAGGCGCGCGGAGGCGGCGGCGCCGAGAAGCAGCTTCCATTCGCGCGCGCCTCGATCTCGCCCGGAGTGGTCGATCTCGGGAAGCTCACGCCTTGCAAGCCGCGCGGGCGGTTCGAGGTCGCGGTCGCGAACGACGGCGACGCCCCGATCCGCATCGAAGGATGGCTCTCGACCTCGTCGTGCATCACGCCCGAGATCGAGCCTGGCTTCGAGGTCGCCGCGGGTGCAGTCGAGAAGGTCTCGATCCGCGTCGAGCCTTGGGACCCAGGGCCGCAGAGCCATCGCATCGAGTTCCGCGTCGCGGCGGAGGGCCATGCGCTGAACGCCGTCGGTGCGAGCGTGCGCGTCGACTTCACGATGGAGACGCCGATCCTCGTCTGGCCGTCGGTGCCGCGTCGGCCCGAGCGAGGCGACCGCTTCATCGTCGACTTCGAGCGATGCGCTCCCGACGGCACCTTTCTCGAGGAGGCGTTCGACATCTACGGAGTCGAGCCGAAGGTGGGGCAGATCCAGCCGCCGCTCGGCGACGGCCATGGTGCCGTGATCATCGACTTCGCTGCGATCGACGAACTCGCGGCGCAGCCCGAGGCTCTCGAGAACCCCGACTTCGAGTGGATGAACACGCCGAACGGCCGCCGCTGGCGATCATTTGACCTCGTGGTGCGCACGAGCCTCGAGTCGTGCCCAGACCTGCGAGTCCGCGTGCGGAATCGATAGCGGAGGTTTGGAACGGTGGCTGCGTGCGGCGCCGCTTTGGCGCGAGCAGCACTCAAGCGCCCTCCAGCACCAAAGCGAGCAAGTTGCGAAGCAGGTTGCGAGCGCTCAAACCACGCGAAGCAGGTTGCGAGCGCTCAAACCACGCGAAG
>CAYMSD010000003.1:40842-53749 GCA_964393015.1 uncultured Klebsiella sp.
GTTGCGAGCGCTCAAACCACGCGAAGCAGGTTGCGAGCGCTCAAACCACGCGAAGGCAGGTTGCGAGCGCTCACACCTCGACCAGCATCGTCACCGCGTTGCCGCCGCCGAGGCAGAGCGAGCAGATGCCGCGCTTGCCGCCCGTGCGCTTCAGCTGGTGGATGAGCGTGACGAGCACGCGCGCGCCGCTCGCGCCGATCGGGTGGCCGAGCGCCACGCCGCCGCCGCAGATGTTCAGCTTCGACTCGGGGATCCCGAGCGGCTTGATGTCGACGAGCACCTGGCCCGCGAACGCCTCGTTGATCTCGAAGAGATCGATGTCGGCGACCGTGAGGCCGTTCTTCGCGAGGATCGCCTCGATGCCGAGCTTCGGCGCGAAGAAGAGGTCCTTCGGCGCGGTGCCCGCGGTGTTCGCGTCGATGATCTTCGCGAGCGGCGTCGCGCCCGTCTTCCTGAGGCCTTCCTCGCTCATCACGAGGACGGCGGCCGCGCCATCCGAGATCTGGCTCGCGTTGCCCGCAGTGGCGGTGCCTTCCTTGCCGAACGCGGGCTTCAGCTTCGCGAGGCCGTCGGCGGTCGTGTCGGCGCGGATGCCCTCATCGGCGTCGACGCCGGCCTTCGCCATGCACTGCTCTGGCGAGAGCGCCACGATCTCGGCCTTGAAGTGGCCCGCCGCCGTCGCCGCAGCGGCGCGCTGGTGGCTCTGCGCGGCGAAGCGGTCCTGCTCCTCGCGCGTCACGCCGTGCTTCGCGGTGATGTAGTCGCACGCGCAGCCCATCGCCCACTTCTCGAAGGCGCAGGTGAGGCCGTCGGCGGCCATGTGGTCCTGCATCGTGCCCGGGCCGTACTTGAGGCCGTTGCGCACATGGATCATGTGCGGCGCGAGGTCCATGTTCTCGATGCCGCCCGCGAGGACGACATGGTTGTCGCCCGCGCGGATCGAGCGCGCCGCCTGCATGACGGCCTCGAGCCCCGAGCCGCAGACCTTGTTCACGGTGACCGCGCTGATCGTGTCGGCGAGGCCGGACTGGATCGCCACCTGGCGCGCGGGGTTCTGCCCGACGCCCGCCTGCAGCACGCAGCCCATGATGCACTCGTCGACATGCGCGGCGGCGCCGGGCACTTCCGCGAAGAGCGCCTTCGCCACATACGAGCCGAGGGCCGGGGCGGGCACGCGGGCGAGGCCGCCCATGAACTTCCCGATCGGGGTGCGGCGGGCTGCGACGATGTAGGCGGCGGGGCGGGCGGTCATGGCTGGGAATCCTTCGGGAGTGGGGCGCTCGGTCGTCGCCGCGCGGGCGCCATATCTGCACGGCGCCGCGCGGGGGCGACGATGATAGCGGGGCGGGGGAGCCGCGCCTTCCCGCGTGAAACAGGCTACTTTCACCGCTGTTCCGCAGGTCCGCCGCCCTTCCCGCCCGACGATCGCGAGCCCCGCATGCCCAACAGCCACGACCTCTCCGAGAACCTGATGAGCCTCCAGAGCCACATCCTGCTCGAGGAAGCCAAGTTCCCGACGGCAAGCGGCGACTTCACCTGGATCATCAGCGCGATCTCGCTCGCCGCGAAGTCGATCGCGAACCATGTGCGCCGCGCGCGCCTCTCGGGCGCGATCGGCAAGATCGGCGAGACGAACGTGCAGGGCGAGGAGCAGCAGAAGCTCGATGTGATCGCGAACAAGGCGATCATCCGCTGCCTCGGCACGCGCGCGTCGGTCGCGGTGCTCGCAAGCGAGGAGCACGACGAGCCGACGATCCTGCGACGCGGCAACGAAGGCGGCAAGTACTGCGTGATGTTCGACCCGCTCGACGGCAGCTCGAACCTCGACACGGGCGTCGGCGTCGGCACGATCTTCTCGATCCTGCGCAACGACCCGCACATCCACGACGCGCAGTCGACCGTGTGCCAGCCCGGCACGCACCAGGTGGCCGCGGGCTATGTGCTGTACGGCTCGTCGACGATCTTCGTGCTGACGACGGGCAACGGCGTGGCGCTCTTCGAGCTCGATCCGTTCATCGGCTCGTTCCTGCTCGTGAAGGAGAAGGTGCGCATTCCCGAGACGAACAAGGTCTACTCCGTGAACGAGGCGTACCGCGAGACCTTCCCCGAGGGCTATCGCCGCTACCTCGACTGGGCGCACCAGAACGGCTACTCGTCGCGCTACATCGGCTCGATGGTCGCCGATGTGCATCGCACGCTCCTGACGGGCGGCGTCTTCATGTATCCCCCGACGAAGAAGAACCCCGAGGGCAAGCTGCGCTACCTCTACGAGGCGAGTCCGATGGCGATGATCATCGAGCAGGCGGGAGGGCTCGCGTTCTCGGGAACGACGCGCACGCTCGAGCATGCGCCGCGCGAGGTGCACGAGCGCGTGCCCGTGCTGCTCGGGTCGCGCGGCGAGGTCGAGAAAGTGCGCGAGTTCGTCGGCTGATGACGGCAACGGGGGCGTCGTCGCGGCTACGCTGCGCGGGTGGCGTCCACGATCCATGTCGTCGGTTCGATGATGATCGACCGCGTCTCGCGGGTGCGGTCGCTGCCGCGCGCGGGCGAGACCGTGGCGGCGCTGTCGAGCGGTGTGTTCGCGGGCGGAAAGGGGGCGAACCAGGCCGCGGCCGCTTCGCGATGCGGTGCGCGCGTGCGCATGCTCGGCCGCACGGGCCGCGACGGTGCGTTCATCGTCGACGCGCTGCGCGACGCGGGCGTCGCGACAGGGGAGATCTCGACCGCGGACCCGGTCGCAGGCAGCGCCACGGTGCTCGTCGCCGAGTCGGGCGAGAACGCCATCGTGATCGCGCCCGAGTCGAACACGCGCATCGTGCTCGCGGAGATCGAGGCCTTTCTCGAGCGCGCCGCGCAGGGCGACATCGTGCTCTTCCAGAACGAGTGCTCGTGCCTCCATGAGGGGATCGCGCACGCCGCGTCGCGCGCGCTGCGCGTGTGGCTGAACGCGGCGCCCGCCGACGCGCGGCTCGGCGCGCTGAAGCTCGAGAAGCTCACCGGCCTCGTCGTGAACGAGACGGAGGCGGAGGCGCTGACGGGCGAGCGCGACCCCGCGCGCGCGCTCGAGGCGCTTGCCGCGCGCATGCCTGCGGCGACCGTGATCGTGACGCTCGGCGCGGGCGGCGCGATCGCTGCGCTCGGCCGCGCGCGCTACGCGCACCGCGGGTTCACGGTCGACGCCGTCGACACGGTCGGATGCGGCGACGCCTTCGTGGGCGCGTATCTCGCTGCGATCGCTGAGGGGCGCGACATCGCGCAGGCGCTCGCGCGCGCGAACGCCGCGGGCGCGCTTGCCGCGATGCGCGAGGGCGCGATGCCGTCGCTTCCATCGCGCGAGGAGGTGGAGGTCGCGGCCGCGCTTCCCGAGCGGACGCGCCTCAAGCAGCGTCCGCCCGCGGCCGCGGCGGCGGGCTTGCGCATGCCGACCGCGTGCGTCCGTTGCGGATACGACCTGACGGGCAAGGCGGTCGGCCAGAAGTGTTCTGAATGCGGCCACACGGTCGAGCTCGTGGGAGCGGTGCCGCCTCCGCCATTCACGCGCGCCTTCATCGAGCGCATGAGGCGCGGCGCGCAGCTCACGAGGCTGGGCGCGCTGGCCATTCTGCTCGTGCCCGTCGTGTTCCTCGCGGGCGCAATCGCCGCGAAGAGCACCCGCGGGTTCATTGGCACCGAGTTCATCGGTTGGACGCTGCTCGTCTTCGTTCCACTGATGGCGTTCCAACTCGTCTCGCAGGCGGTCGGAACGGCGCGCATCGCAGTGCCCGCGCTCCCGCTGCACACGCGCCGCATGATCCTGATCGCAGGCGCCGTCCGCGCAATCGGCTTCCTGCTCACAGGGATCATGGTGCTCAACGCCAGGTACGACTGGGTCGATCTTCCCGACGGAAGATGGATGACCGCGATCTTCCTCGGCATCGTTCCCGCCGCGGTGATCGCGTCGGACATCGTGCTCGTCTGGATGCTCCGCTCGGTCGTCGCCGCGCTCAACGCGCATGTGGCGCAGCGCCATCGCGTCGCCGCAAGCATCGCGCGCGCGGCGATCTTCGCGGTGCCCGTGATCGCGCTCTTCCCGTTCACGGGCTGGTACTTCGCGCCGACGCTCTGGGCGATATGCGTCGCGATCTGCCACAAGGAGGTCGTCGAGTCCGCGCGCGCCGCGCTTCGGCGGATGGAAGCAGGGCCTCGATCGGCGGGCTCCGCATGAGCGCCGATCACGAGCAGCTCGGCGAGTGCCACGCCTGCGGCTACGACCTCGCGGGGCGCTCCCTCGGCGAGGCTTGCTCCGAATGCGGCGAGACGATCGTGCAGAACCCGTTCCGCGGCGCGTGGCGCGATGTGCAGGGGCGCGGCCGATTCGTGCTCGGCGCGGGCGTGCTCGTCCTCGCGGGCGCGATAGAGGTGCTTCGGCAAGGCGGCCAGTTTTGGCGCTCTTTCAGCGGGTTCGACGCGGGCTGGCTCGGCTTGTCGTCCCTTGCCTTCCAGGTCTGCCTGCTGGCGGCAATCATCCTGCTCGGCCTTGCCGCGCGTCGAATCGCTGTGGTGTGGCTGCTGGTGATCGCGCTCGCGATCAGGCTCCTCGCCGAGGTTGCGATGGACTACGTGCCGCCTGTCATCAACTTGTCAGTCCCACGCGAGTTCCTCACGGGGCTCACCATCACCTGGACGGTGGCCACCACGGGCGTCTGCCTGCTGCCGCTCGTGATCGCGCGGTCGGCGGGTCGACCGTCGCGTCGGACGGCGCTTCGGTGCGTCTGCCTCATCGGCGCGCTGGGTAGCAGCTACTTCGGGCTCACGCTTGGTGCGCCCGAACTGATGCGTCCGGTCCACAAGTTGATCGGGATGATCCCAAACGTCTCCTCGGAGAGCGTTCTGATGCTCAGCATCGTCATCGGCGCGGTCTACACGACCCTCGCGTACCTGCTGCTCGCCCTCGGGGTTCGGGGTGCAAGGAGATGAACCGATGACGCAGGGTGCCGCCGTGGTGCGACGGGCCCTGCCTTGCGCGGGCTGCGGCTACGACCTGCGCGGCCGCATGGTCGGCGACAAGTGCCCCGAATGCGGCACGGTGATCGAGCAGCTCGCGCCGCCGTGGTGGAACATCCGCTCGCTCACGCGGATCGAGCGCGCGGCGCTGTGGGCGAAGCGCGCTGCGCTTTCGCTTCTTCTTGCGATGCTGGTCATCGGCGCGCTTCAGCTGATGCCGCGGAGCGGAGACACGGTCGACGGATACGCGCTCGCTCTCCTTCTCGTCCTCTTGTGCGGGCAGGTCGTGACGCAGGTGCATGCCGTCGAGACGGTGGCGCGGCAACCCATCGGCGACGGGAATCGACGCCGCCTCCGTGCCGTGAACGCGGTGCGCGTTCTGGTCGGCATCGCGGTGGCGTTCGTCGTCGTCGGCGAGTTCTCGAACACGCTCTCGCTGCCGTCGGGTGTGTTGATCGCGCTGTGGATCCTGGCGACGATCCTGCTGGCGGGCGCCGATTTCCTGGCGATGAACGCGTGCAACGCGCTCATGGTCGAGATCCGCTGGAGCGACACGCGGGCGAACGAGGCGCTGACGAGCATCGCGGCCGCGATGCTCTTTCTCGCGGCTGCGTCGACGCTCTTGCCTTTCTGCGGCTGGCTGTCCGCGCCGTTTCTCTGGTTCGGAGGCCTGGCCATCGCGTTCCGCGGCCTCGAGCGCTTCGCGCGCGCGGGGCGGCTCGTCCTCGAGGGGCGGACCTGATCGCGCGCAAGGCTTTCCGACAGCATCGAATCGAGGAACGGGCTCGAGCATGGACGACGAAACCACATCGGCCTCTTCGCGTGCACCTTGGCGCTGCCAGGCCTGCGGGTACGACGCGCGCGCGCAGTCGCTCGGCGAGCCGTGCGCTGAGTGCGGCACGGTGCTTGGAGAGCGCTCGCTGCGCCCAGCGTGGCTCGACGCCGCGCAACTCGCGTCGATGCGGCGACTCGCGATGGCCGGCGCGTGCCTCGGATTGCCGACGATCCTGATCGTCACGGCGCTGGCCACGATCTCGCATGCCATGCCTGGGAACCTCGATGCGGTGCTCGGGGTCATGCTCTACGGCTTCACCGTGGTCGGGCTCATCGCGCAGGCGGTGGTGGGCGCGAAGCTCGCGGTGGTCGGGCTCGACGGCGCCCGCGCGAACTGGATGGGACTCGCTGCCGTGGCCCGCCCGTTCGGGGCGGCCGTCCTCATCGGACTCGTCTTCGGGCCCCCCGGCGTCGTTTACGCGAACGACCCATCGTCCGAGTCGATCAGTACCGCCGCCGTCGTCCTGTGGGCTGCGCTCTATCTTGGCACGCTCGTGCTGATCGCCGTCGCGGACATCGCGCTGATGGTGCGGTTCGGCCGCTTCAGGCGCCCTCTCGCGCTGGCGACGACGAACTGGCACACGGCGGCCTTCATCGCGCGCGTGCTGCTGCTTCTGCCGACCTATCTGGTGGCGATGTACCCGTTCTTCGGGTGGGCCGTCGCGCCGATCGCGTGGAACGCCCTCGCCGTGTTCACCTTCGCGCTCTTGTGGTGGGACCTGACCGCGGCGGCGCGCCGCGGCGTCGACTGAGGTTGCTACCATCTCGCCCTTTCGCGGCGGAGCGTCTCCTCGTTGGCTCGAAGCGCCTGCGCCGACCGCGGAACTCCCGCGCAATCCAGAGTTCAGACCTAGACCCGAGCACACCGATGGCTGTCCCAACCGACGCAACCGCCCTCAAGAACCAGACCGTCCTCGCCCGCAACACGAACCAGGCCCTCGGCATCGGCCAGTTCGCCATCGACTTCATGTCGGGCAAGATCGGTTCGCCGGACGCGTCGGTCCTCGAGCGCACGGTGATGTTCCACACCGACTCCGTGCTCTGCGGCATCAGCGCCATCGCGCTCAACACGAACGCGCCCATCATCCTCCGCGCAGAGGCCGCCGACTACCCGCACGCGAAGGGGGCACCCGTCTTCGGCTCGACCGCGAAGGTCGCCCCCGAGAAGGCGATCGTCGCCAACTCGAACGCCGTGCGCGAGTGGGACTCGAACGGCACGAACTTCGGCTACAACCCCGCGCTCGGCCACACCGCCGGCGAGTTCGGCCACAACGACTTCTACCCGGTCGCGATCGCGGCCGCGCAGCAGCAGGGTCGCGACGGCGCCTACGCCCTCCGCGGCATGGTCTGCCTCGACGAGATCCGCGGCCGCCTCGCGGAGGTCTTCTCGCTCAAGACCTACAAGATCGACCATGTCGTCCACGGCGCGATCGCGAGCGCCGCGACCTACGGCGCGATGATGGGCGCGACGGCCGAGCAGATCGAGAGCGCGATCGGCATGACCGTCGCCCACTACATCCCGTGGCGCGCGATCCGCGCGGGCAAGCAGCTCAGCGACTCGAAGGGCGCGTCGGCCGCGATCTCGACCGAGGTCGCCGTCCTCTCGATGATGCGCTCGATGCGCGGATTCATGGGCCCGCGCGACATCTTCAGGAACCCCGAGAGCATGTTCCGACAGTTCGAGAAGACGAACGGCGACAGCCCGTTCGACCTCGTTCTCTCGCACTCCGGCAGCGACTTCGCCGTGATGGGCATGCACTTCAAGCTCGGCCTCTACGAGCACCAGTCGGCGGGCGCGCTGCAGGGCGTCCTCACGCTCCTCCGCGAGAACCCG
Source organism: uncultured Klebsiella sp. (assembly GCA_964393015.1). Classification (GTDB taxonomy): domain Bacteria; phylum Planctomycetota; class Phycisphaerae; order Phycisphaerales; family SM1A02; genus QWPT01. The sequence goes on from CAYMSD010000003.1 coordinate 48,494, forward strand.
CAGATCCTCGAGAAGCCTGAGCAGATCAAGTCCATCAACATCGTCGCCTACGAACCCGCCTTCGGCATCATCGGCGACCCCGCGAAGCGCGACCCGAAGACGCGCCAGTCGGCCGACCACTCGATGGTCTACATCGTGGGCACGCTTCTCCGCAAGGCGATCGAGATGGCCGAGTCGACCAAGTCGACCAAGCTCGGCCACTGCGACAACTGCTACTGGAAGAACCTGATGCTGGTGCCGCACGACTACTCGCCCGAGGCGATCTACAACAAGAAGACCCGCGCGCTCATGGAGAAGTTCTCCTTCACGCACGGCGGCCCCGAGTACGACCGTCGCTATCCGGACGGCATCCCGACCTCGCTCGTCATCGAGATGGCCGACGGCAAGAAGTACGACTCTGGCCTCGTGATGTACCCCGCGGGCCACGCGCGCAACACGACCGCGGACCTCAAGGGCATCCTCGCGAAGAAGGCCGAAAACCTCGGTAAGCTCGCGTCGGACAACCCGCAGCCGATCATCGACCGCTTCAACCGCCTCGGCTCGCTGTCGTCGGCCGAGCTCGCGTCGCTCTACGACTTCGCGATCGCGAACCGCGGGAAGTACGAATGAGCCGCCGCTCGCCGAAGGCCGCTCGCGAGGCACGCGAGCGCGCGGCTCAGGCGCAGGCGCAGACCGGCGCCGACGCCGTCGATCCCCCCACGGAGTCTGCCGCGGATTCCGCGCCTGAAGTCGATGTCTGGATCTGCGACTTCGCCGACGCAGAAGACCGCGACGCCTTCGCGCGCCTGATGGCGGAGTTCGCCGCCGAGCCTGTCTCGTCGCGCCCCGACCTCGGCCACGCGCACTTCACGCGCGTCGCCGACGACCTCGCGCGCCGCGCGGGCACGCTCGTCCTCCTCGCCGCGCGCGGCGAGAGCGAGTCGACCGAGGGCGTCCTCATCGCGTTCGAGGGCTACTCGTCGTTCGCGCAGGCGCAGCTCTTCAATGTGCACGATGTCCATGTCACGCCCACCGCGCGCGGCCACGGCGTCGGCACGGCGATGATGAACGCGCTCGAGGACCTCGCGCGCGAGCACAGGTTCGCGAAGATCACGCTCGAGGTCGCCGCGACGAACTCGGGCGCGATCGCGCTCTATCGCCGCCTCGGCTACTCGGGCCTCGAGGCCGCCGCGGCAAGCGCCTCGGCGCCCGCATCCGACGCGACCTACTTCGCGACGAAGAAGCTCGTCAGCTGAAGAGCCCGTCGAGCAGCTCGACGACGCCCTTGCCCTGCGTCGCGATCGTCTCGAAGATCTTGCGCCCGCCCGCGATGTCGAGCAGTTCGCGCACGAGCTTCGACTCGCCCGCGTGGTCCGCCTTGTTCACGACGAAGAGGTCGGCGATCTCGAGGATGCCCGCCTTGTCCATCTGGACGGCGTCGCCCATGCCCGGCACGACGACGACCGCCGTGCGGTCGACGAAGGTGCGGATCGCGACATCGTTCTGGCCAGCGCCCACCGTCTCGACGATGAGCTTGTCGTAGCCCGCGCCGCCGATCAGCTCGATGATCTCAGGCAGCGTGCGGTAGTCCTCGCCAACGATCGCAAGCGACCGGTAGAAGATCCCCTCGTCGACCGCGTTGAAGTCGACGCGGAGGCGGTCGCCGAGCAGCGCGCCGCCCGTGATCGGGCTCATCGGGTCGAACGCGACCACGGCGATCTTGTCGCCGCGGCGCACGGCCTCGCTCGCCATCGCGGCGACGAGCGTGCTCTTGCCCGCGCCCGGCGAACCGGTGATGCCGACGACCTGCTTCGGACGCCGACGCGGGGCGCTCACAGGCTTTCCCGCGTGTGCCATCGAGATGTTGCGCGCGAGGAGCGCCGTCGGATGCGTCGAGACGCCCGCGGCGAGCGGCGCGTAGGCCTTCACGCTGTCGCGCACGCTTCCGACGATCTCGTCCATGCCCGTGCCCGTGTGGTAGACGCGCGCGACGCCGGCGTCGAGCAGCTTCCGGACATCGTCCTGCGGAATGATGCCGCCGACATTGACGATCATGTCGGGGCGACCGACCTTGGCGCACTCCTCGAGGAGGCGCGGCACGAGCACGAGGTGCGAGTTCGACATCATCGAGCAGGCGATGCAGTCGGCGTCCTCGTCGCGGGCGCTGATCGCGAGGCTGCGTGGCGTCTGCCAGAGCCCCGAGTAGATCACATGGATCCCCGAATCACGCATGATGCGCGCGATCAGCTTCACGCCTCGATCGTGGCCGTCGAGCCCCATCTTGCCGAGGAGCACCCTGGGGCGGTGGGGGAGATCGCTGCAGCGGTCCTGCTTCTCGATCGCCGTCGTGGGTTCGGTGGTCGCGCGCATGGATCGCGGAGCGTAGCGGAAGAGGCCGCGCGAAGTCGTGACGCGGCCGCGGGGCGCACGGTCGCGCCGTGGGCCCGCACCCCATGTCCGCGGGGGTTATCCGCGGCTCTTCTCGGGATCCGGCGCATCGTCCGAGACGCCGCCAGGGGCGCTCGCCGCGGCGTCGGTCCCCTCCGCGGGCGTCGCGGCGGCCAGGGCCGCCTTCGTGTCGCGCGACTTCGGATCGCCGATCGGCCGCGCATCGCTCGTCCACTGGCCCGGGTGGAAGCGCGCGGCAAGCAGTGCCACGATGTCCTCGACGCCCTTGTACTCGTAGTCGTCGAGCTTCACCCGCGTTCCGTCGGTCATCTCCACGGTGGCGATCGACTTCTCCATCCAGTTCGCCATGTCGATGGTCGTCATCTGGTCGGCCGCGAAGGTTCCTTCGGGCGCGTGCAGCGTGCCGTCGTCGTCGAGGCGATAGCGCTTGCGCCCGAGCCGCCACTGCGCGTACAGGAAGTAGGGCGTGCCCAGGACACCGCATCCGATGATGTAGACCCACAGCTGCACGGGCCGGTCGTAGGCCGCGGGCGCGACGGGCTTCTCGGTGAAGCGCGCGAGCACGCTCTCCGCGGCGCGGAACTCGGACTTCTGCTCCTCCGTCAGCGGGGCGAGCCGGACGAGCGCCTCCATCTCCGACTTCGTCTTCTCGGCGGCCGTGAACTCCGCGAAGTCGGCCTGCTCCTGAGGGATGGCGATCGCGTAGTCGTACCAGCCCCACACCCCGAAGCCGAGGCAGACGACGGCAACGGCGAGGTTCTTCGCGGTGAGTGAGGGTCGGACCTTGGTTTCGATCGGCATGCTTTCACCCCGGGTCGGGCGGTTGCGGCGAGGAGGTCGAACGGGCGAATCCTGCCGCGTGCCGCCGTGCGCGCAGAGAGTATCGCCTGCATTGTCGACGGAAGGAGCCGCTTCGCTTGCGAAGAAGCGCCGACGGCATGCCTTCGCTGGGGCGACGCATTCTCGGACGGGCATCCGTCGCAGGTCAGCCCGGGCAGTCCCGCGGAGGCACCTATGCCACGACTGGAAGGCGCGGCCCACCGCGGCCGATCGGCTCGAGGAACGCCGAGCGAAGCGCGACATCCTCCTGCAAGGTGCGTCGCCGCTGCGGCTCGCGCAGCTCCGAGTAGCGCGCGAAGGACTCGCGCACATCCTCGGGCGAGCGGGCGGTCGCCAGGAGATTGCCGAGGAGCGCGGCGTCGATGAGCGCGTCGTTCGTGCCGCGGCCGATGAAGGGCAGCGCCCCGTGGGCCGCGTCGCCGACGAGCACCAGGTTGCCGCTCGAAAGCGCCGCAGGGGGGCTGATCTCCCGAGCCTGGTGGTGCTGGCAGCGGCCGAAGTCGATGCGTCCGACGAGCGAAAGCACCTCGGGCGCCCAGTCCGCGATCGTCTCGCCGAGGAACGCGCACAGCGCCGCGGGGGAGTCGGAGCCGAGACGCCAGCGCGAGGGGTCGAACTGCAGCGTGAAGGCGACGCGAAGCGCGCTCGTGGCGACGATCTCGATGGCAAGCCCGCCGTTCTCGTCGTGGTACTTCCGAAGCGAGCCGCTCAGCTCGGAGGCGATCTCGGGCGCGTCGACGACCGTCACGATCTCCTCGACGACCGCGGGGCCGAGGGCGCACTGCGGGAAGAGGACTTCGCGTGAACGCGAGCGGGCCCCGTCGCAGGCGAAGAAGGCGTCGCCACGCAGCGAGCCTCCGTCCGCGAGGCGGACGGCACGAACGCGGCCGTCGGAGTCGACCTCAAGCCCCCCCATCGTCCACCCGCCGAGGAAGCCCGCGGTTCGGGCGGCTTCGCGCAGCATCGCCGTGAAGTCCCGCTGTGAGATCGCAAGGCATGGCTCGAAGGGGCGCTCGAAGAAGACGCGGCCCGCGCGGGAGCGGAGGGAGACGGTGTCCACGACGCGGCCGACGCCGGTCCAGTCGAACTCGGGTGCGATCGAGGCGAGGGCACGGAGCCCCGCGGGCGACAGCAGGATGCCAGCGTCGGGACGGGCGCCGGGCTGCCCGCCCTCGAGGATGACCGACTCGCGGGAGAGGGGGGTTCCCCGCAGCGCCGCGGCGATGGCGCAGCCAGCGATACCTCCTCCGACAACGACAGATCGCATGGCACGCCCTCTCGGCTGCTGGAACAGATCGAACGGCTCCAAACGCGGCAACGCACCGGATCGCAGAAGAGCCGTCACAAGCAGTCCGCCCAAGCCCTCGCGATCTCTCAGGTGGGGGGAGGGGGAAGCCCCATTTCCCTGATGCGGGCGCCTATCGGACCGCGCATCGCGATGGCTGGCCGGTGCCCAAAAGAAGAGCCCCCTGCGGAGGTGGGATCCGCAGGGGGCGGGGGGCAGAGCCTTCGCGTGGGTGGCTCTGCCGCGTGGGCATGAAAGGAGCGGCCGACCGGCCGGAGTTGGTTACTCGGGATCCGCGTGAGGCCGCGGGGACCGAGGATTGGGCTCTGCGAACTCCGTGCGCGCCCAAACGGTGCAAGAAGGATCCATCCACTCGCCAACCTTCTCGAAACCTGGCTCGGCGCGGGGCCTCTCGGCTGGTCGCGCCGCCCAACGGCGTCGGTCTTCCACTCTTCAAACTGCGGCGGGTGTGTCGGAGCTGACTGTCCTCAGCATCACCCGCTCGCGTCCGCGCACCTGATGTCGGCTTCCGTTCCTCACGGCGCATGGCGGGAGATCAAGGCCTCTCGGCCGACCGTCCGCCGTGCGTGTTCTGCCACCTCCTGTGGCGTGCGCGTCCGCGATGCGACGCTCGATGCGCCGCCAACTGTCTCCATGCCCACACGGTTGGTGTGCAGGGGGCCCGTGTGGGAGGCCATCCTGCGGAAGGTCAAGACTTGAAACGGACTTGAAACGGACTTGAA
>CAYMSD010000003.1:53849-58753 GCA_964393015.1 uncultured Klebsiella sp.
GACTTGAAACGGACTTGAAACGGACTTGAACGACGGATCCAGTCAGGCTCGCGCCTGCCTCGTGCCGCGCCGTGCATCGCACGCGACTCGAGACAGCGCCTCTGCGTCGCGCTCGCGGCGACCGCCGCGAGCACTCGGCATCAGCTGCAGCCCATGCTGTTGCCGCAGTTGAGGCAGCGATAGCAGGTCCCGTTGCGGACCGTGATCGAGCCGCAGCCATCGCACGCGGGGGCATCGCCCATGAGCGCCGCGTTCGACTGGTCGAGCGCATTCGCCGCGGCCGTCCGCACGGTCCGCTCGACCGAGGCGTACGCCTCGACCGTGCGGCCGTCGGAGGTGCGCGTCTCCGAGATCGATGCGACCGTGTGCGTGCTGCTGACGCGGGCCGCGCCCGACGACGGGGACGGCGCCTTCATCGAAGCGGGCGCCACGCCTGCGTGGCTCGCCTCTGCTGCCGCGATCGCGGACTCCCGACGAACGGCCCATGCGGAAGCTCCGCCACTGGATCCTGTCGTGCATCCTGGTTCCTCCTTGCTCGATGCCGCGGACGAGCCGCCGCCGCGGGCGGCGTCCGTCACCGTGATCGTGGAATTCCCGGTGGAGGCGCTCGGCGAATCGCTCGCCGAAGGCCGCCGCGGGGCGTTGACTTCGCGATAGCCCGGGATGAACTGCATGCCGAGCCAGCGGAAGATGTAGTCGACGAGGCTCTTGGCGAACGGAATGTCGGCGTTCGTCGTCATGCCCATCGGCTCGAAGCGCTGGTGCGCGAACTTGGTCACGAGGCTCTCGACGGGGACGCCATACTGGAGCGCCACCGAGATGGCGGTTCCGAGCGAGTCCATGAGGCCGCCGATCGTCGAGCCTTCCTTGGCCATGGTGATGAAGAGCTCGCCCGGGCGACCGTCCTCGTAGAGGCCGACGATGAGGTAGCCCTCGTGGCCCGCCACATTGAACTTGTGGGTGAGCGACTCGCGCGTGTCGGGCAGGCGTCGGCGCATCGGGCGCTCGATGATCCGCTCGACCACGCGCTCGACGATCCGTTCCGCTGGCGCGGGAACGCTCGCCGATTCGGCCGAAAGCGCGATGTCGGTGAGCGCCTCGGTCACGAGCGCGCGCTGCTCGTCCGCATCGGTGACGACGGCGTCGGAGACGGCGGCCTTCGCGCCTTCGGAGGCTCCATCGACGGCGGCCTTCTCGCCATCCTTCTCATCCTCATCCTCATCCTCTTCCTTGTCGCTCTTCGTCGACAGCGGCTGGCTGAGCTTGCAGCCATCGCGGTAGAGCGCGTTCGCCTTGAGGCCGAGCTCCCAGCTGAGGCGATAGCACGCGCCGATGTCGTCGACATTCGCATCGGAAGGCAGGTTGATGGTCTTCGAGATGGCGCCCGTGATGAACGGCTGCGAGGCGGCCATCATGCGGATGTGGCCCTCGGGCTTGATGAAGCGCGTGCTGAGCGGGCCGCAGCGGTTCGCGCAGTCGAACACGGCGAGGTGCTCGTCCTTGAGATGCGGCGCGCCCTCGACCGTCTGCGTGCCGCAGACCGTGCGGTTGATCGTATCGATCTGCCTGCGGGTGAGGCCGAGCGCACGGAGCCCGTTGAACGACATGTCGTTCTTCGCGGCCGACGCGTCGACGCCCGCCGCGGCGAGCACGCTCTCGGGCATCGACCACGCCGAGAAGGCGAAGGCGATCTCGAAGACGGTCGGAAGCGTGTTCTCGACCGACACGAGCTGCTCGTGCGTGTAGCCCTTCGACAGGAGGAACTCGCGCAGCGTCGTTCCGCGGCCTGCCACGACGGAGCCATCGGCGGCCGGCATCGGCACATCGAGGCTGAGCGTGCCCATGACATAGGTGAGGATGTCGTCCGCCTGGTCGGCCGTGTAGCCGAGCGCGCGGATCGCGGGACGCAGCGACTGGTTGGCGATCTTGAAGTAGCCGCCGCCCGCGAGCTTCTTGAACTTCACGAGCGCGAAGTCGGGCTCGACGCCCGTCGTGTCGCAGTCCATCAGGAGGCCGATCGTGCCCGTGGGCGCGATGACGGTCGTCTGCGCGTTGCGGAAGCCGAACTTCTCGCCGAAGCCGAGCGCGTCGTCCCAGCACGCGACCGAGCGGGCGAGGAGCTCGGCGCTGTTGGAGAGGTTGACGCGGCCACCCGCGACGACCGAGTGGTCGATCGGCACGGGGCGGATGCGCAGGTCCTCCCAGTCGTCGCTCGTGCGCGAGACGCCCATCGCGGCGCGGCGGTGGTTGCGCACCACGCGCAGCATGTTGTCGCGGTTCTCCGCGTAGCCGGCGAACGGCCCGTGCTCGGCCGCGAGCAGGGCGCTCTCGGCGTAGGAACGGCCGGTCAGGATCGAGGTGAGCATGCCGCAGACCGCGCGGCCTTCCTCGCTGTCGTAGGGGATGCCCGCCTGCATCAGCATGGCGCCGAGGTTGGCGTAGCCGAGGCCGAGCGTGCGGTAGCGCCACGAGAGGTCGGCGATCTCGCGCGACGGGAACGCCGCCATCAGCACCGAGATCTCGAGCACGATCGTCCAGAGGCAGATCGCGTGCTCGTAGCCCTCGACATCGAAGCGGCGCGTGTGCGAGTCGTAGAACTTGAGCAGGTTGATCGACGCGAGGTTGCACGCCGTGTTGTCGAGGAACATGTACTCCGAGCACGGGTTCGACGCGTTGATGCGCCCGCCCGCGGGGCAGGTGTGCCACGCGTTGATCGTGCTGTCGTACTGGACGCCCGGGTCGGCGCAGCGCCACGCCGCGAAGTTGATCTCGTTCCAGAGCTCCTTGGCCTTGATGGTCTTCGCCACCTTGCCGTCGGTGCGGCGGATGAGCTGCCAGTCGCTGTCCGCATCGAGCGCGTCGAAGAACGAGTCGGGGATGCGGACGGAGTTGTTCGAGTTCTGGCCGCTGACCGTGTAGTAGGCCTCGCCGTTGAAGTCGTAGTCGAGCTTGAGCCCGAGCTTCTTCGCGAGCGCCTTCTGGTCGTCGCCGAGCGCCTTGAGCCCCTCGACGAGCGCGGCGACCTTGATCTCCTCGCGGACCTTCCAGTTGACGAAGCCCTCGATGTCGGGGTGGTCGAGGTCGAGGCAGACCATCTTGGCGGCGCGGCGGGTGGTGCCGCCCGACTTGATCGCGCCCGCGGCGCGGTCGCCGATCTTGAGGAAGCTCATGAGGCCCGAGCTCTTGCCGCCGCCCGAGAGCGGCTCGTTCTCGCCGCGGAGCTGCGAGAAGTTCGTGCCCGTGCCCGAGCCGTACTTGAAGAGTCGCGCCTCGCGCGTCCAGAGGTCCATGATGCCGCCCTCGCCGACGAGGTCGTCGCTCACGGCCTGGATGAAGCACGCGTGCGGCTGCGGGTGGCTGTAGGCGTCGGTCGCAAGCGAGGTGCGGCCTGTGCGGTGGTCGGCGATCCAGTGGCCCTGCGCGGGGCCCGAGATCCCGTAGGCCCAGTTGAGGCCCGTGTTGAACCACTGCGGGCTGTTCGGCGCCGCCATCTGCGCGAGCAGCATGAATGCGAGCTCGTCGTAGAAGGCCTCGGCGTCGCGCTTCGTCGAGAAGTACCCGAACTTCTCGCCCCAGTGCGTCCAGCAGCCCGCGAGGCGGTGCACGACCTGGCGCACGGAGCGCTCGGGGCCGAGCACGGGCTTGCCCGCGTCGTCGACGATCGGGGTGCCGTCGGCGGCGATCTGCGGAACGCCCGCCTTGCGGAAGTACTTGCTCACGACGATGTCCGTCGCAAGCTGGCTCCACGCAGCGGGGATCTCTGCGTCCTTCATCTCGAAGACGGTGGAGCCGTCCGAGTTGCCGATGCGGCTTGACCGCTTGGTCCACTCGACGGTGTCGTAGACATTCTGTCCTGCCTTGGTGAAGCGTCGGGAGATCTTCATTGTCTTTGCTTCCTGCGCGATCGCGGTCGGAGTAAGGGTCGGAGAGGGTCGGAGAGAACCTGGTGAATGCGACTTGAGAGAGATGGAGACGGCCGCCCGCGACGCGGACGGCACCGCGCGGGCCCCCGCGACGGCGCGCGAAGGCCCGGACGGAACTTCATTGACTTTGCAAGGCGCGCGAGTTCTGCGGCGCGTTCGGACTGACGGTGCCGTTCAGATGCAGCGCGGCACGGGAATGTGCCTCAGGGCACGGGATGGATTCGGGAGACGCAAGCCCATCGACCATCGGAAGCGTGAGCCCCGCCTGGTCCTGGTACTTGCCGCCCTTGTCCGCGTAGCTGACCGCGCACACGCGATCGGCCTTGAGGAAGATCATCTGCGCGATGCCTTCGTTCGCGTAGATCTTCGCGGGAAGGGGCGTGGTGTTCGAGATCTCGATGGTGACCTTGCCGCGCCACTCGGGCTCGAGCGGAGTCACGTTGACGATGATGCCGCAGCGCGCGTAGGTCGACTTGCCGACGCAGATCGCCAGCACATCGCGGGGAACGCTGATCGTCTCGACCGTCTCCGCGAGCGCGAAGGAGTTCGGGGGAATGATGATGTGGTCTCGGCCCGACTCGGCGGTGTCGATGGTCAGGAAGAGATCGTTCGTGAAGTTCTTCGGGTCGACGATCGCGGTCCCACCCGAGGTTGCGTTGGTGAAGACCTTGAACTTCGTCCCCACGCGAACGTCGTAGCCATAGCTCGACACGCCGTAGCTCACGACGCCACGCCGCTTCTCATTTCCTGCGAACGGCTCGATGGACACGAGCTCGCGGATCTGGGTGTCGCTGAGGACTGCCATCTCGTCTCACCGATCGCCGACCCCACCGGTCGACTCGGTCCGCCTGGGGGCGCAGCCTGCGCGCCAAGCGGTGGTTTCATGTCGGATCCGCGTCCTGCGGCGTCCGAAGTGATCTTCCGACTTCCGTCGCTCCCTTCATCGAGGAGCGAGCCAACAACGCCATCGCGCCTGTCATC
>CAYMSD010000003.1:58853-72281 GCA_964393015.1 uncultured Klebsiella sp.
CATCGCGCCTGTCATCGCGCCTGTCATCGCGCCCCGGTTGCGCCCCTCATCCTTGTGACCGTCGAAGGATCGACGGGCCTGGGGACGATTCGGCCATTTCGAACCGAAGGCGCGACCCCTCCAAACCTGCTGCGGGTCGACGAAACGACCGCAACCGGCGGAGGACTGCCCGACTGCACACTGAAGAACCACCAATTCGGGTGCGATGAGCCCCTGACCGAACTTCAGACCTCGTCTGAGGCATCGCCTCAGATCCTCGGAAGGTCCGAATACCTCGTTCGGGCCACCGCAGGCGAGATACTACCCCAACATGTTGGGGTCGCAAGAAGGAACCACCCCAACCCATCGTTCTTTTCGACTTTTTTCAGGTTCGGTCCAGAATCGCACTTCCCGGCACAAAATCTGGCCCGAGCGTCGCGCGACACCCCTCCGCCAACGCCTGAAACGGTACCACCCCGTCGCAAGCGACAGAACAGAGGCCTCTGGCCGTGGAGAACCTGTTTCGCTGGCGCGGAGCGGGCATCGTCACCAAACAGAGTCCAAACGGGGCGTTACCATCGCAGGCTTCCCGCGCCCGCGCACCACGCGGCGCCGAGCCGCTGGAACTCTCCGTGCACGACGACGAGACACAGGATTCGAGCGACGACCCCCGCGAGGCGCTCTTCGCGGGGCTGACGCCCGCGCAGCGCGAGGCGGCGTCGCATGGCGGCGGCCCCGCGCTTGTCCTCGCGGGGCCGGGCTCGGGGAAGACGCGCGTCATCACGCGGCGCATCGCGGCGCTTGTCTCGGGCGGGGTCCCGCCGTGGAAGATCCTCGCGCTCACCTTCACGAACAAGGCCGCGGGCGAGATGCGCGAGCGCGTCGCCAAGCTCGTCGCGCGCGAGGATGGCTCGCGCACGGGCCTCGTCGTCTCGACCTTCCACTCGCACTGCGCTGCGATCCTGCGCCGCTTCGGCGACCGCTGCGGGCTGCAGGCTGGCTTCTCGATCTACGACTCGGGCGATCAGAAGGACGCGATCAAGGCCGCGATCGAGGAAGCGGCGCTCTCGAGCACGCAGTGGACGCCCGCGAGCGTGCTCGCCGAGATCTCCGACGCGAAGAACCGCCTGCTCGACGCGAAGGCATACCTCGCGAACGCCAACGACTTCTGGACGCGCTCCGTCGCGAAGGCCTACGCCGCCTACGAGTCGGTGCTCACGCGCTCGAACGCGGTCGACTTCGACGATCTCCTGCTGAAGGTCGCGCTTCTCCTCAGGAACGACGCGGAGGTGCTCGAGGCGCTCCAGTCGCGCCACCAGTGGGTGCTCGTCGACGAGTACCAGGACACGAACCACGCGCAGTTCGTGATCGCGGCCGCGCTCGCCGCGAAGTCGCGCAACATCTTCGTCGTCGGCGACCCCGACCAGTCGATCTACGGCTGGCGCGGCGCCGACATCTCGAACATCCTCGAGTTCGAGGAGCACTTCCCGGGCGCCAAGGTCATTCCGCTCGGCGAGAACTTCCGCTCGACCGCGCACATCGTGGCCGCGGCGGCGGGGCTGATCTCGCACAACCGGCGCCGCAAGCACAAGGAGCTCTCGACCGCGCTCGGCGATGGGCTTCCCGTGCGCATCCTCAAGGTGCACGACGAGCACGAGGAGGCGGACAAGGTCGTCGAGTTCCTCGAGGAGCGCGCCCGTTCGGGCGTTCCGTGGCGCTCGATGGCCGTCCTCTACCGCATGAACGCGCTCTCCCGCGTGGTCGAGGACGCGCTGCGGCGCCGCATGGTCCCGTCGACGGTCGTTCGCGGCACGGCGTTCTACGACCGCAGGGAGATCAAGGACGCCCTCGCCTACCTGCGCGTCTGCGCCAACCCGCGCGACGAGGTGTCGCTCAGGCGCATCGTGAACGTGCCCGCGCGCGGCATCGGCGATGTGACCGTGCGCAAGGTCGAGGCCTACGCCGCCGCGAACGGCCTGCCGCTGATCGCTGCGTTCGCGCAAGCGTCGGGCGCGGGCGTCGTGTCGGGCAAGACCGCGAAGGCGGTCGACGGGTTCGTCGCCATGATCCGCGACTTCGCGCGGTCGCTCGACGAGCGCGTGCCGGGCGACCTCTCGAGCTTCGTCAGCGAGGTGCTCGAGACGAGCGGCCTCGACAGGATCGACGACCACTCGACGGTCGACGAGCGCGAGCGCGTGGCGAACCTCGAGGAGCTCGTGTCGGCGGCCGCCGACTATCGGTTGCCTGCGGACGATCCGTCGGAAGACGAGCTTGCGGGCGTTCCCGACGACGAGCGGCCGCTGCCGGCGCTTTCCGCACAGCCGACCCTCGGCGAGGCGCTTCGGCTCTGGCTCGAGAGCGTGTCGCTCGTGGCCGACGCCGACGCGGTCGACCCCGAGCAGGGGAGCGTGACGCTCATGACGCTGCACGCCGCGAAGGGACTCGAGTTCGACTCCGTCGCCGTGATCGGCGTCGAGAACGGCCTGCTTCCGCACAGCCGCGCGAGCGCGGAGGAGGATGGCCTCGAGGAGGAGCGGCGGCTGCTCTTCGTCGGCATGACGCGCGCGGAGCGGGCGCTGATGGTCTCGAGCGCCGCTGTGCGCACCGTGCGCGGCGTGCGGCAGGCGTCGATCGAGAGCGAGTTCCTGCGCGAGATCCCCGCGCGCCATGCGGAGCGGACCGACCTGACCGAACGCGCAGGCGGCTCGCACATCGAGTACGACGACCCTGATGCATTCGACTCCGTCGATGCGGGCGAACTGTTCCCGATCGGCTCCATGGTGCGGCACCCGATCTTCGGCGTCGGGAAGGTCGAGTATCTCGCGCGCGGCTTCGGCGGGACGCGGGCGCGGATCTCGTTCCGCTCGGTCGGGCTCAAGACGCTGATCGTCGAGCACGCGAAGCTGAGCCGCGCCTGACGGGACGGCCGACGGGTGGCGAGCAAATCACACAAACCGCCGCCGGCCTCTGGCCGGCGGGTGCCACGCGCGTGCGAAGCAAGCAGTGCCAGCGGAACCATCCGAAGCGTCGACAGTGCGGCGCGCAGCGCCGGTCCCGTGACCAGCACCAAAGGGAGGGGCCGCAGCCGCAACCGCTCAATCACGCCGCTCAATCACGCCGCTCAATCACGCCGCTCAATCACGCCCGCACACGCCCGTCTGCCACATGACGAACGACCACTGGTCGACCTCGTCGCGGATCCTGAGCGCGAGCGGCTTCCCCTGGCCGTGGCCCGCGTCGCGGTCGACCCACAGCAGGATCGGATCCTGCGAGTGGTCGTTCGCCGCCTTCGCCTGCAGCCGCGCCACGAACTTGCGCGCGTGCAGCGGGTGGACGCGCGAGTCGTTCTCGCCCGCGGTCACGAGCAGCGCCGGATACCTCTCGCCCTCGCGGATGTTGTGGTACGGCGAATAGGCGAAGAGCGTCTCGAACTGCGTCTTGTCCTCGGCGGAGCCGTACTCGGGCACCCAGTAGCGCGCGATCAGGAAGTCCTGGTAGCGCAGCATGTCGAGGAGCGGGACGCCCACGATCGCCGCCGCGAAGAGATCGGGCCGCTGCATGCTGGCCACGCCGGTGAGGAGGCCGCCGTTCGATCCACCCTCGATCGCCAGGCGGGAGGGCTGCGTGTACTTGTTCGCGATCAGCCACTCGGCGCAGGCGTAGAAGTCGTCGAAGACATTCTGCTTGTTCGCCTGCATGCCCGCGCGGTGCCACGCCTCGCCGTACTCGCCGCCGCCGCGGAGGTTCGCGACCACATAGACGCCGCCCTTGTCGAGCCACGGCACGATGGTCGGATTGAACGCGGGCGTCAGCGAGACATTGAACCCGCCGTAGCCGTAGAGGAGCGTTGGATTGTCGCCGTTGAACGGCATGTCCTTGCGGCGCACGATGAACATCGGCACCTCGGTGCCGTCCTTCGAGGTCGCGCGCTTCTGCTCGACGGTGTAGCGCGAGAGGTCGCTCGGGATCTCGGTCTTCGCCCAGACCTTCAGGTCCGCGGGCGCGAGGTCCTTCCTCGCGAGGTCGGTCGCGAGGATCGTGCGCGGCGTGTCGTAGCTCGTGTAGACGACGAACGCCTCGGTGCGGTTCCAGTCGGTCGAGATCGACGCCGTGCCGAGGCCCGGCAGCGGAATCGAGCCGACGCGCGTTCCGTCGTGCCTCGCGATCTCGAACCGCGTGCAGACATCCTTCGACCAGGTGACGACGAAGCCGTCCTTGATGCGCGAGACGCCCTCGAGCACCATGTCGGGGCGCTCCGCGATGACGGTCCGCCAGTGCTCGCGCGAGGGCTTCGCGAGGTCGACCGCGATCAGCGAGCCCTTCGGCGTGCCGAAGGTCGTCGTCATGTAGAGCGTGCCGTCGATCACATCGATCGGCTCGAACCGGCCGTCGAGCCCCTGCGCGATCGGCGTGCGCTCGATCTCGCCCTTCTCGAGCCACGGACCCATCGGCGCGACCCAGAGGTCGTTCGCAGCCCAGCCCTTGAAGAGCGAGCCGATCAGCCACCTGCCGTCGGTGGTCGGCCCCGCGCCCGGGATCTCGCTCGGGTTCGTCTGCCGGACGACGACGGGGTTCTGCGCGACATCGCGACCGAGCACATGCTGGCGCGTCTCGCGCGAGTACGGGTCCTGCACATCGCGGAGGCCGGAGTAGAAGAAGCTCCTGCCGTCGGGCATCCAGCCGCTCATGCTCACCTTGCCGACGATCTTGTCGTCGAGCCACTTGCCTGTGGCGACATCGAGGACATGGAGCTCGCTCATCTCGCTGCCCTTCTGCGAGAGACCGAACGCCATGAGCGTGCCCTGCTCGTTCGGGCGCCACCAGTCGAGGCTGGTGAGTCCCTTCTCGTCGAGCGCGTTGACATCGAGAAGGACGCGCGGCTCCGCATCGAGCGTGGCGCGGAACTTGACCACGCCCTGGTTCTGCGTTCCCGTGCGCTCGGAGTAGAAGTAGCCGCCGTCGGTCATCCGCGGGGCGCCCACGGCGCCGAGCGTCATCCACGGCTCGAGCGCCGTCGCGAGTTCCTCGCGGCAGGCGACGCCCTCGAGCACGCGGCGGGTGTGGTCGTTCTGCGTCGTCGTCCACTCCGCGACTTCGGACGACTCCTTCTCGAGCGGCTCGAGCCAGCGGAACTCGTCGACGATCTCGACGCCGTGCAGCGTGTCGCGCACGGGCACGGCCTTCGTCGGTGGGAACGAAGCTGAGGAGGCGGGTGGGTTCGACATGCAGACGGCGAGGAGGATGGCGGTTTCGATGGGCATGGAGAGGCTCCGCAGGAAGCCGCGATGGTATCTGCGCGCGTGGAGCCACGGCTCTCGAATGTCGGTTGCCGCAGGAAAGGGAGGTCGCTCCGGCCGCGACCTCAACCCGCGACTTCAACCCGCGACTTCAACCCGCGACTTCAACCCGCGACTTCAACCCACGATCTCAACCCACGATCTCAACCCACGATCTCGGGCAGCGAGAACAGCCCTTCGGTCAGGTTCACGGGCCCAGCGGCCGTCACGAGCACATCGGCCTCGTAGTGGACGCTCATCGAGCCGTCGGCCGTGAACACGGGCCACTCGCGGCCGTTCGAGCGCGTCTCGGAGCTCGACACGGCGATCATCGGCTCGACCGCGACGAGGAGGCCCGGCTTGATCTCCTTCCACGCCTCGGGCCACTCGCCCGGATAGCTCGGGACGACATTCGAGACGAAGGGCGGCGCGTGGAGTTCCTTGCCGTAGCCGTGCCCGCCGAGTCCGCGCACGAGGCAGAACTTGCATTCGCCCTCGACATAGCCCTGCACGGCCTTCGCGAAGTCGATCAGCGGGCGCCCGGGCTTGAGCGCCGCCACGCCGCGGCGAAGCGACTCGACGCCCGCGCGCATGAGCGCCTCGCCGATCGGGTCGCGCTCCTTGATGGCGTAGGTCCACGCGGCGTCGCCGACCCAGCCCTTGTGGCGCACGCCGATGTCGATCGAGACGAGGTCGCCCGGCCTGAGCGGCGACGCGCGCATGTCGTGCGTGCCGTGGACGACGCATTGGTTGACGGAGAGGCACGCGTGCGACGGGAACGGCGGATGGCCGCGGATGCGGTAGCCGATGAAGCAGCTCGGCGCGTCGAGGTCGGCGAGCGTGCGCCCGATGAAGGCGTCGATCTCCGCGAGCGTCTGGCCCGCGCGAAGGAAGTCGACCAGCCGCTCGTGCGCCTTGACGACGCATGCTGCGGCCTTGGTGGCGCCTTCGATGTCCGCGGGATTCGTGACCGGCATGGCGCGGGACTGTAGCGGATGCGCGACGCGGGAACGCGAAGACGCCGCGCCGGAATCCTCCGACGCGGCGTCGCGTGGTCGATCGAAGACGGCGGCTCAGGCGACCGAGCGGACCTTCATGCCCGCGTAGGCGGGCGTGCCGCAGTCGCCGCGCTCGTCGCAGCACTTCACGCCGTGCGCAAACTCGTCGCCCGAGAGGTTCGGGTTCGAGGTCGAGCCGTACGCCGTCTGCGGAGCGGTGCCGCAGGCCGCGTTCCAGAAGCCGTTGCCCTGGAAGGGGCCGTGCAGCGTGGGACCCGGCTGCGAGGCGCCCGTGAACGGGCTGCTCTGGAACGAGCTGTTCTGGGAAGAGGGATTCGAGCCGAAGCCCGTCGGAGCGTTGGTCGGCGCATAGCCACGGGTCGACTGCGTCGGCGTGCACGAGTTCGTGCTCGGACGGGTGAAGGCGTTCACGCTCGTGGCGCCGGATGTGCAGTTCGTCTGCTGGTTGGAGAGGTTCGTGCAGGCGGTGCGATAGCCCGCCTCGTAACCGGCGCGGAACGCGTCGCGCAGGTTCGCCTCGAACGCGGGGGCGGTGGCGGCCCAGTTGTTGTTCCAGCCGTTGCTCCAGTTGGCGTTCGGCGTGTTGTTCCAGCCGCCGAAGTTCCAAGGAGTCGCATTCCACGGCGTTGCATTCCACGGCGTTGCATTCCACGGCGTCGCATTCCACGGGGTCGCGTTCCACGGGGTCGCGTTCGCGAAGCCGTTGGTCACCCACGGGAAGCTGGAGCCGAAGCGCGGCGCATTGAAGGCGAAGGGGCCATTGAAGCCGCCGAAGCCGTTCCAGCCGTTGCCCCCAGCGAAGCCGTTGTTCCAGTTGTTCTGCCAGGTGGCGGTGCCACCGCAGCAGTCGCTCGAGTCGAAGCCCGGGCAGTTGGTGCAGGTGTGCGTCGGCGACCAGCCGTTCGGCGTGGTGTTGTACATGCGTGTGACTCCGTTGGGGGCTCTGCGCGCGCCGCGGAACTCCCGCGCCCTCGCGTGGCGCAGGGATCGGGTGACCGCTGAGCACACTTTGGCCGACCGCTGCAATCGGCGGGAAACGATCTGATTTCAGCGGACGATCCGACGGTTTCGCGCAGATTCTGCGCGGCGATCAGAGGAAGCGGTGCCCCGCATGGACCTCGATCGGCTCGGCGGTCGCCCACTCGTACGCGAGCGAACGCTCGTCGCGCGTCGGCAGCACGACGAGGTGCGCGCGCTTCCCGACCTCGATCGAGCCCGTCTCGCGCTCGATCCCGAGCACGCAGGCGGCGTTGTAGGTCGACGCCGTGATGGCCTCCGCGTGCGTGAGCCCGCAGAAGCGCGCCGCAAGCGCGATGACGAGCGGCATCGACACGATCGGGCTCGAGCCAGGGTTGCAGTTCGTCGCGATCGCCACCGCGGCGCCCTCGTCGACGAGGAGCCGGCCGTTCGCGTAGCGGCCGTCGAGCGTGAGGCCGCAGCCCGGCAGCAGCACGGCCGTCGACTGCGAGCGCGCCACGCGCACGAGTCCCTCGCGCGAGGTGGCCTCGAGGTGATCGACGCTGCGCGCGCCCATCTCGAGCGCGGTCTCGAGGAAGCCGAGCTCGTTGAACTGGTCGACATGGACGCGCAGCGGGCATCCGAGCGCACGCGCGCGCTCGAAGAGCCTCCTCGTCCATGCGGGGCTCCACGCGCCTCTCTCGCAGTACGCATCGCATGCGATTCCGCCGAAGCGCGCGACGACCTCGGGAAGGATCTCCTCGACCACGCGTGCGCAGTACGCGTCCTCGTCGCCGTCGATCGCGTGCGCGCCGAGGAAGGTGGGCACGAGCAATCCACCGCCATCCGCCTCCGCGTCCGCCGCGAGGCCGCGCACCGCCTCGAGCATCGCGAGTTCGGTCGCGCGGTCGAGGCCGTAGCCCGACTTCACCTCGATGGCGAGCGTGCCACGCCGACGCATGGCGTGCGTCCGCTGCGCCAGCACCTCGCGCAGCGCGGCGCCCGACGGGTCGCGCGCGCACGCGTCGCGGGTCGCGCGCACGGTCGACATGATGCCGCCGCCCGCCTTGAGGATGTCGAGGTAGGGGACGCCGGCAAGCCGCTGCGCGATCTCCGCGTAGCGTTCGCCCGCCCAGCACGCGTGCGTGTGGCAGTCGACGAACGCGGGCATGAGCACGCGACCGTCGAGCGAGGTGCGCGCCGCCGTGATCTCTGCGGGCGGGTCGCCGGCGCCGACCGCCGCGATGCGGCCGTCGACCACATGGACGAACCCGCGCTCGAGGACGCCGAGCTCGCGCATCGCCTCGCCGCGGCGGGGGCCCGCCGCTGCGCGCTGCGCGAGCGTCAGGATCCGTGCGTTCGTGAAGAGGGCCGCGGTGGGCATGCCGCGATTGTCGCAGGTCGCGGCGTTTTGGCCACCCGCGACTTCAATTCCCTCGATCTGGCTAACCTTGCGCCGCGCGCCCGCGCGACGAACGATCCCCGAATCCGCACGGAGGCCTGCCCATGGACCTGATCCTCATCCGCCATGCCAAGGCCTTCGAGCGCGACCCGTCGCGCTGGCCGAACGACGCGCTGCGGCCGCTCACCGACGCAGGCCGCGACGAGTTCGACATGCTCGCGAAGCGTCTTGGCCGCGCCGTGCCCGAGGTCGTGCTCGTCGAGTCGAGCGGCTTCGAGCGCGCGTGGGAGACCGCGCGCATCCTCTCGAAGCGCGCGAGCTGGCCGCGCCCGCGCCGCGCCGAGCGGCTCGAGCCTGTCGGCGACTTGGATGGTGCAGGTGGTCCCGCGCGCGACCCGATCGACGGGCTCGGCCTTCCGCCCGCGGCGCGCGGCGCTGTCGCGCGCAACGCGCTCCCTGCCGATCTCGCCGCGCTCGTCCGCTCCGCGGAGGCGATGCGCTCCCTGCGCGCGGTCGCGTGGGTCGGCCACGAGCCGCAGCTCTCGGAGTTTCTCTCGGTGCTCCTCACGGGTTCGCCCACGGGAGCGGCCGTCGACTTCCGCAAGGGCGCGGCCGCGGCCGTGCGGATCCCGCCCGACGGCGGTGCCGCGGGCCGTTCGACGCTCTTGTGGATGGTTGATCCAGAGCTCGCCCGGCGCATGCGCCGACGAACCGAGAAGGACCTCACTTGATCAGGAGATCGAGCTCGCCCTGGTCCTTCGCGAACTTGTAGAGCTGGTCGATCTTCATCATGGCGAAGAGCTGCAGGAGCTCCTTCGAGGTCCCGAAGAGGATCGGCTTCGCGCCCGCTGCAGAGGCCTTGTGCCGCAGCGCGATGCACACGCCGAGGCCCATCGACGACATGAAGGTCACGCTCTTGAGGTCGATGATGAAGTGCTTGAGGCCCTTGCCCGCGGCGCGGATGTAGGGCTCGACCTCCTGGCTGATGATGGGCGACTCCCGCTGGCCGACCTGCGGCCCGACGAACTTCACATACAGGAGTCCCTCGCGGACATCGATCTCGACGAGGGTGGTCTTCTTCTGGGTTGGCAGGTCGCTCATGGTTCTCTCGACTCGATTCGCTCGCCCTGATTCTCGCGCCTCGGCGCCGTCGCCCCCGTGTGGCCGTTCGGATCCGACGCGCCGCATGGCGGGTCGCAGTCTATCGGTTCCCGCGCGATGCGTTCGGAGCAGACGCTCCCGCTTCATCGGCGACGGCGGGTGCAGCGGGGTCGGAAGCCTCCGTTGCCGCGGAATCCGCGGGTTGCGCAGGTTCTGCGGGTTGCGCGGGCTCTGAAGGTTGCGCAGGCTTCGCGCGCGCCACGGGCGCCCCATAGACCACGATGTCGGCGAGCCCCTTGTCCTCCGCCGCGAGGCGGTCGGAGAAGCGGTCGACGACCGTGACCGTCAGCACGCGCGCGCGCGGCGCACGCGCCTCGAACTGAAGCACCGTTCCGCCGTCGCGCTCGACATGGAAGCAGCCCGCGCAGAGGACGACCTTGGGCGCTCCGTCCGCGAGCGCCCGCGCCATCGACGCGCCCATCGTGGCGTCCCAGGTCGACTGCGAGCGGAAGACATCGTCGAGCCGCGCGCGGACGGCCGGGTCCGCGCGCTCCTCCTCGGTCGACATGATCTCGTCGAATCGCGCCTGATACGCGCTCCAGCGCTCGTCCCACGAGCGGTCGAAGAGCCCGCCGCCCTCGATGGGGATGTCGAACTGGCTGCGCTCAGGCTCGGGCAGCGCCGCAAGCGCGTCGAACCCCTCGCTGCGCGCGCGCCTGACGAGTTCGCGCGGCGCGTTCGCCGCCACCACGGGCGAGCCCGCCTCGCGCGCGGCGTCGACGAGCGGCTGGAAGAAGGGGATCCAGGTGTCCTTGCCCGCCCAGTGGCGGCTCTTGGTGTCGTCGATGAAGCGGTCGAGCGCGACCTCGCCGCGGAGGTAACCGTCGACGATTCCCTGCTCATGCCGCTCGAGGTGCTCGAGCGCGAGCGCCGTGCCGGGGTAGCCCGCGGCGAGGTCCTCGAAGAGCGCCAGCTGCAGGCGGTGCGCGATCGGGTCGTCATGGCGCTCGCCGATGAAGACCGCGTCCGCCCAGCTTGCGGCGGCCATGACATCGGCCCACCCGAGGCTGCGGCCCGTCGAGCCCTCGAAGATGTGGAGCGCGCGCGGAGCCACGGCGGCCGACGGCACCACGGCTCCCGACGGCTCGAGAAGCGCGGGGTCCGACGCATGGAAGCGCGTGCAGCCCGAGAGGGCGCCCGCGGCGATCAGGAGCGCGAGGCCCGCGGTCGGCGCGAGGCGGGGGAGCGGGCGTCGGCTCTGGCGCGCGTGGTTCGACATCGCGGCGAGTGTAGCGCGAGCGGGGATTTTGCTTGCAGCAGGCGAGGCAGGGCGTCACACTTGCCCCATGCGCAAGAGCCTGCAGTCCTTCCCGCGGTGCACGGTGGCCCTTCGGGCGTTCGCCGTCGCGCTCGCGCTCCTTTCGCCCGTCGCGATCAGCACGACCCTCGTGGCCGATGGCGCGCCGCGCCCGCCCGAGGAGCCCGTCTTCCACGATGGCCGCAGCGTTGTGCGCGCCGTCGTCGCGACGACCCGCGATGTGCGCACGGTGCTGGCGATCGCGAAGGATGTCCTCAACCACCGCATCGATGTCGGCCCCGTCGACTTCATCGTCGATGCCGACGGCCTCCGCGCCCTCGCGAAGAGCGGGCTCGCGCACGAGGTGCTCGTCCCAGACCTCGGCCCCGTCCTCCGCGCCGACTTCGCGGCCCGCGCGAAGCGCGGTGGTGCTGGCGGCGGCGACGGCGGCGTCGCGGGGGGCGGCGGGTTCTTCGACGACTTCCGCCGCCTCGAGGAGATCGAGGCCCATCTCGCCGCGCTCGTCGCGGCGCGCCCCGACCTCGTCACCCCGTTCACCATCGGGACATCGCTCGAGGGCCGCCCGATCCGCGGCGTGCGCATCACGAAGGCGCCCGCGGGAAGCCCCGGCATCCTCTTCAACGCCACGCAGCATGCGCGCGAGTGGGGCGCGACGACGACCGCGTGCTTCATCGCCGACAGGCTCGTCGCGCTCGAGGGCACCGACCCGCGTGTCACGGCGCTTCTTGCGCGCGCGTGGGTCGATGTCATTCCCGTCGTGAACCCCGACGGCTATGTGTTCAGCTGGGATGTGAACCGCCTCTGGCGCAAGAACCGCCGCAACAACGGCGACGGCAGCTTCGGCGTCGACCTGAACCGCAACTGGGCCTTCCAGTGGGGCGGCGGCGGCGCAAGCACGAGCCCCGACAGCGAGACCTACCGCGGGCCGTTCGCCTTCTCCGAGCCAGAGAGCGCCGCGATGCGCGACTACTTCGTGGCGCAGACCGCGCTTGTCGGCCACATCGATTTCCACGCATACAGCCAGCTCGTGCTGAGCCCGTGGGGCTACACCACCGCCGCGCCGCCGAACGCAGCGGGCTTCAACGCGCTCGGCCTCGAGATGCGCGACGCGATCCAGCGCGCGACGGGCTCCGCCTATGTCGCGGGGCCGATCGCGTCGACCCTCTATGTCGCGAGCGGAAGCTCCGTCGACCACGCCTTCGGAGCGCACGGCGTGATCAGCTGGACGATCGAGGTGCGCGACAAGGGCACCTACGGCTTCGTCATGCCCTCGAGCGAGATCGTGCCGAACGCGACGGAGAACCTCGCGGCGGCGCTCGAGCTCGCGGAGGCCGCCGTCGACGGCGCGGTCGTGCGGCTCTCGGGCGGCGCGCCCGCCACGGTCGAGCCCGATCTCGCGACACCCGTCTCCGCCGAGGTGCGCGTGATGCGGGGCACCGCCGTTGCGGGCGGCGTGCGGCTCTTCGCGCGCGTCGGTTCCTCGGGCGCGTTCACGGAGACGCAGATGGCGGAGACGGCGCCCGCATCCTTCGTCGCGTCGCTTCCCGCGGCCCCGTGCGGCGCGCGGGTCGAGTGGTACATCGAGGCGGCGACCTCCGTCGGCGTCGCGCGTTCACCGCGCGCGCCGGGCGCTGTCTATGCGGCGCAGGCCGTCGCGACGGAGGTTCTCTTCGCGGACACCTTCGAGACCAACCTCGGCTGGTCTGCGGGCGTTTCGGGCGACACCGCCGCCTCGGGCCTGTGGACGCGCGTCGACCCGGTGGGCACGATCGCGCAGCCTGAGAACGACTCCGCCGATCCCGGCTCGTTCTGCTTCGTCACGGGGCAGGGCGCCGTCGGGGGCGCCGCGGGTGCGGCCGATGTCGACGGTGGAATCACCACGCTCCTCTCGCCGCCGCTCGACGCGAGCGCCCCCGAGAGCCGCATCGTCTATCGCCGCTGGTACTCGAACAACCTCGGCGGTGCCCCGAACGCCGACTCGATGCCGATCTCGATCTCGGGCGACGGCGGCGCGACCTGGGTGCTCCTCGAGGATGTCTCGGAGAACGCGGGCGCGTGGGTCGAGAAGAGCTTCCGCGTCGCGGACTTCGTGACGCCGGGCGCAGCGGTGCGGCTGCGCTTCGTGGCGCGCGACCTCGGACAGGGCTCGCTCGTCGAGGCGGGCGTCGACTTCGTGCGCGTCGTCGCGCAGGGATGCCCGCCCGTGGCGGGCGACCTCGACGGCGACGGCGCGGTCGGAGGCGCGGACCTCGCGCTTCTTCTCGCAGCGTGGGGTGGATCAGGTGCAGCGGACCTCGACGGAAGCGGCACGGTCGACGCAGGCGATCTCTCGATCCTGCTCGATCTCTGGTCGTGAACGCCTGACGCCTGACGCCT